>DBTW01000117.1:29776-72206 GCA_002307245.1 Spirochaetaceae bacterium UBA1306 | reverse complement strand
AGGGCGAGGGAAGCCTGCATGTACGAGACGGGCCAATAGTAGAGAAGGTAGGCGCCGAGGAGCTCGGGATCATCCATGTACCCGGAGCCCGCGAGGCGGCGATCGCCCGTGAGGCCGCGCTGGAGGGCGTGGAGGGCCGATCCCGCCGCCGCGATCTCGACGCGGCTCAAGGGTCCTCCGCCTTTCGCTCCGCGCTCGGAACGCCAGGCCGCGATCAGCCCAGGGATCCTAGCCTCGAGGCCGGCGCCGGCCTTGGGCCTTTGCGCGCTCTCATGTGGCGGCTTGCTTCTTCGGCTCGTCGGGCTCATCGTGCCCGAAGTATGGGCGATCGCGCGCTTCCTCGGCAAGCGACAGGGCGAGGCTTACCCGTGCGAGGGCGGCGGGCAAGGCCTCGACGACTGACCGGCGCTCTCCGGCCTCCGAGGGGTCGATGGCCAGGATCTCCGCCGCATAGGCGCTCATGATCGGAGGCTCGGCCCCGAAGGCGCGGGCGAGCTCCTCGCCGACGAGCTGCGGCCGATCCATCCCGGGGGGCGGGAATCCGGCCACGGGCATGTGGGCGCAGAGCCTGAACGAGGGCCTTCCTTCCTTGTCGCTGACGCCGGACATGGCGAAGAGGCGGCAGATGAGGAATCGCGCCGGATAGATCGAGCAGGACTCGCCCTCGGCCGTTTCTTCTTGGAAGGGGCAGGGCGGGGCGATGGGGCCCTCGGCCGCGGTCCAGGCGGCGACGCGGCGGGCGAGCTCGGGCTTCTTCGCGAGGAGCCATGTTGCGGCATAGGTCGCCTCGGCGGGGAGGATATCGGGCACGAAGGGCCGGCAGCAGGCACCACAGCCGGCGGGACAGACGAGAGCCTTGCCGCTAGCGGCAGCGGAGTCGAGGAAGGCTCGCTGGTCGAGCTCGATCCTCGCGTAGGCGGCGCCGACGGCGCGTACGATTCCGTCGAGGGCGCTTCCCCCTGGGGCGGGAGGTAGATCATTGTGCTTGTTCATGGTTTCTCGGCGAGGATGGCAAGATAGTCGGAGGGACGAGGCTTTGTCAAGCCGAGCGCGAAAACCACGCGCGGCGCGACGAGGATCGGCCCTCCGCCTTGACTGCCAGGCTGCTCGCGGATACCGTTAACGCTGCGCCATGCGGCGGATACGGAGGTATCGGACCTATGCGCGAGACCAAGCAGCCCGTCGCCGAAGCCGCCGACCTCGGCTCGATACTGGAAAAGCTCGAGCGGCTGCACCATATCCGCGATCTCTCTACCCTACTGGACAGCATCCTGACCGAGACCCGCTCTCTCGCCCAGGCCGACGCGGGCTCCATCTTCCTCGTCGAGGGTAAGAAGCTCAAATTCAGCTACGTGCAGAACGACACCCTTTACCGCAACGACTTCCTCGCTAGCCGGTACATCTATTCCAACAGCGAGATCGAGATCGACAAGAGTTCCCTGGCCGGCTACGTGGCGGCGACCGGCGAGTCCCTCCTCGTCGCCGACGCCTATAAGCTCGGCCCCGGCGTTCCCTATTCCTTCAACCCCTATTTCGACGAGATCTCCTCGTACCGCACGAGGTCGATGCTCATCGTCCCATTGCGGACGAGCAAGAACGACATGGTCGGCGTGCTCGAGCTCATCAACCGGCTGGATCCCGAGGGCAAGACCCTGTCCTTCACGCAGAGGCAGCGGTCCATCGTGGCCCAGTTCGCCTTCTACGCCGGCGTCGCGATCGAGCGCGCCCTCCTCTTGCGCGACGTCGTGTACAAGATGGTCATGATGGCCGCGATGCGCGATCCCGAGGAGACCCAGCCGCACGTCAACCGAGTGGGCTCCTACTCGGTGGAGATATACAGGCGCTGGGCCGCCCGGCACGAGGTCCCCAAGGCCGATATCGACGCCTTCCAGGATCTGCTCAAGATGTCGGCCATGCTCCACGACATAGGCAAGGTCGGCATCCCCGACGCCATACTGCAGAAAAAGGGTCCCTTGGACGAGGACGAGCGAGAGCGCATGAAAATGCACGTCCTGCTCGGCGCCCGCTATTTCGAGAACCCGCAGTCCGAGTGGGATACCCTAGCCCGCGAGATCGCGCTGGGCCATCACGAGCGATGGGACGGCGCCGGTTATCCCGGGCTCGCGTCCGACGCCAACCTCTCCAGGATGCCGAGCGTCCCGGGCAAGAAGGGACGCGAGATCCCGCTGTCCGCGCGCATCGTCGCGGTGGCCGACGTCTACGACGCCCTGAGCTCCAAGCGCGCCTACAAGGACGCATGGGAGGAGGAGCGCGTCCTCCACCACATGCGGATGGAGTCGGGCAAGCACTTCGATCCCGAGATCGTCGACATATTCTTCGAGATCTATGACGTCATCAAGGCGATCAGGCAGAAATGGGAATGAGGGAACCTATGATCACCAAGGCCGCGGGGCCCGACGAGCTCATCGAGCTGGGGAGCGGCGCCGATCCGGCCCTTTCGTCCTACTTTCGCCTCATGCGCCTGAAGAGGCTCTACCGCCAGGGTTGGCTCAAGCGCGGCCTGCCCGAGGGCCTCTGCGAATCGGTGGCCGAGCATTCCTTCGGCACGGCTCTCCTCGCCCTCCTGCTCGCGGGCCAGGGCGGGGAAGTCGGCGGTTTCGGCCGCCTGGACTCGAGCCGCGCCGCCCTCCTCGCCCTCGTGCACGAGATGGGCGAGTCCTACGCCGGCGACATCACGCCCGTGGACGGCGTAAGTCGCGAGGACAAGGAAGCCCTCGAGCGCGCGGCCATCGTTCGCGCCCTTGACGGCCATCCCGACGCCGAGTGGTTCCTCTCGCTTTGGGAGGAATTCGAGGCTGGCGTTTCGCCAGAGTCGAGCTTCGTGAAGCAGCTCGACCGGTTGGAGATGGGCCTGCAGGCGGCTTTGCAGGAGGCCGAGGGCTTCGCGGGAATGGGCGAGTTCTACGACAGCGCGCGCAGGACGGTCGTCGAGCCGCGATTGCGCGCCATCCTCGAGGAAGCCATCGCGGCCGCCGGCGGCAAGGCGGCCGTTACATAACATCCTTCGTCCGCCAGTCCTTCTCTCAGCCAGGCAAAAATCTTGAATTTTTATGGTTATCGTAAATAATTACTGTATGTATTGGAGGTCGTATGAAGAGAGTCTCGGTATTTATGTTCTGCCTTTTCTCGCTTTGCCTCTCGGCGTTCGCTCAGCCCGTAATCCTTCGCTACTCGCACCCAAACGCTTCCAGCAGCATAGCCGGGCAGGAAGCCGATTATTTTGCCCAGAAGGTAAAGGAATATTCGAAGGGCGCGATAAGCGTGGAAGTCTATCCTAATTCCTCGCTCGGCTCTCTCGCCGAGCAGGCGAAGTTGGTCTCTGCTGGCGCCATCGCCTTCCATCATAACACCGCCGCTGCCCTCGGCTCCCTTTATGAGGATTTCGCCGTCCTCGATACCCCGTTCATGTATAAGGATGTCGACCAACTGATGCGGGTCGTGGATCCTAAATCGCCGTTGATGATCAAGCTCGACGAGGGCCTGCTCAAGAAAAGCGGCGTGCGCGTGCTTTCTGCCTTCTATTTCGGGACTCGCGAGCTCACCTGCGACCGGATTATCAAGAAGCCCGAGGACCTCCGCGGGCTCAAGATCCGCGCGATTCCCTTCCCGATCTACCAGGCAGCCGTTGAGGGCATGGGCGCCGTGCCGACTCCCCTCGATTGGGCCAAGACGCCGGCGGCCCTCAGCACGAAGGTGGTCCAGGGCCAGGAGAACCCCGTGAACACGATCCTCTCCGCGAAGCTCTACGAGTCGCAAGGCTATATCATGCTCACCCATCATATCCTCGGCGCCTCGGTAGTCGTGGTGAACGATGCCGTCATGAAGGGACTGCCGAAGGCCTCGCAGGACGCGATATCGAAGGCTGCCCTGGAGGCCGGAGCCTACGCGACCAAGCTCACCAAGGATCAAGAGGCCGGGGACCTTGCGGCCTTAAAGGCCAAGGGAATGAAAGTCATCGGAGAAGCCGAGGGCCTCGATCTCGCGGCTTTCCGCGCCAGCACGAAAAAAGTCGTGGACGCCAAATTCGGCCAGGCCTGGGCGGATTACTTCAAGACGATCGCAGAGATAAAGTAACCGCGTCCCGGATATTGGTCGGAGGAATGTATGCAGGGCTTTAAGCGCATTAGGACAAAGCTACTCACCCTCGTGCTGGGCATCGTCGTCGCGATAGGTTTGGCCCTTTGCGCTTATCTCGCCATTCGCTCCCCCATCGACCGGATCAAGCCCGAGCGCGAGTCCCTGAGCACCCTGGCCGTCAAGCAGCAGAACCTCAGGGTCGAGGTCGGCAAGCTGCTGACGACCGGGGTCAAGACGGAGGAGCCGGCCTTCAAGGAGGCTGTATCCGCCTACGCGGAGGCCTTCAAGTCGATAGCTTCGATGAAGGTGCTGCCCTCCCTCGACCCCAAGATCGGCGAGGCCGTCGGCGTCGTGCAGAAGGTCAGGGAGCTCTCCGAGCAGAGCCTTATCGACCTCAGCGAATCCTATTCCGCCATCGTCGCGACCAAAGGCGATTCCGACGCGCCGCCTCTCGATTTCTCCAAGCTGCTCACCGCCGCGCCGGCGGATGTCTCCAAGGCGGTCTTCCCGCTCATGCTCTTCCAGAAAAGGATTGACGACCTGGATTACGTCCTAAGCATCGGGAACAAGACGATACTGGAGCAGTTCGTCCTTATCGACGCCGGGATAGCCGCCATAGAGCGCAGGGCGACGCGTCTCGCCTTCCTCATCGCCGGACTGATCGTGGGCGGCACCCTAGCCGCCGCCTTCGCGGTGTCATCCTCGATTTCGAGCGTGATCGTCGGTATCGACAAGTCCATCGCCGTGCTCAAGACCGGGGATCTCTCGCTAGATATCCCCGTTAAGGGGCGGGACGAGCTCGGCCGGCTCGCAGTCAACCTCAATTCCTTCCTGGCGGTGCTGCGCGACTTCCATATGCGGATCGGATCGGCCTCCGAGGAGAATATCAAGGCCAAGGACTCCCTCGCCGGCGCAGTTAGCTCGACCCTGAGTTCGAACGACGAGATCGACGCGAACGCGCGCGCGATTTCCGAGCGCATGGCGGCGGTTGGCGGTATGGCCGAGGGGGCGCAATCGGCCGTCCAGAGCATCGGCGAGAGCTTCGCGGGGCTCCTCGGGCGGGTGGAGGTGGAGAACCGGCTTGTGGAGAGCACCGTGTCCGCCGTGACCCAGATGCTCGCCTCGATCGGCAATATATCGAGGATCACCCACGCGGACCGGGATTCGGTCGACTCCTTGGTCGTCGAGTCCGAGCATGGGCGCAAGGTCTTTGACGAAGCCTTCGACCGCGTCGCGGAGGCGACGCGTAACGTCGACGCGATCAACGAGATGGCCAGGGTCATCCAGGACGTCGCCACCAAGACCAACTTGCTCGCAATGAACGCGGCCATCGAAGCTTCGCACGCGGGCAGCTACGGACGCGGTTTCGCGGTCGTGGCCGATGAGATAAGGAAGCTGGCCGAGGCCTCGACGGCGAGCTCCAAGGATATCGCGCAGACGATCGCCGAGGTCACGAAGAAGATGCGCGATGCCGCCGGGACGAGGGAGATCACCGCGGACGCCTTCACCGCCATCATCTCGCGGGTCGGGGAAGTTTCCCGCTCCGTATCGGAGATATACTCGAACATCTCGGAGATGGAAACGGGAGGGAAGCAGATACTCGAGGCGATGGCCGAGCTAAAGGGCCAGTCGGCCGAGGTCGCCAGGCGCTCCCGGAGCTTCGAGGGGGCCACCGGCAATCTGCGCGAGACGACCGATTCCCTGAACCGAATCGTCGTCGAGGTCCTGTCCAACCTGTCCGAGATAGGCGCCGGCCTTTCCTATATCGGCAGTTCCGTGAGGAGCGTGTCGGATATGGCGGTTAGGATCGGTGCCGTCGGGACCGACCTCGACGGGGAGATCCGGAAATTCCGAGTCGGCGACCGACCTCGTGCCTAACCGCTTCGTGCGCAGGATCAAGAGCGGCGAGATCGACTCGATCGAGGAGCTCAAGTCCGAGTTCAAGGAGCTCGCCAAGCTCACTCATCCCGACCTGCGCGGTCCCGGGGCCGAGGCGGACTTCGTCTCCGTGCGCGCCGAGTACGAGGCCGCGCTGCGCGGCTTCGAGCGCCATCGCTTCGGCGCGCGCGACCCGCGCGCCGAAGCCTGGGAAGGCCGCGAGGCCGCGAGTGGCTCGGCCGAGCCCCTATCCGACGTGGCCTGGGCCTGCCTCGCCCTGCTGTTGAAGCGCGGCTTCCCCAAGGCGTCGCGGCACGAGAAGGAGAAGCTCCGCTACGAATACGCGCGCTGGCGCTTCGCCCAGGCCCTCGGCCCGGGTTCCCGCGGCCGCTTCGCGGCCTTCGAGTCCGAGCTTCTCGACATGAAGGCCGCGGGTTCCGCCGCCCTCGCGCCCTGCCTCGAGCTCCTGGCTGAGCTCCTCGACTATCGCGGGCGGGGCTTGGCCCCGATGAGGACCCAGGTGATCCTGTCGATCGGGTCGCTGCGCTCCGATCCCCGCGTGGGCGCGGGCTTCCGAGGCTTCGCGGACGCCCTGGCCCGGGATCTCGGGCTGGGCGGGGAGATCGGCGCGGGCGGCCGGGCCTAAACCCGGCTCTGCTTCCACGCGCCCTTGCGGTAATACGCGAAGATGATCGCCGTCTCGATGAGGTCCGACAGGAGGAAACTCGACCATACCCCGAAGATCCCCATCTCGATTCCGAGGCGGGGCAGAAGGTAGGTCGCGAGGAGGAGGAAGGGGAGCTGGGCCCCCCACCTGCTGGCGATGGAGGAGACGAGGAAGGGCATGTTGTAGCCCGAGCCCGAGAAGGCGCAGCCGAGGGCGATCGCGTAGCTCGCGACTATGAACGAGGCGCCCATGATGCGGATCATCGGGATCCCGACCTCTATCGTCTGAGGCGAGTCGACGAAGAGATTGAGCAGGGGCCCGGGGAAGATCATCCCGAGGCCCATGAGCGCGGTGATCGAGAGGCCTCCGAAGAGCGATGCCGCGCGCGCCGTCCTCTCGGCACGGGCCACGTTCTCGGCCCCCAGGTTCTGCCCCACGATCGTGCCCCCGCCGGCCATGAGGCCGAAGAGGGGCATGAACACCAGTCCCCCGAGCCTGTTGCCTATGCCGAGGGCGGCGATCGCGGCGGTCCCGTATAGCGCGACGAACTTGGTGGTGACGAGGCCGGCGAGCTGCCGGGCAAGCATCTCGCCGCCCGAGGGCAGCCCGATCGTGAGAAGCTTGCGGTCTATCCCGCGATCGAGCCTGAGCAGGCCCCGGAGCGTCAGCCGCACCTTGTGCTTGCCCGCGACGAGCAGGCCCATGCCGATCGCGAAGGACAGGCAGATGCACAGGACGGTCGCGAGCCCGGCGCCGAGCACCCCGAGGCCGAGGCCGCGGCAGCCGACGAAGGGGACCTTGTCGAACATGAAGACGGGGGCGAGCACCGCGTTGAGGATGGACGAGAGGAGCATGATCCACATCTGGCTCTGGGGATCGCCCGAGCAGCGAAGGGCCGTGAAGCAGCTGTAGGTCATGAAGAAGATCGGCAGGAAGAAGGTCCGCACCCGGCCGTAGGCGAGGCCCGCGGCCACGACCTCAGGGTCGTCGGAGAAGATGCGCAGGGCGGGCTCGAGGCCGATATAGAGGACGATCGCGGCTATTACCGCGACGAAGGCCTTGAAGACGATCGTCTGCTCGACGATGCGGTTGGTCCTCTCATCGTCGCCCGAGCCGACCCCTTGCGTGATGAGGGCCACCGAGGACGTGCCGATGATCTCGTTCAGGACCTCGACGACCCAGAAGATGGAGGAGAAGAGCGTGACCCCCGCGACGGCCTTGGCCGATACGCGGCCTATCCAGATGAGGTCTATCACGTCGTAGAGGGTCAGCCCGAGCATGCCGAGCATAGTCGGGATCGACATGGCGAGCAGGTTGCCGACGATGCTGCCTTTGGTCAGGTCTCGGGACATACTTTTGGGTATACCATATCTGGTCTATTCCTGGAACCTGCGCTTCTCTTCTATTGCGGGCACGATGAGTGCGATATACTTTCCGCGCACGGTTCGAGACCGGCGATTCTCTTGCCCCGCGAGCTATTCTATGGAGGCCTAAGTTGAAGGAAATCCTGCTCATGTACGCGCGCTATAACAGGCGCGCCAACGCTTCGGTCGTCGCCCTTTTGGACGCCCTTTCTTCAGATGCGCGTAACGATGACCGGAAGAGCTACTACAAGAGCCTGTCGGGCTTGATATCGCATGCGCTCGGCGGCACGGGCTATTTCCACGGTATGTTCCGGAAGGCTCTGCCCTCGGCGGCAGATGTGCTGCGGCCAACCGAGGGCCTCGAGTTCCCCTCGGGCGAGAAGCTGTCACCTGAGCAGTGGGCCGGGCTCAAGCGCGCCAGCGCTATCGCCGACGATACGACCATCGCCTTCATCGAGGCGTCGAGCGAGGCCGAGCTCTCGGTCTTGGTCAAGGTTCCATGGATCAAGGAAAAGCCCGAGGGCGTGCCGCTCTGCTTCCTCCTGCACACTTTTTTCCTGCACGGTACGCATCACCGCGGCCAGATATCGCAGATCCTGGACGAGATGGGCATCGAGCACGACTTCTCGGGCCTGGACACGGCTTTCCTGCCCAAGTGATGCAAAGGCGGCCTACAGCGGTCGGCGGCCCATCCTCGTCTCGAGGACGCAGGGCCTGGCGCTTCCCGAGCTGAGCTCGGCGAGCCGAGCCTCGAAGCGGCCGAGCTCCTCGCTCGGGACGTCGATGACCGAACGAACCGTTTCCGCGAAGGCTTCCTCGGCGATGGCCGCGCCGCAATCCGCGGCGAGGGCGCGCGCTCGCTCGAGGAGGGCGTAGGGGAGCTCGACCTCGACCCGTTTCAGCTCGGATAGGGCCGCCTTCCGCGTCTTCGCGAGGACGGCCTTGCCTGCCTCGGTGTAGGCCTTGACGAGGCCCCCCGTTCCGAGGAGGGTGCCGCCGAAGTAGCGGGTGACCACGACAGCCACGTTGCCCAGGCCGGAGCCCTTCAGCACGGCGAGGAGGGGCCGGCCCGAGGTCCCCGCGGGCTCGCCGTCGTCGGAGCAAAAATCCGTCTCCGACCTGCCGCCGCCTATCACGAAGGCGGGGACGTTGTGCGAAGCATCGGGGTATTCCCGCCTGATCCTCGCGATGAAGGAGCGGGCTTCCTCGACCGAATCCGCGCCCTCTAGGCTAGCGATGAAGCGCGAATTCACGACGACGATCTCCGCGCGGACTGGCTCGAGGGGAACGATGAGCATGCCGCCCATGATAGCACAATCCGCCGGGGCCCGCTCGGGCGCCTCAGCCCGCTTCTATCGCCGCGCCGTTTGCTGTATCTTCTCCGTATGGATGATTGCCTGTTCTGCAAGATCGCTCGGGGCGAGATCCCTTCCAAGAAGGTCTTCGAGGACGAGGAGTTTTTCGCCTTCTACGACATCGCGCCCAAGGCGCCCCTGCATTTCCTCGTGATCCCCAAGAAGCATATCGCGAACCTCATGGAGCTCGAGAGCGGGGATTCTGACCTGGTCGGACGGCTAATCTTCATGGCCCAGGAGCTGGCCCGAGAGCTCGGCTGCGGGGAGAAGGGAGCGCGCTTCGTATTCAACTGCAAGTCCGACGGCGGCCAGACCGTGGACCACGTGCACCTGCACGTCCTGGGCGGCCGGGCCATGGATTGGCCGCCGGGCTGATCGGGAGAGGACTATGGATTTCATCGACTCCGTCATCATGACCCGCGCCAGCGTCAGGAGCTTCACCGGGGAGGCGATCCCGCACGAGGCCCTAATCCGCATAGCCAAGGCCGGCATGGCCGCCCCGAGCGCGATGAACGTGCGGCCCTGGGCTATCGTCGTCGTCGCGGACCGGGCCAAGCTGGGCGCCCTCCGCGATTCGCTTCCCTATGCGAAGATGCTGGACAAGGCCGCCGGCGCGCCTCAGTTCCAGACCGCGACGAGGCCGCCGAAGGCCGCATAGCTCAGCAGGAAGAGCCCATTATTGATCGCGAGGACCAGTGGTTTCCGGCCCTCGAAGAGCGTATTGAGGCTGTGCGTAAGCGCGAAGGCCGCCCAGGCCACGACGCCTACGCCAAGTCCGCCGAGGAAGCTCGTCGCCCCGATGCTGTGCACGACGATCTGGAGGCCGTAGGATAGAAGGAGCGATGATGCCGCGGCGCTCGCGAAGAGCCAGGGCATGGCCTTCTTTTCCTCCTCGGTCATCTCGGCCTTGCCGTAGGTGCCTAAGGCCCTCGCCCAGGGCTTCATAAACAGCAGTGGCGAGTACCAGAGCCAGCTCAGCAGGAAATTCGCGAGGGCGATCGCGAGCAGTGGGAGAAGCGAAATCTCGAATTGTAACATATAATACTCCTTATATATTGATTATTTTAATGCACTCCGAGCGCTGTCAACGCTCTCCTCGATGGGATGCCTCGTCGAGGCCTTAGTCGTCCTCGTTGAGCTCGCGCGCGAAATCCTGGTAAGACTTCTCTTCGGCCGAGGACCCGAAGGATTCGATCTTAATCCCGAGGACCGTATCGATCCCGTCGGGCAGGGCCCGTACGACGGCGCCGACGATGGCGACTTCCCGATCTCCTGACATGGGAAATACGTGGATTGTCCCTTCTATGGCATCGCCGGCGCGAGAGCCTATCCTGCCTCGAGCGAGGAAGCCTCCGACGCTCAGGTCCTGGATATGGAGCGATCCACCCTCGGCCGCCGCGCAGGCCATCTTGATGGAGACCGCGATCCTAGGCGAAGTCCTGTTATCTTTGTCCATGCTTTCATATAGTAAATGAAATCACGTCATATTTCGCTTTATATACTGTGTAATCATTTTGTATTCGCATCCTGTCCTACTACAATTTTTCCAAAGGAGAAAAACAAATGGCGGAATGCGAATGTCTTCCGGGCTGCCCTTTTTTCAATGACAAGATGAAGGAGAAGCCATCCACCGCGGCGATGTACAAGAAGAGCTATTGCCTGGACGGCAACAATGCCGAATGCGCGCGGCACCAGATAAAGGCGGCGCTTGGCAAGGAGCAGGTCCCGGCCGATCTATATCCCACGCAGGTTGACAGGGTCAAGGGGATAATCGAGGCGGCCAAGGCGTAGCGCTAGTGTGCCGCGACCATTTGAATAAGTGCTGTAAACCGCCCCGGGTTTGCCGGGGCCTTTCTATTTGAGTCCGGCTCCTACGACCAGACTATCTACTTGAGTATAATACGCCTCCTCCCCAGCGACACTGTACCGACTCTTGAGGAAAAGCGACGCTCTTGCCCACCGTCGGGAATCCAGGAAGCCAAGGGCAAGCATTGCTCCGCAGAAGGTCAAGGTAACGGGTTCCAATCAGGTCTGGTCATGGGACATAACCTGGCTAAAGACCGAGGTCCAGGGGATCTTCACCTACGCATACTCGATCATCGGTCTGTTCGACCGAAGCATCGTCGGTTGGACTATCGAGACGACCGAATCCGAAGAACACGCCCGAAGGCTTTTTGAGCGTATCATCCGGGACTTGGGTGTATGTCCTCATATCGTCCATGCGGACAACGGCAACCCCATGCGTGGAGTCACCCTGGCTGTTTTTCTTGACTCCCTCCTGGTCGTTCGCAGCTATTCCCGGCCACGCTGCAGTAATGACAATGCCTTCATCGAGTCATGGCACAAGACCCTGAAATACACTGTTGGGTACCCGAAGGTATTCACTTTCCTCGAGCACGCCAGGTCATGGTTCGCCGACTTCGTGAACTGGTACAATACGAAACATCTGCATTCTGGAATCGGCTATGTCACCCCACAGCAGAAAAGATCTGGCGAGGCGCTGCAAATCTATGCGGTGCGGAACCAAACCATTGCTGCTGCGAAACTACGGAATCCCCTTCGCTGGCGTCGTTCGAAGACCATGACCTATGAAGCCTTGCCGGTTAAGGCGTTCTACCGTCCTCTTGCGAAGTCCGCATGATTTTCTCTCCCCATGTGGTGAAAACTATCTTGACAGATTCCGTGAGCAGCCCGCGAAATCCAGTTCGGGCACCTTCCCCGTGTTCGCATAACTCTTGCCCCGCGCTAGCCTGCCCGATTCGTCGTAGCCCTCGAGGGCCTCCACGAACCAGCGCCCCCAGGGGCTCACGCCATGGCTTTGCGCCGCCATGCTCCTGATGATAGCGCGCCTCGCCTCATTCCGCCCCGCCTTCAATCGCCGCGCTCGTCCGCGTGCGTATGGAATATGCGCGGAACTCTGGTATTATGGAGGCATGGACAATATGGCCGACCCGGTTCGCGCTATGGATGCAAGGTATACGTACGGCGACTACAAACTCTGGCCGGAGGACGACCGCTGGGAACTCATCGGTGGCGTCGCCTATCAGATGAGCGCGCCGAGTCGCAAGCATCAAGCTCTAGTCGGCGTGATCCATGGCCGGCTTTTCGCGTTTCTCGAGGACAAGCCCTGCAAGGTCTATGTCTCGCCCTTCGACGTGCTCATGCCCGAGCTCGGCGAGGCTTCGGACGAGGACGTAACGAACGTCGTACAGCCCGACGTAGTCGTCTTCTGCTCCCGCGATAAGCTGACCTACGCGGGCGCGAGGGGCGCGCCCGATGTGGTCTTCGAAGTGCTTTCTCACTCGACTGCGAAAAAGGACTTGAGCGCTAAGTTCGATCTATTCCAGAGGATGGGCGTCCGCGAGTATTGGGTCATCGAGCCCAATGCCGCTTGGATAAACCGCTTCGACAGGAACGATAAAGGCCTCTTCGGCGAGCCCGAACTGCGCGATCCGGTTAAGTCGCTTGGGCCTATCCCCTCCCTCGTCCTCGAGGGCTTCGCCCTTGACCCCGCGGAGCTCTTCGCGGCGGAATGATCGCGAGCAACCTTCGTTTCCGGGCTATACTAAAACCGCGGGAATGATCGCGACCGACCCTAGGGGCAGGCGAAGCCGCACGGAGCGGGCAATGGGAGAAACCAGGCGGAAACTCATCCTCATCGTCGAGGACGAGACGATCATAGCGTTGAACGAGAGAAAGATCCTGGAAAAGTACGGATACGAGGTCATGACGGCGCCCAGCGGCGAGACGGCCCTGGAGGCCATCCAGGCGGAAGATTCGGGAATTGACCTCGTCCTTATGGATATCAACCTCGGCAAAGGCATCGACGGCACTGAGGCGGCCATAAGGATACTGGCCGAGCGCGATCTTCCCTTGATCTTCCTCTCATCGCACATGGAGCGCGAGATCGTGGAGAAGACGGAAGGGATCACTTCCTATGGCTACATCGTCAAGGACTCGGGCGAGACGGTGCTCATCGCGTCGGTGAAGATGGCCTTCCGCCTCTACGAGGCGAGGATCCAGGAGAGGGAAAAGGAGCAGACCCTGCGGGAGTCGCAGGCGCTCTACCACTCCTTCGTCGAGCAGATGCCGGCGGGCGTCTTCCGCAAAGACGCCGGAGGCAGATATATCTTCGTGAACTCGATCTTCTGCCGGCTCAAGGGCCTCGAGGCCGAGGAGATCCTCGGTAAGACGCCGGGCGAGCTGTCGCAGTACGAGTCCACGTTGGAAACCGTAAGGCCCAGCGAACGGGCGATCGGCCAGCGCACGCTGGCTTCCCAAGGGGACGACGACCACCGGGCGATCATGGGCACGGGCAGGCCGATCGAGAGGATCGAGCAGTACGCGAAACCGGACGGCTCGGTCCAATATATCCAGGTGGAGAAGTCCCCGGTTTTCTCTTCATCGGGGGAGATCGTCGGCACCCAGGGAATCCAATTCGACATCACAGAGCGCAAGCGCGAAGAGGAGGCGCTCATCAGGACGGAGGCGAAGATCACCGCCCTCCTCCAGGAAAAGGAGCTCCTCCTCAAGGAGACCCATCACCGTGTCAAGAACTACCTGGCCGTGATCAACAGCCTCCTCTCGCTCCAGGCTAATTCGCAAGCGGACGCCTCGGTGCGGAATGCCTTGAACGGCGCGTCGCTACGGGTACAGAGCATGGTACTGCTCTACGACAAGCTGTACCGGTCGAAGGTCGAGGGCGAGCTCGGCGTCCGGGAATACCTTAGCCCCCTCATCGACCAGATCGTCGCCGTCTATGTCGGCCCCAAGCCGATCGAGAAGGAGGTCCTGATCGAGGACTTCAGCCTCAACGGGAACCTGCTCTCGTCCATCGGCCTGATGATCAACGAGCTGATCACGAACTCGATCAAGCACGCCTTCGCCGGCGTCGACGAATGCCGCTTGACCATATCGGCCTCGAGAAGCGGAGACGAGGTTACCATGGTCTACGGCGATAATGGCGTCGGCCTCCCGGACACCACCGCGGCGGGGAAGTCGCCGGGCTTCGGGATGCAGCTGATAGAGATGCTTGTACGGCAGATGAGGGGCTCGCTCGCCATAGATCGCGCGCCTGGGGCGAAATTTACGATTAAATTCCGGGTCTAGGCTGGGGATCGCTTCAGGGCCGAGATCTCCCGTCCGGCGCCCGGTATTCCGCCCAGCGCACGCGGCCTTCCTTGACCGCGTCGCGGAGGCTGCGCTCCGCAGAGTTGAGCGACGCGCCCCCCGACTTGACTTCCACGAAGACCGCTTCCTCGATCCTCCCCTTCGACGCGCCGACGAAGGCGATGAAGTCGACGGGCTTCCCGATAAAGCGCAGCTCGGTGGGGTCGAAGGGGAAGCCCGGCAGGTAGGGCGCGAGCTGCTCCGAGGCGAGGCCGCCGAGCACGGCGCGCGATCGCTTCACCGCGTCCTCGCGCTCGGCCGCGACGCGACCGGGCAGGCCGCGCTCGGCCTCGATCCGGCCGGCGCGCCTGCCGAGGCGCAGGCCGAGGAAGAGGCCGAGGGCGAGCAGGGCCGCCGCCGCGAGGACCGCCGCCACGACGAGGTAGGCCGCCTGGGCCTGGCTGAAGCTTGGGTTCATGAGGCCTTCGAGTATAGCCCGAACTTAGGCCGGCGCCAGCTAGACAGGGATAGGCACGCGCGTATAATAAATACGGCTATTCACATTGTGAGTATGAAGGTGACTTCAAGTATGCCGACCGGAGCGCGCGAGGGCGCGGTGTCGCCCGTGCCCCTGGTCCTGGGCTTCCTCATGTCGGGGCCGGCCCACCCCTACGAACTCTACCAGGAGTTCAGCCGCCGGCTGGGCCGGGTCTGGCGCCTGGGGCAAAGCCATATGTACGCCTACCTCAATGGCATCGAGGCCGAGGGCCTCGCCACCGCGGAGCTCGAGGAGCAGCAGGGCCGTCCGGCCCGCAAGGTCTATCGCATAACGGCCGCGGGCAAGAAGCGCTTCCGCGAATGGATGCGGGCGCCTTCGCGGCAGGTGCGGAACATACGGCTCGAATTCCTCGCGAAGCTCTACTTCTACCGCGCCCTCGGCCTCGAGGGGGCCGTGGAGCTGGTTCGCGACCAGAAGGCCGTCCTCGCCGAGCGGATAGCGGCGATGGAAGCGTTGATGCTCGAGGAGGGGGACGAGTACTGGAGGCTCGTCCTCGATTTCCGGCGCAGCGAGGCCGAGGCCATCGCGCTCTGGCTCGACCGCTGCGCCCTCGAGCAGCGGGATCCCGAATAGTCCACGGAGGTTCTTGATGCATATCGCTCGCCGCTCTTTGGCCTACTCCCTCTCCGCCGCGCTATTCCTCGCCGCCGCGGCGCCCGTCGCCATCGCCGCGCCCGCGGCCCCCACGGGCGGCTTCGTCCTGACCGACGCCCTCGGCCGCAAGGTCGCGTTCAAGGAAACGCCCAAGCGCATCGCCGTTACGGGCAAGGCCCTCTTCATGATCGCCGACGCGATCTACCTCTTCCCGGAGGCGGGATCGCGCATCGTGGCCATCGGCAACGCCGCCCAAGGCAAGCTCAACTTCCCGAAGGCCATCGACCCGCGCTTCGCGGACAAGCTCGCCCTCGACAACAACGCGGGGGCCGAGCAGATCGCCGTCGCGAGGCCCGACGCCATCGTGCTCAAAGGGAGCATGGCCGGCACCCTGGGCAAGTCCGTGGAGGCCCTCGGCGTGCCGGTGGTCTACGTCGACTTCGAGACGCCGGAGCAATACGAGCGCGACCTCGCCACCCTGGGCGTCCTCTTCCAGAACGAGGCCCGCGCCAAGGAGCTCATCGCCGCCTTCCAAGCCCGCGCGGACCGCGTCGGCAAGGCGCTCGCGGGCTTGAAGGACGGGGAGAAGCCGCGGACTCTGGTGCTCTACTACAGCGAGCAGGGCGGCGCGGTCTCCTTCAGCGTCCCGCCCCTCGGCTGGATGCAGACGACGCAGGTGAGGCTCGCGGGCGGTCGCCCCGCCTGGGAGGGCGCGCAGCTGGGCCAGGGCTGGACCAAGGTAGGCATAGAGCAGGTAGCGTCCTGGGACCCCGACCAGATCTACGTCATCGCCTATTCCGCCGATCTCGGGAGCGTGGTTGCCAAGCTCAAGGCCGACCCGCAATGGGCGGGGCTCTCGGCGGCGAGGAAGGGCGCGATCTACGGCTTTGCCGGCGATTACTACAGCTGGGACCAGCCCGACCCGCGCTGGGTCCTGGGCCTCGACTGGCTGGCGGCCAAGCTCCATCCGGAGCTCTTCCGCGGCTTCGATATGGCGGCCGACGCCAAGTCCTTCTACCGCGAATTCTACGGCCTCGACGACGCGGCCTACAAGTCGATCATCGAGCCCGCTATCGCCGGAGCCCTGCGCTGAGCGACGAGCGGGCGCGCCGCGCGCTCATCTGGATCGGCCTCGCGCTGGTCGCCGCCGCGGCGCTCTCGCTGCTCATAGGGCGCTACCCGGTCACCGTTTTCATGACGCCGGGCCGCCTCGCGAGCGACGAGATGGCCCGGCGCCTCGTGCTCAACCTGCGCCTTCCGCGGCTCCTCGCGGCCCTCATGCTCGGCATGTCGCTGTCGGCCGCGGGCATGGTCTTCCAGATGCTCTTCGGCAATCCCCTGGTGGAGCCGGGCTTCCTGGGCGTGTCGCAGGGGGCGGCCTTCGGGGCCTCGCTCGGCATCGTGGCCTTGGGCGGCTCGGCCCTCGCGATTCAGGGCCTGGCGGCGCTCTTCGCCTTCCTCGGCCTGGGGCTTTCGTACTTCCTCGCCCGGCGCGCGCGCTTTGGAGGCTGGGTACTGCGCCTCGTGCTCGCGGGCATCGCCGTCTCGGCCCTCTTCTCCGCCGGCGTCGGCGTCCTCAAGTACCTCGCCGATCCCCTGCGCCAGCTGCCCGAGATCACCTTCTGGCTGCTGGGCGGGCTTTCGAGCGCCACCTGGGGCAGCGTGCGCGCCATCGCCCCCGTCGTCATCGCAGGCCTCGCCGCGATGACTGCCATGCGCTGGAGGCTCAACGTTCTCTCCCTCGATGACGCGACGGCCTTCTCCCTGGGGGCCGCGCCCGCCCTTGAGCGGGCGGTCCTCCTGACGGCCGCCGTGGCCTCGACGGCGGCGGTAGTGTCGGTGGCGGGCATGGTGAGCTGGGTCGGGCTCATCGTCCCGCACTTCGCGCGCAGGGTCTTCGGCGCCGACGCGAGGCGGGCCCTGCCCGCGGCGGTCCTCCTAGGCGGGCTCTTCGCCGTCATCTGCGACGACATAGCGCGCACGGCCATCGCCGGGGAGATACCGCTGGGCATCTTGACTTCCCTGATCGGGGCGGCCTTCTTCATCGCCATGCTGACGTCGCGCAACGTCAAGGATGCCAAATGAGCTCCGGGATGGATCGGAGGGGCGGTCGCGATATTCTCGAAATAGAGGACGCCGGCTTCTCCTACGGCCGGGGCGGGATCCAGGCCCTGCGCGGCCTATCCGCCTCCTTCCCCGGGGGCGAGGTCAGCGCCATCCTCGGTCCGAACGGGGCGGGCAAGACCACCCTGTTGCACCTGGCCCTGGGCTACCTCGCGCCGAGCTCGGGCAGGGTGCTTTTCGAGGGGCGGCCGCTCTCGGAGTACTCGAGGCGGGAGATCGGACGGTCCTTGGCCCTCGTGCCTCAGAGCGAGCGCATCCCCTTCCAGTACTCGGTCCTCGAGTACGTGACGCTCGGCCGCGTCCCCCACCTCGCGGCCCTCGAGATGCCGGGACCCGACGATCTCCGGATCGCGGGCGAGGCCATAGGCGAAGTCGGGCTCTCCGGCTTGGCCGGCCGCGACGTGACGAGCCTAAGCGGCGGGGAGCGCCAGCTCGCGGCGATCGCCCGCGCGGTCGCCCAGGGGACGGAAGTCCTCCTCCTCGACGAGCCCATGTCGCACCTCGACCTCTCGAACAAGTCGCGGGTACTCGGAATCCTGTCTGGCCTCGCGCGGCGCGGGACGACGGTGATCTTCACGACGCACGAGCCCGAGATCGCCGCCGCCGCCGCGAGCCGCCTGATCCTCATGCGCGAGGGGCGGGTGCTGAAGTCCGGGCCGACGGACGAGATCATGACCGGCGAGAACTTGAGCGCGACCTACGGCATCCCGGTCCGCGTGGCGAAGCTCGAGGGGAGCACGGTCGCGCTCTGGGCGGAAGGCTCCCGTGCCCGCTGAAGCGCCGAAGGCGGGCCCCACGGGGCTCGTCGAGCTACGGGCCGCCATCGAGGCCGGCGAACCGGCGAAGCCCTGGCGCTGCGTCGCCATCGTGGGCGGCGGAGGGAAGACGAGCTGCCTCTTCGCCCTGGCGCGTTCCTACGCGGAAGACGGGAAGCGGGTCCTGGCGACGACGACCACGAACATACTCGACCCCGACCTAGGTTCCGCGCGCGAGGGCAGGGGCTTCGGCAGGATCCTCGAGGCGGGCGAAACCTCGACTCCAGAGTCCCTCGAGGCGATCCTCTCCGCCGGGCCTCGAGTCGTCCTCGGATCCCGCCGCTCGGAGCGCAAGCTGCGAGGCATCGGCCCCGAGACCCTGTCGGCGCTCGCGCTCCTCTTCGACATCTCCCTCGTCGAGGCCGACGGATCGCGGGGACTACCCATCAAGGCCCCGGCGGCCCACGAGCCCGTCATCCCCGCCGCGGCCACGGTCGTGGTCGGCGTCATCGGCCTCGACGCCCTCGGAGCGCCGATGGACGGGAGTCTGATCCATAGGCCCGAGCTCTTCGGTCCCCTCGTCGGCTGCGCCCCCGGAGAGCCGATCGCGGCGGTCCACCTCGCGCGGCTCGCGGCCTCGCCCCTCGGGCTCTTCAAGGCCGCGCCCACGGGCGCCCGACGCGTCCTGCTGCTGAACAAGGCCGATATGGTCGAACACGGCCTGGCCGAGGACTGCGCGGCCATGCTCGCCGATTCGGGGGCGGCCGACGCGATCGTCATCGGATCCATCGGCCTCGAGCGCCTCGGAGGCGTGTCGTGAGCTGGGCCGTCGAAGGCCTGATCGTCGTCCGCGGCGCGGGCGACATGGCGACGGGCAGCATCGTGCGGCTTTCCCGCGCGGGCTTTCGCGTCCTGGCGCTGGAGACGCCCTTGCCGACCGCCATTCGCCGAACAGTCGCCTTCTCCGAGGCCATCTACGAGGGCGCAGCCTCGGTGGAAGGCCTTAAGGCGGCCCGCGCCTCTACGGTGAGCGAGGCCCTCGAGCTCCTGGATTCCGGGATCATCCCGATCCTCGTCGACCCGGAGGCGCGATGCCTGCCCGAGCTGTCGCCGAGCGCCCTCGTCGACGCCATCCTCGCCAAGCGCAACCACGGGACCCGGACCGGCATGGCGCCCGTAGTAGTCGCCCTGGGGCCAGGCTTCTCGGCGCCGCGCGACGCGCAGGCGGTCATCGAGACTAACCGCGGCCACGACCTGGGCCGGGTCATACTCGAGGGCGAGGCCGAGCCCGATACCGGGGTGCCGGGCATAATTGGCGGCAAGGGCGCCGAGCGCGTCATCCACGCCCCGGTCGCCGGCATCGTCGAAGCCTTGCGCGGCATAGGCGACATCGTGGCTCCCGGCGATCCTATCCTCGCGATAGTCGAGGAGGGCTCGGGCAATCGTCGCATCGTCGCATCGCCCCTGGGCGGCGTCCTCCGAGGCCTCATACGGCCCAGCCTCCACGTACCCGCGGGGATGAAGATCGCCGATGTCGATCCCCGCGGCGACCGGGCGCACTGCTTCTCGATCTCCGACAAGGCCCGCGCCGTGGCGGGAGGAGTCCTGGAGGCCGTTCTTGCCTTCGGTGCGCGGCCCGGCGCGCGACCGGGCGAGGGGAGAAGGACATGATCTACCTCGACAACGCGGCGACGAGCTTCCCGAAGGCCCCCGGCGTATCGGCCGCCGTCGCCCGGGCCCTCGAGGCGCCCCTCGGCAACGCGGGAAGAGCCTCGTCCATAGCCGGCCTGGGCGCGGCGGGCCTCGCCTTCGAGGCCCGCGAGGCGCTCTCCCGCCTGCTCGGCGTTCCCGATTCCAGGCGCATGATTTTTACGAAGAACGCGACCGAGGCCCTCAACCTCGCGATCATGGGCGCCGTGCCGCCCGGCGGCCTCATCGCGATGAGCGGCCTCGAGCACAACTCCGTCGCGAGGCCCGCGAGGCGCCTGGAGCTCGAGCGCGGCGCCAAGGTCCTCCGCTTCTCCTGCGACGAGTCCGGCCGCCCCGACCCCGCCGAGCTCGACGCGGCCATCGCCGCCAGGCCCGATCTCCTGGTCGTGACCGCCGCGAGCAACGTGACGGGCGCCGTGCTCCCCTTCGAGGACATCGTCCGGCGCTGCCGCCGCGCGGGCGTCGCGGTCCTCGTGGACGGCAGCCAGGCCCTCGGCCACTTCCCCATCGCGTTAGCCGATATCGGTCCCTCGGCTTTCTGCTTCCCCGGCCACAAGGGACTTCTCGGTCCGGAAGGCACGGGCGGCCTCTGGCTGGGCGAGGGCTTCGAGCCCGAGCCTTTGCTCTGGGGCGGCACGGGCTCCGATTCGGGTATGCTCGAGCAGCCGCGCGCCCTGCCCGGCTATTACGAGGCGGGCACGCAGAACGCCCCGGCCCTCGCCGGCCTGACTGAAGCCTGCCGCTTCCTCGAGGCGACGGGCCTCGAGGCGATCGAGCGCAGGGAATCCGGCCTCCGCGCCCGCCTGGCTCGATGCCTGTCCTCGCTGCCCCGGACCAAGGTCTACGGGCCGAAGGAAGGCGGGCGATGCGTCCCCGTGCTTTCCTTCGCGATTGAGGGCCGGGACCCGGGAGAGCTGGCCCTCGAACTGGGCAGGCGCGGTATCGCCGTCAGGCCAGGGCTCCACTGCTCGCCCCTCGCCCATCGCGCCCTCGGGACCCTCGAATCCGGCGGGACCATACGCCTCTCCCCCGGCTTCTTCACTTCCGAGGCGGAGATAGACCGGGCCATCGCTGCCCTGCGGGAGATAGCTGAATGAGCGATCGAGATCGTACGGCGCCGACGGCCGGCATCGGCCTGACCAAGTACACGAAGTTCTCGGGCTGTGGGGCCAAGCTGGGGCCGGGAGTCCTCGAGAAGGCCCTCTGCGGCCTGGCCCAGCCCGCCTATCCCGAGATGCTCGCCGACTTCACGAACTGCGAGGACGCTGGCCTCTACGACCTGGGCGACGGCCGCGCCCTCGTGCAGACGGTCGACTTCTTCCCGCCCATCGTGGACGATCCCTTCCTCTTCGGCCGCATCGCCGCCGCCAACGCCCTATCCGACGTCTACGCGATGGGAGGCCGTCCGATCAGCGCCCTCGCCCTCGTCTGCTTCCCGGTCAAAGCCCTTGGCCTAGAGACCCTGCGCGCCGCAATGGACGGCGGCCTCGAGGCCCTGATCGAGGCCGGCTGCGCCCTCCTGGGCGGCCACAGCATCGACGACCCCGAACCCAAGCTCGGCTACGCCGTGACGGGCCTGGTCGACCCAGCCAAGGCCTGGCGCAACGGCGCGCTCGAGCCGGGGGCCGTCCTCATCCTCACGAAGCCCCTGGGCACGGGGCTCGTGAACATGGCCTGCCGCGCCGGCCTCGCCTCCGAGGAATCGCGGCGCGCTTCCGAAGCCTCGATGGCCCGCCTCAACAAGCGCGCTTGCGAGCTGCTCGGTCGGCGGCGGGTACTCGCCTGCACCGACGTGACGGGCTTCGGCCTGGCCGGGCACGCCGCCGAGATGGCCGCAGGCCCCGCTTGCGGCCTACGCCTCAGCTTCGGCGCCCTGCGCTTCCTGCCAGGCGCGGCCGAGTACGCGGCCATGGGCCTCGTGCCCGAGGGGACCGGCCGCAATAAGGAAGGACGCATGCATGCGGTTAGGCTCGCCTCCACGTCGATCGGCCCGGTCGAGCTCGACCTTCTCTTCGATCCCCAAACCTCGGGTGGGCTCCTCGCCGCCGTAGATTCCGGCGACGCCGAGGCCGCGTTAGCCGACCTTAAGGCTGAGGGCATGGACGCCGCGATCGTCGGCGAAGCCTGCGGCCCGTCCGGCGTCGTGGAGATCGCCGACTAGGCGGCCATGGACCTCGTCCTTACCTTCGCCGGGATCCACGACGCGCTCGCCGCGGAGAAGGCCGCTCGGGGCCTCGGGCTCGAGGCGGAACTGGTACCGCTGCCGAGCGCGGTGAAGAGCGACTGCGGCTTCGGCCTCCTCCTAAGCGCGCAGGCCGACGATGGGCATGGGCACGTCCACGCGCTCGAGGAAGCCGGCATCGAGATCACGGACGCTTATCGCGTCACGGAAAGCCCGATCGAAGGCGGGACGAGAAAGGAGAAACGCTATGAGCGAATCGGTTAAGAGGATCGACGCCCGAGGACTGGCCTGCCCGGGACCCGTGGTCGAGGCCAAGAAGGCCTTGGAGACAGGAGGCTTCGAGCTGCTCGAAGTCCTCGTCGACGGGCCGACGGCGAAGGAGAACGTATCGCGCTTCGCGGCCTACGCGGGACACAAGGTAGAGGGCATCGTCGACGATGATGGCGCTTCTACCATCAGGATCAGGCCGAGCGCCTCGGGCTCGGCGGACGCGGCCGGTCCCGTGAAGGCCGCCGCCTTAGGCACGGCCGCCGCCGAGACTATATTCATAGCATCGAACCAGATCGGCGCCGGCAGCGACGAGCTAGGGTCCCTCCTCATGCGAGGCTACCTGAAGACCCTGATCGAGGCCCCGAAGCTGCCTAAGCGGATCATCTTCATGAACGGCGGCGTGCGCCTCGTGGCGGAGGGCTCGGATTCGCATGAGAGTCTCGCGAAACTGGCCGAGCTCGGCGTCGAGATCATCGCCTGCGGTACCTGTCTCGATTATTACAAGCTCAAGGAGAAACTCGCGGTCGGAAGGGTCTCGAACATGTTCGAGATATCGAGTTTCCTCCTTGCTGGCCCGAGTCTGAGCCTCTGAGGGCCAGGGGCCGAAGTACTGCTCCCAGGACCAGAATAGCAAGAACGGTCAAGACGGCACGAGACAGCTGATGTATGGTATTGCCCGCAAGGAGGCGGGCATGGGCGAGGACTTCCCCTTCCGTTACCTGGCCGGCTTCGAATCCTCCTCGGACCGGGACGAGGCGCCTCCGCGCGGCATGGAGCGTTGGGAGATCGGGTCCCGAGAAGGCGGAGTGTCCTCCGGGCAGCGATACGCGGTCTTCGCGCATCGCTGCGGCGCCCATGCTTGAGCGCCACGGACTCGATTACCCCGGAGACCGCGTGGACACAGAGATATGGATACCGATAGAATAGCGAGGGAGGAAGGGATGAGCGAAAAGGAAAAAGGCCCCACGATCATGACTATGGAAGCCCCTATCTACGCGCTCGGCGCCGGGATGGCGACATCGGACAAGGCCATCATGAAGGACGCAGCGACCCTCGGTAAGCGCTTCGCCGAGCTCCGGCGCCGCGCCGGCTTCGGGGCCCTCCGGCCGCGACTCTTCGTCGCGGCGACCTCGGGTTACGACGAGGCGAGCGGCAAATACCGCTACGCGATGGGCGACGCAGTAGGCAGCCTGGACGGAGCCCCGCCGGAGCTCGAGCGCATAACCGTGCCGTCCGGAACCTACGCGGCCTTCGTCGTCCGGCCGATCTTCGGCTTCCTGTGGGGCCCCGCGATCGGCAGGACCTACGCCTTCGCCTATCGCCGTTGGCTGCCGAGCTCGGTCTGGCGGCACGATCCCCGCGACTCCGGGGATGGCAAGCGCATCGACCACTTCGAGTATCACGACGAGCGCGCGGCCAGGAAAAAGCATCCTGAGATGGAGATACGGATTCCGATAGCTCCTCGCGAGAGCTAAATCGAGGGAGCAAAAGCGAGACGATAGAAGCTTAGATTTGGAAAAGAGTGAACTGACCCTCTGTAAGTGATACTTTCAGGGGTCGGTTTTCTCTTGCTATGTCTCGATATATAAACTATTTAGCGCTATCAACAAGTAGCGAGGAGCTATCCAAGCGACGTTTCAGTTATCAAAATATGAATTTCTGTTCATTCTCTGCCCTTGACGAGAATGAAACGCTCGGGATAATCTCTGCAAACAGGAACATTGGAATGAAAACCCCGGTTCTCGATGCGCGCGGACTCCTCCCCCTCAGCCTAAGCGGCCTTCTACTCGATGGCCTCCTCCTTAGCGGGCTCCTCCTTAGGAGCATGAGCGGCACGGGTTCGGCGAGAAGCGCCGGATAAGGGGCTTACCCCCCTTAAGCTGAAAAAGCCCGCTGCCGCTCACGGCAAGCGGGCTTTTTTATGCGCCCGCCGACAGCCCGAGACGAACAGCGGAGCAGGAAACGAGGAGAGAAAGATGGCGAAGTACACTGCCTTCCCCCAGCCGCCCAAGCTTACCCGGACCTGGCCCGACAAGCGCATAACGCGCCATCCGCTCTGGTGCTCGGTGGACCTGCGCGACGGCAATCAGGCCCTCGTGGAGCCCATGGGCGTCGACGAGAAGCTGGATTACTTCGAGCTCCTCGCGAAGCTCGGCTTCAAGGAGATCGAGATCGGCTTCCCCTCGGCCAGCCAGATCGAGTTCGACTTCGCCCGGGCGCTCATCGAGGGCGGGCGCATACCCTCGGACGTCTCGGTGCAGATACTCTGCCAGTGCCGCGAGCACCTGGTGCAGCGCAGCTTCGAGAGCCTCGTCGGAGCGAGGAAGGCCATTTTCCACATCTACAACTCGACCTCGCCGGTGCAGCGGAAGGTCACCTTCGGCATGACCAAGGAGCAGGTCAAGGCCATCGCGGTCGAGGGCACGCGCCTCGTGAAGGCCGGCCTGCCGTCGGTGCCCGGCACCGATGTGGCCCTCGAGTACTCGCCGGAGAGCTTCTCCAACACGGAAGCCGAGTACGCGCTCGAGGTCTGCGAGGCCGTGATGGACGAGTGGGGCGCGTGCCCTTCGCGGAAGGTGATCCTCAACCTGCCGGCGACCGTCGAGTCCTCCACGCCGAATCTCTACGCCGACATGATCGAGTGGTTCTGCGCTCACCTGACGCGCCGCGGCTCGGCGATCGTCTCGCTGCACACGCACAATGACCGCGGCACGGGCGTGGCCGCCGCCGAGCTGGGGCTCCTCGCGGGCGCCGACCGAATCGAGGGCACGCTCTTCGGCAATGGCGAGCGCACGGGCAACATGGACATCGTGACGATGGCCCTCAACATGTATAGCGAGGGCATCGACCCGGGCCTCGAGCTCTACGAGCTGCCGAAGATCGCGGCCGCGTACGCGGGCTTCACGGGCATGGAGATCCCGCCTCGACACCCCTACGCGGGCGACCTCGTGTATACGGCCTTTTCGGGATCCCACCAGGACGCCATCAAGAAAGGCATGGAGCTGCGCAGCCGGAACCCCGACCCCGACGCTCCCTGGGAGGTTCCCTACCTGCCCCTCGACCCCAAGGACCTGGGCCGCGATTACGAGGCGATCATCCGGATCAACAGCCAGTCGGGCAAGGGCGGCGTCGCCTACATACTCAAGGAGAGCGCCGGCTACGACCTGCCCAAGTCCATGCATCCCGAGGTGGGCATGTTCATCAACCGCGTCGCGGACGCGCGCGGCAAGGAGCTCGACGCTGCCAGCATCCGCGCCCTGTACGAGGGAGAGTTCGTCAACGTCGCCTCGCCGCTCACGCTGCTGTCCTTCAACGAGCTGCCCGACCACGCGAAGGGCCAGACCACCTGGCGGTCTAGGGTGCGCTACCGGGGCGAGGAGCGGGAGATCGTGGGCACGGGCTCGGGCCCCATCGACGCCTTCGTCAGGAGCCTCGCCCAGCTCGGTATCGAGGGCGTGAGCGTAGAGTCTTTCCACGAGGACGCGATGGCCGCCGGCTCGGACGCCTTCGCGGCGGCCTACATCCAGGCCCGGGGGCCCGGGGACAGCAGGGCCTGGGGCGCGGGCACGGACCGCAGCATCGCCGCGGCGGGCGTGCGCGCGGTGCTCTCGGCCGTCAACCGCGGCCTCGGGAAGGATTGAGCTATCCCATCGGCGGCGGCGCTGACTAAGGCGCCGCCGCCGATCTATACTGATAGCCGATGCCCTTCCTCCCCGCCCTCCCCGCAAGCCTCGAGCCCGGCGAGCTCGACGCGATCTTCGTCACGGGCGACTCCTACGTGGACCACTCCTCCTTCGGCGCCGCCCTGCTCTGCCGCCTCCTCGAGGCCGAGGGCTACCGCGTCGGGATCATCGCGCGGCCGGACCCCGACGACGTGGAGGCCTTCCGCCTCCTAGGCCGCCCGCGACTCTGCTTCCTCGTAGCGTCGGGGGCCCTCGACTCGATGGTTTCCTCCTATACGGCCAACCGCAAGCCCAGGTCCGAGGACGAGTACGCCCCCGGGGGCCGGCCGGAGCTCTGCCTGCGCGGCGACGGCACTATCGGGCCAGGCACGGCTAAGCGGCGGCAGGCGCGGCCCGACCGGGCGGTTATCGCGTACACGGCCAAGGCCAGAGAGGCCTACAAGGGCGTTCCGGTGATCGTCGGCGGGGTCGAGGCTTCCTTGCGCTCCCTAGCCCATTACGACTATTGGTCCGACAAGGTCAGGCGCCCGATCCTGCTCGACTCGAAGGCCGATCTCCTGGTCCACGGCATGGGCGAGCGTGCATTATGCGAAATAATGCGGCGACTCGCCGGTCGGGCCCGGGATCACGAGACGGAGGCCGCGCCTCTAGCCGCGGCCTTGCGCGGCATTCCCGGCACGGCCTGGGCATCGTCCGGCATGCCGGAGCTCGAGGCTGACAGCTTCGTCGAGCTGCCGCCCTTCGAGGCGCTCTCCGGGGCCGACGAGGCCTCCAAGTCGGCATTCCTGGAAGCGACTCGGGCGCGTTACGCGAACGCAGATTATCACTACGCGAAGGCTCTCCTTCAGCGCAGCGAGGCTCGCTGCGTCGTCCTCGAGCCGCCCGCCGCGCCGCTCTCGCGCGAGGAGCTGGACCGCGTCTACGAGCTGCCCTACGAGCGGGCCTGGCACCCGATGTACGACTCCTTCGGGGGAGTGCCGGCCCTGGCCGAGGTGAAGTTCTCGCTTCTATCCAATCGAGGCTGCTTCGGCGGCTGCTCCTTCTGCTCCATCACGCTGCACCAGGGCAGGGCCATCGCCTCGCGCAGTCGCGAGTCCCTTCTGCGCGAGGCCGCGATGCTGACGAGGCTCCCGGGCTTCAAGGGCTATATCCACGACGTGGGGGGTCCCACGGCGGACTTCCGCGAATCGGCCTGCGCGAAAACGGACGAAAAAGGCGCCTGCCCGGATCGCCTCTGCCTTTCCCCGGAGCCCTGCTCCAAGGTCCGGGCGGGCCACGGCGACTACCTCGGCATTCTGCGCTCGCTGCGTTCCTTGCCCGGGATCAAGAAGGTCTTCATCCGCTCGGGCCTGCGCTTCGACTTCCTCCAGCTCGACCCCGACTCGAGCTTCCTGCGGGAGCTCGTGGAGCATCACGTCTCCGGGCAGCTGAAGGTGGCGCCCGAGCATGTCTCCGACTCCGTGCTCCGGCTGATGGGCAAACCGGGAAGGGGTGCATACGAGGCCTTCGCGAAGCGTTACGCGGACTTGAATCGCGAGCTTGGCTTGAGGCAGTACCTGGTGCCCTACTTCATCTCGAGCCATCCGGGTGCGGGATTGCCCGAGGCGATCGAGCTCGCCGAATACCTGCGCGACGCGCGCTTCGTGCCCGACCAGGCCCAGGACTTCTACCCCACGCCCGGGACCCTCGCGACGGCCATGTACTGGACCGGCCTGGACCCCGCCACGGGGCTCGCCGTCCATGTCGCCCGCGGCGATCGCGAGCGGGCCATGCAGCGCGCCCTGCTCCAATACGACAGGCCGGAAAACCGCGAGCTCGTCCGGGAGGCCCTGATCGCTGCGGGCAGGCGGGACTTGATCGGCACGGGGCCTAAGTGCCTGATCCGATGAGCTATCTACGAAGGAGATCCGCCATGGCAAAAGGCCTTGAGGGCAAGATCGTTTGGATAACCGGGGCGTCCTCGGGCATTGGGCGGGCCATCGCCCTCGAGGCGGCCTCTCGAGGCGCCGAGCTGCTCCTCTCGGGCAGGCGCGAGGCCTCCCTCGAGGAAACCTCCCGCGAATGCTCCGCGAGAGGCGCGGCCGCGACGGCCCTGCTGCCCTTCGACCTCGAGGACGGGGAGGCCCGCGCGGACGCCTGCTCGAGGCTCCTGGGCCTCCTCGGTAGTCCGGACGTCATCGTGCTCAACGCCGGGATGACCCAGCGCTCGACATTCCTCGAGACCTCGCCCGAGGCCTTCGACAGGATCATGAAGCTGGATTTCTCGGCCCAGGTCGACATAGTCAGGCGCTGCCTGCCCGCCATGGTCGATCGCGGGTCGGGCTGCCTCGTGGCCGTCTCGAGCTTCGTCGGCCTCGCGGGCCAACCGCTCCGCCCGGCCTATTCCTCCGCCAAGCACGCCCTGGCGGGGCTCTTCCAGAATCTCCGTTCGGAGCTCTCCGGGACGGGAGTGCGCGTCGTGACGGCTTTCCCGGGCTACGTCAGGACCGCAGTGGCGCGCAACGCGCTGGACGGGTCGGGTCGGCCAATGGGCCGCGACGATCCGCACATCGAGGGCGGGGTCGATCCCGCGATCGTCGCGCGCAGGATAGTCCGCTCCTTCGCCGGCGGGTCGGTGGAGCCGAAGCCCGGTTTCACTCTCAAGCTGCGCTTCGCCCTCTTCCTCTCCCGCCGCATCCCCGCGGCCTACGCGTCGATGTCGCGTCGCCACGCGATGAGGGACTAGGGCCCGGCGAGCCCCGACTTCAGCCCACGGACTCCACCCGGATCATGTTCGTGGTCCCCCGGCGCGAGAGCGGGAGCCCGGCGACGAAGACCGCGATGTCGCCCTTCTGCAGGACGCCGGCATACTTGCAGCTCTCGAGGGTCTCGGCGACGAGGGCGTCCATGCTCTCCTCCGGGCCGGCCAGCATGAAGGGGTAGACGCCCCAGTTCATCGCGAGCTGGTTGTAGACTGACTCCTCCTTGGTGAAGGCGAAGATGGGCATGCGCGGCCGCAGGCGAGAGAGTAGCTGGGCGGCATGGCCGGTCTCGGTGAGCACGACGAGGCCCTTGGCGCCGACCTCGTAGGCCACGGAGAGCGCGTTGTACGAAACCACCGAGGGGAGCTCCCCGGTTCGGGCGGCCGGGGGCAGGTCGTCGTGGAAATTCTCGTAGTCGAACTCAGCCTCGACGGCGCGGATGATGGCGCTCATGGTCTCGACGACCTTGACCGGGTATCGCCCTATCGCGGTCTCCCCGGAGAGCATCACCGCGCTCGTGGAGTCGAAGCAGGCGTTGGCCACGTCGCTGGCCTCGGCGCGGGTGGGCATGGGGCTCTCGATCATGGACTCGAGCATCTGCGTGGCGGTGATGACGGGCTTGGCCTCGAGGTAGCCCGTGCGGATGAGCTTCTTCTGGGCGATGGGCACGGTCTCGATCGCGATCTCGACGCCCATGTCGCCTCGCGCGACCATGATGCCGTCCGCGGCCTTGACGATCTCGTCGGCCGCGGCGAGGCCCTTGGCGCTCTCGATCTTGGCGATGAGCTTGACCGCCGGCTTGCGGCCGGAAGGGATCCGGACGCGGCCGATGAGGCGGCGTACCTCCTCGATGTCGGTGGCGTTGCGGACGAAGGAGAGGGCGATGTACTCGACCTCGCTCTCGACGGCGAAGGTGATGTCGCTGATGTCCTTGTCGGAGAGGAAGGGGATGGGGTAGTCGACGTTGGGTATGGTGAGGTGGGCCTTGGGCCTGAGCTCCCCGGGGTTGCCGATCTCGACCGTGATCTCGTCGCGGTCCCTGGCCACGACCGAGCCGGCGAAGTAGCCGTCCATGAGGAGGATGCGCTGGCCGATCGCGCAGAGACTGTCGAGGTCGGGGAGATTGGTATAGACCGTGTAGGGATCGGGGGAGACGAGGGCCTCGAGCCCCTCAGACGGTCGTGACTGGATTTTCAGGCGACAGCCCGCCTCGATGGGCAGGGCCTTGGCGTAGCCATACATGCGGACGGCCGGGCCCTTGATATCGGCCATGATCGCGACGGGCATCTTCATCGCGGCTCGGGCTGCGTGGATACGCTCGACCGTAGCTTTGGCCGCGTCGGGATTCGAGTGCGAGAAGTTGAGGCGGAACACATTGACGCCGGCCTTCAGAAGTTCCAGGAGGGTCTCGGGCTTGTCGGAAGCCGGTCCGAGCGTGGCGACGATCTTGGTCCTCTTGTCGAGCATGTTCATTAAGAGCCCTCCTGAACGGAAAAAAATGAATTGCTTTAAGCATACTGCATTTTGAAAAAAAATGAAAAGGCGCCCGTATTTCGCGGTTAGTGACGTATTCGTAGCTATTGACATCTTGAAAGAAATTCTATATATGTTCGTTTGTTCATATGTTCACTCATTCATGGGAGCATACGATGATCGAGGAAGCCAGGGCATCCGATTCGCGCAATACGGCAAAGGACCTCGCCGATTGTTCCTGCTATATAGTGCATCCCGAGTGCGTCGAAGCGGCCCGTTCCGCCGCCATAGAGCCGAGGCTCCTAGCCGCCCTCGGCGAACTTTTCAAGGTCTTCTCGGACGCGACACGACTCCGCATCCTGGGCGCCCTCTCCGTCGGGGAGCTTTGCGTCTGCGATATCGGCGCGGTGCTCGGGATGACCCAATCCGCGGTGAGCCATCAGCTCGCAGTCCTGCGCGCGGCCGGCCTCGTGGCCTACAGAAGGGAAGGCAAGACGGTCTACTACCGCCTCGCGGACGACCACGTGACGACCCTCCTCAAGATGGGCAAGGAGCACGCGTCCGAGCGCGCCCGAGGCGAGGCCTAACATGGAAGCTCGCTTCTCCCTCCGCCGCGAGCTCGCCTTCCTCGGGGCCGCCGCGGCGGCCTTTGTCCTGGGCCTATCGATGCGGCCCGGAGCCGCCTTGAGCCCCGCCTGGCTCCCGGCCTTCGCTCCCGACCTAGCCTTTGTCCTCGCCTACCTCCTCGCCGGGCGCGACGTGCTCCTGGGCGCGGCGAGGAACATCGCGCGCGGCCGCGTGTTCGACGAACTCTTCCTCATGTCGGTGGCCACCTTGGGCGCGATAGCCATAGGCCGGTACGAGGAGGCCCTGGGTGTCATGGTCTTCTACAAGATCGGGGAGGCCCTCCAGGAAAAGGCGAGCGAGCGCAGCCGCTCCTCGGTGCGCGAGCTGCTCGCGCGGAGGCCGAGCATGGCTCGGCTGAGAAGGGCCGGGGCCTGGGTGACCGTCGATCCCGGGGAGGCGGCCGAGGGCGACGAGTACATGGTCATGCCCGGCGAGTGGGTCCCCCTCGACGGAGAGGTAGTAGAGGGCGAGTGCTTCGTCGATGCGTCCTCCCTCACGGGCGAGTCCCTGCCCCGCCGCGTCGGCCCCGGCGACGAGGTTCTCGCGGGCTGCGTCGCGATCGACGGCTCCATCACCGCGATAGCCCGGAAGACCGAGGGCCGATCGGCCGCCGCGCGCATCGTGGAGCTCGTCGAGGAGGCGGTCAAATCGAAGGCCAAGGCGGCCCGCCTGGTCACTCGCTTCACCGCCGTCTACACGCCGATCGTGGTCGGCCTCGCCGCCGCCATAGCCTTCCTCCCGCCCCTTCTCGTGCCGGGCCAGGCACTGTCGGACTGGGCCTACCGCGCCCTGGTCCTGCTCGTCATCTCCTGCCCCTGCGCCCTCGTGGTCAGCGTGCCCCTGGGCTACTTCTGCGGCATGGGCGGAGCCGCGAAGCGCGGCATCCTCGTGCGGGGCGCCGAGGTCCTCGACGGCCTCGCGAAGGCCCGCACGGTCGTGTTCGACAAGACGGGCACGCTGACCGCGGGGAATTTCCGCGTCGCCTCGATCGAGACCGAGCCCGGCTTCGCCGAGGACGAGGTGCTCGCCCTGGCCGCGGCAGCCGAGTCCCGGTCCCGGCACCCGATCGCCGCGTCCATCCGGAGGGAAGCCGCGGCGCGGGGCCTCTCGATCGGGGCGGAGGACGCGGCCTCGGGCATAGTCGAGCGGCCGGGCGCCGGCGTCCTGGCCTATGTCGGCGGGCGGCTCGTGGCTGCCGGTAACGACCGGCTACTTCACCTCGAAAAGGTGCCCCACGACCGCTGCGAGGCCGAGGGCACGACGGTCAACGTGGCGGTGGACGGGCAGCTCGCCGGGCGCGTGACGGTGGTCGACGAGCCCAAGGCGGACTCCGCGCGGACGATAGCCGAGCTCGCCGCCCTCGGGATCACGCGTACGGTGATGCTGACGGGCGATTGCGCGGCCTCGGCCGAGCCCGTGGCCAAGGCGCTGGGCATCACGGAGTTGGCGGCCGCGCTCCTGCCCGAGGACAAGCTCGAGCGGCTCGCGGGCCTCGTGGCCGAGACTAGGGCGGCCAGGGGCGCGACAATCTTCGTCGGCGACGGCGTGAATGACGCGCCCTCGCTGGCCCGGGCCGACGTGGGCGTCGCGATGGGCGCCGGCTCCGACGCGGCCGTGGAGGGCGCCGATCTAGTCCTCATGACCGACGAGCCCTCTCGGCTGCCGGAGGCCATCCGCCGCGCCAGACATACCCGCGTGGTCGTATTCCAAGGCATCGCCCTATGCCTGGCGACAAAGGCCGTCTTCCTCGTCCTCGGGGCGATGGGCATAGCCGTGATGTGGGAGGCGGTGATCGCGGACGTAGGAGTCGCGATATTGGCGATTCTCAACGCCCTCAGAGCCCTGCGCTGAGGACTCCGTTCGCCCGCGCGGGCTTGGCCGCATAACGCAGGCATTATTGCGCAGCTCTCGCGGCTCTCATATACTTCCGACGTGAACAAAGAAAAACAGAAAGGGCCGCGCGGGATCTTCCTCGGGGTGATCTGCCTCGGCGCGCTATCCTGCTTCCTCGTGATCGGCCTCATGGCCTGGCAGACCGAGCGCGAGCGCTCCGAGCGGATTAGGCAGGAAAAAGAGGCTTTGTCGCGCATGGCCGAGATCGTCGCGACCGAGACGGCCGATATCTTCGCGCGAACGCGTTTCTTCATGGAATCGGCCGATCTCTGGCTCTCGGTCAACCCGGAGGCCGACCCTCGCACGGATCCCGATTTCGGCAAGCTCGTCGAGACATTTCGCGCGTCCATGCAGGGGAAGGCGGATATCCAGCTCGTATCCGAGACAGGTGGGCTCTTCCGCATTCCATCGAAGGACCTCAGGACCCTGGCCGACGTCCGGGATCGAGGCTATTACAAGACCCAGATAAACCCTGGGACCAAGGGCTTCCATATCGGCGATCCGATCCAGGGCAAGGTGTCTCAGCTCTGGGCCATACCGATATCCTATCCTCTCGCGCTCAAAAACGCGGGTATCTCCATGATCCTCGTCACGATCGAGTCGCGCGTGCTCGACCAGGTGTACGAGGCTATCCGGCCCAAGCCGGATGGCTCCATCAGCGTCATCCGCAAGGACGGTATCGTGCTGGCCCGCTCGCCTTTCGACGAGGGCATCCTGGGCAAGCCTATCAACCCGGACGCGGCGGCCTGGAAGCGGAACATGGATGCGAACCCGATAGGCGCCTGGATAATCACCCGATCGTCGGGGGACAAGACAATGCGCGTCCTCGCCTACAACGGCTCGGTCGCGCCTGACTTCGTCGTCTCGGTGTCGGCCGTGCTCGACGAGGTCCTCAAGCCCTGGAGGACGAGCCTGTGGTGGCGGGGCCTCGTAGTCTGCTTCATGGTCGCCGCGATATCCCTCGTCTCGGCGCAGCTCCTGTCCGCACTAAAGGTCCTCGCGTCGGCCCAGGCCGAGCTACACGGCAACCTCGAGCGCCTCAGGCGCAGCGACGAGACCAAGAACAAGCTCTTCTCGGTGATCGCCCACGATCTACGCGGCCCCATCGGCGGCATGGCCAACCTGCTCGAGACGCTCTCGACCGACCGTGACGACATGAAGAGCGAGACGGTGGGCGAATTCATAGACGCCCTGCGCGCCGCGTCGTGGAACACCTCGCAGCTCCTCGAGAACCTGCTCGCCTGGTCGCGAAGCCAGCGCGGGGAGATACCCTTCAGGCCGGAGCGCATCCTCGTACTTCCCCTCGTCCAGGAATGCCTGGACCTCTTCAGGCTCACGGTCGCGGAGAAGGGAATCCGCGTGACGACGAGCGTGGACGCGGGCCTGGAGGCCCGGGCCGATCTCGACCAGCTGAAGTCCCTCATCCGCAACCTCGTCTCCAACGCAGTGAAGTTCACGATGCCCGGGAAGGCCGTGTTCGTGTCGGCGGAGAGAGTCGAGGGCGGCGCCCGGATCGAGGTCCGGGACGAGGGCATTGGCATGGACTCGGGACAATTGGCCTCGCTCTACGACCTCGGCTCGGTGCGCAGCCGCTCGGGCACGGCGAACGAGCGGGGCTCGGGGCTGGGCCTGGCCATCTGCATGGAGATAGTCGAGCGCCACGGCGGCCGGATAGAGGCCTCGAGCGCGGTCGGCGAAGGCAGTTGGTTCGCGGTCTTCCTGCCCGATTAGGCCGGCAGGCCCTCCTAGATCGAAGGCAGCAGGCGCTCCAAAGCCCCGAAAAGGGCTTCCTCGCCGGCGACGAGCCGCGAGGCCCTGCTGGCGACGATGGCGCGATCCTCCTCCGCGAAGGCCAGGGCCAGGCGCCGGAGAGCGGCGGCGCCCGGATCGTCGCCGAGGCGCGCATGCAAGGCCGAGAGGGCCCGCGCCGCGGCCTTGAGCGCCTCGGCGTCGCCCGAGGCTAAGGCCCCGGCGAAGGCCCGGGCCAGGGCGGGAGCCTCGGCGCGGGCCGTCTGGAGGGCGCGTAGGCATTCGGGCCCCCGCCCGGACCAGTGGGCGGCCAGGATCGCCTTGCGCGGGGCCTCGCGCTTGTCCACCGCCTGGTCGAGGAAACCGAGGAGCTTGGGAACGTCCACGGGCTTGTCGAAGACCGAGTCGAAGTCCACGCCGGAACGGGAGACTTCTTCGGGATCGAAGGCCGTGAGGGCCACGAGGGGCAGGCCCGAGTCGTAGCGGCTTCCGGCGTACTCGCGGATCTTGCGCCCCAGCTCGATGCCGCTCATGCCCGGCATCTGGATGTCGAGGATAGCCGCGTCCGGCGGGTTCGCCTCGAGGAGCCGCAGGGCCTCGGCCCCGCTCGCCGCCGTCGTCGCGCGATGCCCGGCATTGGCCAGGATGGCGGCCATGTACTCGAGGTTCACCTCGTTGTCGTCGACCACGAGAAGGCGATAGACGCGGCGTGCGGTCGGCGAGGGAGAGGACTCGGACGCCGCGGCGGGATCGCCGACCGGCACGAGGATGGTGAAGGCCGAGCCGCGGCCCACCTCGCTCTGCAGCCTAACCTCGCCGCCGAGGGCGCGGACTATGTTGCGGGCGAGGGAGAGGCCGATGCCGGCCCCGCCGCGCTTGGTATAGGGCGAGGCGAGCTGGACGAAGGGCGAGAAGATCCGGCCCTGGTCCTCCGGGGGGATGCCGGGGCCGGTGTCGGCGACCGAGAGCACGAGGTAGGGCGCGTTGCCCTCGCGCCGCTCCATGGCCGCGTCGACCCGGACTGTCCCCTTGTCGGTGAAGGATACCGCGTTGTCCAGGACGGCCGCGAAGGCGCGGCCCAGGCGATCGGGGTCGGATCGCAGGGTCTCGTCGGGCATGGGCCCGATCTCGAAGGCGAGGCCCTTCGCGACGGCCGCCTTGCGGTAGGCGTCGCAGCTGCGGGCGACGAAGCCCTGCAGGGGGAAGGCGTACTTGCGCAGGCTCCCCGAGCCCGTCTCGAAGCGCACGAAGTCCAGGATATCGCCGAGCATGTCGAGGAGGCCCTGCGCGCTCGAGATGATGGAGGCGGCCCTGCGCTCGGGTTCGGGCCCGCCCATCTCGATGAGTCTGGCTGCCGCGAGCACGCTCGCGATGGGGCTCTTGAGCTCGTGGCTCATCGATGCGAGGAAGTCGCTCTTCGCCGCGTTGGCGCGCTCGGCCTCCTCCCTGGCGAGCTCGACGAGCTCCTCCATGGCCTTGCGCTGGCTTATGTCCTCGCAGATGAGGATTGCGTGGGTCACCACGCCGGAGGGCGAACGCACGGGCGAGGCGTGGAGGGCGGTCCAGGGCCCCGGCGCGACCGGGTCGGCCGGGCGATCCGGCCGCGAGGCCAGCCTCGCCTCGACTCCCGCGTCGAAGCCCTCGAGCAGGAGCGAGCGAAGCTCCTCGGCCTTGCCGGGCGTGAGATCGAAGAAGGAGAAGAGGTCGCCGCCGATGACCTCCTGGGGGGGGAGGCCGGATATCTTGAAGAAGCCGGGATTCACGTACTCGATGCGGAAACCGCGGTCGGCGATCAGGATGCCCGCGGAGAGCTGGTCTACGGCCTGGTAGAGCTTGCGGAGCATCTCCTCGGACTTGCGCCTGAGGGTGATATCCCGGATGACCCCGACCGAGCCCTTGAAGGCGTTGTCGGAGGAGCGCAGGTCGTACTCTCCGGCCGCCGTGACCTCCCCGTAGGAGATGACGGTGACGATCATGTCGCCGACGCCTCCCTGGGTGCCCGGCTTGCGCTTGAGCCTGACCTCGAGGTTCTCGGTGCGGCGCTCCTTGTTGCGCCTCTCGTTGAAGAGCTTGGGGCTGAGCGCGGGCCCCGTCTCGACGCCATGGAAGGCTTCGAGCACTCTGTCGCGATCCACCGCCTCGGCGTCCTCCCCGTGCAGCAGTATCGAGAAATGCTTGCCGAGGAGGTCTGATGGATCGTAGCCGAGGAGTTTCACGGAGTTGTTGATGAAAGTAAAGCGACCCTCGGAATCCAACTCGTAGACGATATCGGGCAGGGAATGGACCAAGTCTTCGTAACGCCTCTCCAAGGCCGAGAAGCCGCCGGCGAAGCGCCGCTGGAGGGAGAAGAGGGCGCGGAAGTACGCGGCCGCGCGGTCGGCCCAGCCGGGGACGCCGCCCAGGAGGTAGTCGAAGGCGCCGGGCTCGAGGATTGAGGAGACTTCCCCCTCCCGCTCGGCGGGGACGAGGACGAAGACCATATAACGGCGCGGCGGGGGAGGCAGCGAGGAACGGATACGCTCCCAGGACGAGGCCCCGATGAGCATGAAGCCCCGCTCCGCCGGCCTGAAAAGCCTGTCGATGCCCGACGAGGAAGCGAAGGGATCCAGGACCACCGAGGCTATGCCTACGGCGGCGAAGGCGGAAGCCGCCTCGTCGGCCTCCGGCGCCGGGAGCACGAGAAAGACCGATCCGCTTTCGTTTTTGGCCATGAGCATCAGTTTGTCCTAATCGGGCGGAGAATCAAGGTATCGCCTTGGCTTATTTTATCGCGCCGACCCTCGAGGGCGGCCAGATCCTGAACTTGGCGTAGCCCTCGATGAAGCGCAGGTCGAGGGCGAAGGGATCGACGTTCGAGTAGTAGGCCACCGAGGCGGGGTCGGCGGGGTCGAGGGCCTTAATCGAGAAGGAGCCGGTCCGGTAACGGAAGTCCAGGGAGTTATAGCGGTTGTCGCCCATCGCGAAATACTGGCTCGGGCCGAGGTAGGAATCGCCGCCGGGGAATTCCGGGAAGTTGCGCTCGTCGTAAAGGCCGGCGTACTGGCCGTTCAGGTAGTAATCGAGCTCGCTCCCGTCCTTTGTAAGGGCGGCGAGGGCCGCGTCCTTGGAGAGGGAGTCGAAGGGCAGGCCTGAGGCGATGAGCGCGGCTTCGCGCGCGGCGCGCGCCAGGAGATTGTCCTTGATGAGGAGGTTGAGGGCGCGGCTCCCCGTCTCGTAGGCGTTGGCGGCGCGCAGGGCGGCCCCGGGGCAGGAGGCGTAGTCGGTAAGTGCCGACCGAAGCTTCGGGCTGCCCGCGACGGCTAGGGCCAGGGCGAGGTCGTCGGCCCGGGTGCCGGCCTGAGAGATGGGGTTGCCGTCGGCGGGAGCCGCCTTCTCGAAGGCCTCGATATCGGCGGCTATCACCTGATGGATGCTCGGCTTCGATTTGGCGAGCTCCTTGAGGAAGGCCGCGGAGGCGGGGGCCGAGGCCTTGGACGCGAGTTCGGCGGCCGAGGCCGCGATCCGCGTGGCGAGGGCACGAGAGTCGGCGCCCCGCTTCTTGGCGTCCCAGGCGTCGAGGACCTTCCGGTGCGCGGCGTCGATGGGCATGTCCTGGATCTGGGCCTTGAGCGCCGGGTCCTCCTTCCAGAGGTCGGAGCGCGCCCAAGTCTTGTCGGCCTCGACCGGGGCGAAGGCCGAATCGCCGGCCTTCTTGGAATAGAGCACGTCGTCCACCATCATGAGCTTCTCGCCCGGGAGGCCCACGACGCGCTTGACCAGGGGATCGGCCTTGATCGATCCGTCGGGCAGGTACTTGTCGATGTTGACCGCGGTGAAAGTGACCATCGAGACCAACTGGGCCAGGTACTTCTTTATATTGACGCTCTGGTTCTCGGGATAGCGCGGGTTGGCCAGGGTGACGATATCGCCGCGCCGCGGCAGCTTGAGGAAGGGCAGGCGCCAGTCGGTCAGGGGAATGCGAGGGCCCGCGCTGAGCTTGGAGGTGAAGGGCCTGTCCTTGACCAGGAAGGCCGGGACCATCGACTCGGAGGGGATCTCGTAGAGCTGGAAGATGAAGGTGTTGATGAGGATGACGAGGATGGCAGCGAAGCCGAGGGCGTCCACCCACTCGAGGGTTCCGTGCCAGAAGCCCTTCTTGCGGGCCTCGGTGAAATGCTTCTTGCGGAGGACCTTGTCCCGGGCCTCCTCCTCGGAGATGAGGCCTAGGGCGGCGTAGGCGCCGGGCCGGCCCATCGCAATGAAGAGCGCGAGGCCGGCCGCGAGGCAGACCATCGCGAGGACGAACATGTAGGCCACCCGCCCCGGGCCGATGATGCCGTCGCCGGCCCAATCGACGCGAGGCAGGGCCGCGGCCGCGTAGTGGAGGACGAGGCCGTAGCCGAGGAACTTCTTGAAGGCCGGATGAAGGTCCCGCCGCCCCTCGCGGTATATCGCCTTGAGGAAGGCCAGGGCGCCGAGGGCGAGGCCCAGGGTGATCGCGAGGTAGGCGGCGTAGTATCCGGTAAATCGCGGGCAGAGGGCGGCTATGGCGGTGGCGAGGAGGAGGCCTATCCAGGCGAGGGCCATGCGGGGCAGGGCTCGCCCCAGGGCTTCGTAGGCGCCCGAGTCGACCGCGGTTCGTGCTTTTTGGGGCTTGCTCATTCGCATAATTATCCTCACGGCGAGCGGTTAGGGTCAAGCCCGGGCCCGGCGGTCATTCTATGGCGCCGAAACGGGCGGGGGGCCAGACTCGGAAGGCGGCGTAGCCCTCGATATAGCGCAGCTCGAGGGCGAAGGGATCGATATTCGAGTAATAGCGATTGTCGCCCATCGCGAAATATTGCCGCGGCCCGAGGTAGGAGTTTCCGGCCGTGAATTCGGGGAAGTTGCGCGCGTCGTAATGTCCGCCGTTCTTGCCATTGACGTAATAACCGAGCTCCGTGCCGTCTCGTATAGGCGCCGTGAGCTCGGCGTCTTTCGCCAGGCCCTCGAGGCCCGAGCCCGCGGCGAGGAGGGCAGCTTCGCGCGCCGCGCGGGCCAGGTGATTGTCCTTGATGAGAAGGTTGAGGGCACGGCCCCGGGCCGCGTAAGCTTCCGACCCGGCGGCGGGCTTATCCTTCTTGGGCTGGCTCACCATAGTTTAACGCGCGAGGCGGCCCGCGGTTACAGGGAGAAGCTCCGTCCCTCGCGCGCCATCTCGATCTCCAGGGAGGTCTTGCCCCGGATCTTGGCCTGGTAGAACAGCTCGAGCTCCTGGAGCTCGGCGTCGGTCCTGTTGGGATCGTGGTGGAACATCACGAGCCGCTTGACGCGGGCCTTGTTGCAGGAATTGATGGCGAACTCGTAGGAGCTGTGGCCGAAGCCCACCTTGCCCTTGAGGTACTCCTTCGCACTGTACTGGGTATCGTGGACGACCAGGTCCGCGCCCTCGTAGAAATGCAGGACCTTCTCGTTCTCCTCGGCGGCGGCCTCGTCGCCCTCGCGCGCGGCGGCCTCGTCGTAGCTCGGGTCTGCCGGGTCGGTGGGGAAGACGTTTCGGAAGGGCTCGTTGTCGTAGACGGTGACGAAGGACTTGCCCTCGTACTGGATGCGGTAGCCCAGGCAGAGGATGGGGTGGTTCAGGTACTTCGTGGTCACGTAGACGCCGCCGCCCAGGTCGATGGTCGTCTCCTTGATCTGCTCGTAGCTGATCTCGGCGGCGAGCTCGTCCTGGCGCACGGGCCAGTATCGGTACGACAATTGGGTGCCGATGACCTGCTCCAGTGTGTCGTCCTCGTAGCTGATGGGCCCGCGGATATGGAGCTTGGTGCCCGGCACGTAAATGGGCGTGAACATCGGGAAGCCCATGATATGGTCCCAGTGCGTATGCGTGATGAAGAGGTCGGCCGCGATAGGCCCTTTCTTGATGTCCTCCCTCATGAGCTTCTCGCCGAGGGGGCGTATGCCCGAGCCGGCGTCGATGATCACGAGGCGGTCCCCGCAGCGGACCTCGATGCAGGCGGTGTTGCCGCCGAAGAGGGCCGTATCGGGCCCCGGGGTCGGCATGGAGCCGCGGTCGCCCCAGATGGTCACGGTGAACATGGCTAGCCTCCGAGCTTTAGGAAGACCTTGGCCTTCTCGATCTCGGCGTTGACGGGGTCCTCGAGCTCCTCGAGGAAGGACTTCTCTATGCCGAGGAGGCCGAACACCTCGGGCGACAGCTTATCGGGATAGCGGCTGCCCGAGAAGCCTATGCCCTCGCGGTTCGCGAAGAAGTCGGCGACCGCGATCGTCCGGAGCACGTCTCCGAAGTCGCCGGAATAAGCCTCGAGCTCGTGGTGCCAGCGGACGGTATCGGCTATCGCGCCCGTGAGCTTCCAGCTCTCGGACACGATGCCTCCGGCCTCGCAATGGTCGATGCCGAGCACCTGGCGCTCCGCCGAGTAGATCGAGGAGCGCTCGCGATCCGCGGCCGACATGGCCATGACGTACTCGTCGGCCAGGGCGTTGTTGAGCGGGATCTTGCCGATGTCGTGGAGGAGGCCGGCGGCGAAGTACTCCTCCAGGCCCTTGGGGTCCACGCCCCGCCGCTTCGCGATGAGCTTCGCGGTCACGCCCACGCAGAGCGAGTGGCGCCAAAAGGCGTCCATGTTGAGGGCGCGGAAGTCCTTCTTGCTCGAGACCCGGTCGAGCACCGCGCTCGAGAGCGCGAGGTTCTTCACGGTGTTGACGCCGAGCATGATAATCGCTCGCACGAGGCTCGTGACCTGGGATCCGAGGCTGTAGTAAGCCGAGTTGATGAGCTTGAGGACGCGGCCCATCAGGACGGGATCCAGCTGGATGACATGGTCCAGGTCGATGGGGCTCGTCTTCGGGTTATTGCACACCTCGAGCACCTTCGAGACCGTCGTGGGCAGGCTCGGCATCCCTCCCACGTATTCGCGCACGCGGCGGGCGCTGTCGCTATCTTGCATTGTCGTCCTTCTCTCGCCTGATGATTTGTATGAGCTTGGCCATTCGCGGCGAAATGGGAAGGCCGGCGACTTCGGTGGGCGTCCCGTCGGGCGCGAGCTTCACGGTCGCCGCTCGCGGGTCTATGGGCTCGCTCAGGTCTATCTCGGGCACCGGCTCGCGCCGCTCGCCCGAGCGCCTGTCCGAACTGTCTCTGCGGTCGTCCGATTCCCGTCGCTCGGCCTTTCCGCGCCTGTCGGCGAGGGAGCGGCGGTCGGCGGGGGCGCGCCGCTCGCTCCGCGAACGCCTGCCCTCGGGCCCGCGCCTGGGGTCGAGGGCCCGAACCGGCGCGTCCGGGGCGGCCGGCGATTCGCCTGGCTGACGCCGCGACTCGGCCGAGGAACGCCAGGCCTCGCCGGCCGAGAGCAGGCCGAAGCCGCTCTCGCGGGCGGGCGGGGGCGGGGGCGGGGGCTCGGTGGCGAGCTCGGCTTCCTTCTTTATCTTGCCGATGAGGTCGTCGATCTTTTCCTTGAGCCCGTCGACGTCGAAGGCTTCCTTCGCCTCAGGCGGAAGCTCGTCCGCGAGGCCCTTCAAGTATTCGAGCAGCCGCGCAGTCGGCTCGCCTAGGAGCGGCTCTTCCTTCGGAGTCTCGGCCGCGGGAGGCTCCGGAGCCTCCCGCGCTTCCGCCTC
>DBTW01000117.1:23604-29511 GCA_002307245.1 Spirochaetaceae bacterium UBA1306 | reverse complement strand
GCTTCCGCCTCGGGCGCGCCCTCGCCCACGGGAGGTTCGTCAGGAGAGGGTGAAGGCTCGTCCTCGAAGCGCGGGGCTTCTTCTCCCTCGGCCGGCGACAGGGTTTCGTCTTCGGGCAGGCCGTCCTCGCCTTCGAGCGGATCGCCGACGTATTCCGGCAAATCGTCGGTGTCCAGGGTTTCATCGGACTCCTCGAACTCGAGGGCATCGGCGTCCATAGGCTCGTCCAGATCCTCGACCGCATCCTCGAGCTCCATCGGCGGCTCCGCCTCCAGTGCTTCCTCGAGCTCTTCGGACCCTTCGTCGAAGTCAGGCTCGGGCTGCTCGGCGGGACGCGGCGGGGTATAGGACTCGGGCTCTAGTGGAAGAGCTGGATTCGGCTGTGGGGCGCTTGGCTGTTGCTGTGGCTGTGGCTGTGGCTGTTGTGGCCGCGGCTGAATCGGCGGCGCCGGAGGCGGCGAGAACTGGGGCTCCGGCTGGGGATACTGCGGGTATTGCGGGTAGTTCGGGTACTGCGGAGGCGGAGGCTGATATTGCGGCTGTTGGTACTGAGGCGGTTGAGCTTGGGGATATTGCTGCTGAGGCTGTTGCTGAGGCGAGCGTTGGGCCTGATCCTGCGGCGCTTCGGGCGCGCGAGGCGGGGAACCCTGCGAACCATCATCCCCGGAACCGGAACCTGAACCGGAACCCGAGGAGCCGTCGCCCGCCTCGATGAGGCCGTCGAGCTCGTGTCGCGGCTCGTCCTCCTCGACATCCTCGAAAGACGGCTCCTCGATCTCGTCCAGGGGCTCGCCTTCCAGGTTCTCCTCCCGCTCGTCCAGGAAAAGAAGCTCCTCCTGCTCGTCGACGGGAATGGGCTCGGGCGCGAGGGCTGAGGCGAAGGACATGAGGCCGTCGGCGTCCTGCCCTCTGTCCGGCGATCCTTCGGCGCGGGCCCGCTCCGGATCGCCGGAGAGGCTGCCGCGAAGGACCCGGAGGTTGCGGTCCCAGGACTCGCGGACCTCGGAGGAGTAATCCTTGACGGCTCCCTCGAGCACGTCGATGCTCGCGAGGAGGGCGTCGGGGTCCTCCTCCCCGGAGGAGCCCCGGAGCGTGACGAGCCTCTCGGCGGCGCCCACGGACTTCTCCTTCTCGCCTAGGACGCGATAGGCGGCCGAGAGCTCGAGCTGGACTTCGGGGTCGGCCGGGAAGTCGCGCTCCAGCTCGACCAGGGTGGCCTTGCAGCCCTTCCAATCGCCGCGGCCCGCCCGCGCCTTCGCCAGCTCGAGCCTCGCGACCTTGTCCCCCGGCCGCGAGCGCAGGTATTCGAGGAGCTCCGACTCCGCGCGGTCGAAGTCGCCCCGAGCCGCCGCGAGGCGGGCGAGATCGACGCGGAAGCCTATTTCCTTGGGGTCGAGGCGCAGGACCTTCTCATAGACCTTCCGCGCGCGCTCGGAGTCGCCGAGCCGCTCGAGGGCCACGGCGTAGGGCTTCAGGGCCTTGAGATCGTCGGGCGTCTTGCGAAGCACCTCCTCGAGGGCGGTCTTCGCCTCGTCGTGGTGTCCCATGCTCGCGTGGAGCGAGGCGAGCCGCACGCGGAGGTCGACGTTTTCCGGCATCATCTCGACGAGCCGAGTGATCTCCTGGAGGGCCGCGTCCCAGCGGCCCGTGCGCTCGAGGAGCTGCTCGATGTTGAGCGCGGCCTTGATGAACGAGGGATCGGCCTCGAGGGCCTGCCGGAACCAGCGCAGGGCGTCGTCGACGCGGTTCTCGTCGGCGTAGACGAGGCCGATGTCGTTGCGGGCCTCGGCGTTGAGCGGCTCGATCGCGAGCACTTGCTGGAACTGGTCAATCGCGCGCTTGTGGTTGCCCGTGATGAGGAGGGAAAGGCCGTACTTGTTCATCGCCTCGACCCAGCCCGGCCGGGCCTTCACCGCCTGCTCGTACTCCTTGAGCGCCTCTTCGTGCTTGCCCAGCGAGTCGTAGGCGAAGCCGAGGTTGTAGTGGAAAGAGGGGTAGTTAGGGTCGACCTGGAGGCCCTTCCAGAAGATCCGCACGGCCTTCTCGGGATCGCCCATGGCGCGATAGACCGCGCCGAGGTTGTTGTATGCGAGCACGTGCTCGGGATCGAACTCGATGGCCTTCGTGTAGGCCATCTCGGCCATCTTGAGGTTGCCCGTCTGCCGATGCGCGTTGCCCAGGGTGAAGAAGGCCTCGGCGTTGTCGGGATCGGCGGCGAGGGCCTTCTCGAGGGCGTTGATCGCGTCCTTGGCCTTGCCCAGCCTGAGGTAGGCGGCGCCGGCGCCGAGGAGCGCCTCCACGTGCCCTGCCTTCCGGGCGAGGACGCTCGAGAAGGCCGAGAGGGCCTCGGCGGCGCGATCGGTGCGGAGGTATACGGTCCCGAGCACGATGCGCGCCTCGTCGGACTCCGGCGCCTCGACGAGGCAGGCCCGGGCGTGGCGCTCGGCCGTCTCGAAATCGCGGAGGAGCAGGGCCCCCCGAGCGCGCTCGAGCTGCGGCATGCGGCTCTCGTTCTGCTTCTTGATCATCTTGCCGTCCTCGAGGGCCGGGCCGAGGTCTCGGGGGAGAACTCGCCCGCGCGCGCTTCGGCGCGATCGAGCGCCGCGCCTGTGGGATCTACGCGAGAGCCGGGCGCGGCGTCGTAGGCCGCGATGGCGAAATATAGAAGCCGGCCGTTGGGGATGCCGGTGATCTTGAGCGTCGTCGTGTCGCCCGCGTCGATCGGGCTCGGGCCCTGGTCGGCCCCCTCGCCGAAGTACTCGCCGGGCCGGTCACCGTAATACACGAGATAGCCCGAGAGGTCGGCCTCGGGCACCTTGGTCCAATGCAGCTCGACGGCCCCGTCCTTGGGGTAGGCGACGAGGGAGGCCGGCGCGGGGGGGGGCGGGTCGGGCTCGTAGCGCAGGGAGATCGAGCCGAGCTCGGGCGTGAGGCGGCCGCCCCCGTCGGCGTAGAGCAGTGCTCGGACCTGAGCGTACCGCCCTCGCGCCGAAGCTGGCAGGGCCTCGCCGGGACGCAGCGGCGTCCACGCCGACTCGGTCGATGCGTCGACGGCCCGCCAGGCGGCCCAGGAATCGGCGATGCGGTAGGAAAGCTCGACGCTCGCGGCGCCCGGCGCCTTGAGCTCGGCGTCGACGGAGACGAGGCGGCTGTTCCCGAAGCCGAGGTCGGCGATGGGGGATACCACGAGGGCGGGATCGCGGCCGTAGGGTCGGAGCGAGGGCTCCTCGACGAAGCGGCGCGAGATCCGGAGCTCGTCGGCCAGGCCCGAGTACTCGGGGCAGAACTCGAGCGGCGAGGCGGCGCCGGGGGTCGGCTGGTACACGGTCCCGCCCTCCCGCCCCGAGGCGGTGGCGTAGGCGACGGCCTCGGGCTTGCCGTCGACGAGGTACTCGATGAGGCCCGTGTCGCCGTCGAAGCGTAGTAGGTGGTGCGACCAGGCGCGGGGCACGAGGGGGCTGCGGGCCCGGAGCTCGAGCCTCGACCCCGCCTCGGCCGGCGCCTGCGCGCCGGGAGGACAGAAGAAGCCCGCGAAGGACCAGATCAGGCGGCCGCCCGCCACGGCGCAGGAGATCTGCTGGGAGAGGGTCCCCGAGCGGAGCTTGCGCAGGGACCTCCAGAGGAGGATCGTCTCGCCGTTGCCGGCGTTGGCGGGATAAAGCCAGAATTCGACGCTGAAATCGCGGAAACCGGCGACTCCCCCGAAGAGGGAGGAGGGGCCGGGCTTGATCGAGAGCGCCGAGCCCGGGCCACGGAAGGAGGCGGCGCCGGAGCCGAGGAGGGCCCTCGTCGCGTCGATGGAGAAATCCCGGCCCGCCGCCAGGCTCCAGTTCCTCGTCTCGTCGGCTTCGGCTTTCGAGTCGAAATGCAGGAGAAGGTCGGCCGAAGGATCGGACGCATAGGCTTGGTCGGCCAGGACATAGCCCATGGCCCCCTTATATCCCTTGCGGAGGACCGCGCCCTCCGCAAGCCATTCTCCACTGGTTCTGGCTGCGCCCGCCGCGGGGGCGGCGCTCGGCTTTCCGGGGAGGAGCTCGATGCGCTCTTCCAATGCCAGCGCCGGGACGGACGCTATAAGGCATAATGCGAGGATGCTTATTCCCTTAATGTTCATTCTACCGTACATTTATTATCGTACAGTATGGACGATACTAAAGCGGGCGGGAAGCCCCGCGACCCCAGAAACACCCGCTTCCGCGCCCTCGCGAGGTCGGCCCCGGAGTCTCCCGGGGTCTATATCATGCGCTCGTCGGAGGGCGAGATCATTTATGTAGGCAAGGCGAAGGTCCTTCGGAACCGCCTGTCCTCATATTTCTCGGGACGTAAGGACATCAAGACCCGCCACCTCGTCTCCCGCATAGAGTCCATCGAGTGGATCCTCGCCTCGAGCGAGTACGACGCCCTCCTCCTCGAGAACACCCTCATCAAGCGACACAACCCCAAGTACAACATCAACTTGAAGGATGGCAAGAGCTATCCGAGCGTCCGCGTCACCAATGAGGACTTCCCACGCGTCTTCCGCACCCGGAGGATCATCCGCGACGGCAGCCTCTACTTCGGCCCCTTCCCCAGCGCCGACACGGTCGACACCTACCTCGACCTCATACGGAGGCTTTTTCCCCTGCGCCGCTGCGCCGTGATGCGCAAGCGCGAGAGCCCCTGCATGTACTACCATATCGGCCGCTGCTCCGGGCCCTGCGCGGGCAAGATATCGAAGGAAGCCTACGCCGAGTACGTCGACGAGATAAAAAAGCTCCTCTCCGGCGAGACCGAGGCCCTCCTAGCAGAGCTCCGGGCGAAGATGGCCGCGGCCTCGGAGGGACTGCGCTTCGAGGAGGCGGCCCGGCTCCGCGACTCGGCGAACGCCATCGAGCTCTTCGCCGGCCGCTCCAGCGCCGTCGACTACGATCCCGAGGCGCGCGACTACGTCGCCTGGGCCGCCGATGGCGACATCGTCTGCTACGTCGTCTTCCAGATGCGCGAGGGCAAGCTCTCGGGCCGGGACCTCATGCGCGGCAAGCTCTACGCCACCGAGGGCGAGGCCCTCCAGGGCTTCCTCATGAGCTACTACGGGGCGGAGAGGCTGCCGCCGCCCAAGGTCTTTCTCCAGGCCATGCCCGAGGCGGGGCCAGAGGTCTCGGGCGTCGCGGGCATCGATTCGGTGGCCGAGTACTTCGCGCGCGAGCTCAAGTCGGTGACTTCCTTCGCCCTGCCCTCGGAGAAGCGGCATGAGGTGGCGATGAACCTCGCGGCGCAGAACGCGAGGGAGGACCTCGCCAAGCGCCGCCGCGAGCTGGGCGACATACCGGCCCTCGAGGAGCTGCGCAAGGAGCTCGGCCTCTCCTCCCTGCCGGCCCGCATCGAGGGCTTCGACATCGCGCAGCTCTCCGGCAAGCACACCGTTGCGTCCCTCATCAGCTTCAAGAACGGCGTGCCCGACAAGAAAAACTACCGCTATTTCAAGATAAAGAGCCTCGAGGGCGCGATCGACGACTTCGGCGCCGTCCGCGAGGCCGTCGCCCGCCGCTACACGCGCCTCATCAACGAGGGCCTCGATCTGCCCGACCTCGTCCTCATCGACGGCGGCGCGGGCCAGGTCTCGGCGGCCAAGGAGATCCTCGACGCCCTCGGCGTCGACTCCGACCTGGCGGGCCTCGCGAAGCAGAACGAGGAGATCTACCTGCCCGGCCGGTCGGAACCGGTAGTCCTGCCCAAGGACTCGGCCGCCCTGCGCGTCCTCGTCGCCGTGCGCGACGAGACCCATCGCTTCGCCACCGGCCTCAACCAGAAGCTTCGCGCCTCCGATATAAAACTCGAAGTCCTCGAGGGCATAGAGGGCGTAGGGGCCACGAGGGCGAAGCGGCTATTGGTCGCCTACGGGTCGCTCGACACGCTGGCGATGGCCGA
>DBTW01000117.1:7125-23208 GCA_002307245.1 Spirochaetaceae bacterium UBA1306 | reverse complement strand
GATCGTCCTCGTCACCCTCGCGCTCGTCGAATGCATCCTCGGCCTCGTAGTCATGTCCCTGCCTACCCTCATTGAGCGGTCCTGGCATATCGCGATGCTCAGCCTCATGTACGCCGCTTTCGTGGTATTCCTCTACCTGGCCATCTACCTGAGCGAAATGAGGAGCTTCTATTACAGGGTCCCGAACTGGGATACGGTGTTCCACTCCTTGAGCGGGCTCATGCTAGGCTTCAACATGCAGAAGCGCGCCCTGGACGACGGCAAGCCGCTCATGGGGCGCGCCGCGCTCGCGGACACTATGAAGTACCTCATCGTCGGCGCCCTCGTCGCGGCCGTGGGCGGCTACCTCTCCATCAGGCACGACCCGAAGTGGATACGCCGCATAACCTAGGAAGTGAGGAAGGACGACGAGGGCGATTGACTCCGCGGCGGGCCTAGTCCTCGGCCAGCTCGCCAATCCCCGCGAAGGAATCGAGGGCCTCGGGGTTCTTCAGCGCGTCCTTGTTCGTCACGGGCTGTCCCTCGATCGTCTTCTTCACGGCCAGCTCGACCTTTTTCATGTTGAGGGTGTAGGGGATATCGGGCACCGCGATGATCTTGGCGGGGACGTGGCGCGGCGAGGCGTTCTCGCGGATCGTCTTCCGCACCCGGGCCTTCAGCTCGTCGCCCAGGACGGCGCCCGGGGCCATCTTCACGAAGAGGATGACGCGGACGTCGTTCTTCCAGTCCTGACCCACGACGATACTGTCCGCGATCTCGGGGATCGCCTCGACCTGGCGGTAGATCTCCGCGGTGCCGATGCGGACGCCCCCGGGATTGAGGGTCGCGTCCGAGCGGCCGTAGATGACGAGCCCGCCCCGCTCGTTCACCATGATGTAGTCGCCGTGGCGCCAGATGCCCGGGAAGACCTCGAAGTAGGCGGCGCGGTAGCGCGCGCCGTCGGGGTCGTCCCAGAAGTAGATCGGCATCGAGGGGGCGGGGGCCGAGCAGACGAGCTCGCCTCGCTCGCCCACGACGGGCTTGCCCGATTCGTCGTAGGCCTCGACCTTCATGCCGAGGCCGCGGCACTGGAGCTCGCCGGAATACACGGCGCCGAGGGGGTTCCCGAGGGCGAAGCAGCCGTTGATGTCCGAGCCGCCGGAGATCGACGAGAGCTGCGCGTCGCTCTTGATGGCGCGGTAGACGAACTCGAAGTTGTCCTCCGACAGGGGCGATCCCGTCGAGAGGATCGTGCGGATGGACGATAGGTCGTGGTGCGCGGCGGGCTCGTAGCCCTCGGCCTGCAGGGCGCCGATGTAACCGGCGCTCGTGCCGAAGACGGTGATCCCTACCGAGTCGGCCAGGCGCCATAGGGCGCCGGGGTCCGGGTAGAAGGGGTTGCCGTCGAAGAGCAGCACCCGCGCGCCCACGCCGAGCGAGGCCGCCAGCCAGTTCCACATCATCCAGCCGCAGGTCGTGAAGTAGAAGATCGTGTCCTCGCGCTTCAGGTCGGTGTGGAGCACGAGCTCCTTCATCTGGTTGAGGAGGATGCCTCCAGCTCCCTGTACCATGCACTTGGGCAGGCCGGTCGTGCCGGAGGTGAACATGATGTAGAGCGGATGGTCGAAGGGAAGTTGGGCGAACTCGATCTCGAGCCCAGGGGCGGCCGACTTGAAGTCGCCGTAATGGACCGATCGAGGCAGGGAAGACAGGTCCGGCCGAGGCGAGACGTAGGGCACGACCACCAGTCTCTCGATGGATGGTATCTCCGCGGCGATCTCCGCGGCCCGGGCGAGGGAATCGATGCCCTTGCCCTTGTAGAAGTATCCGTCGGCCGCGAAGAGGACCTTGGGCCGTATCTGGCCGAGCCTGTCGAAGACGCCCTTGATGCCGAAATCGGGAGAGCAGGAAGACCAGATAGCGCCGATGCTGGCCGCCGCTAGCATGGCGACGACGGTCTCGGGCAGGTTTGGCATGAAGCCCGCCACGCGGTCACCCGCGCAAACCCCCAGCTCGCGCAGGCTCCTCGCGACGCGGGCCACCTCGTCGTAGAGCTCGGCATAGCTCGTCGAGACGGGCGCGCGGCCCTCGCCGGCGAAGACGAGGGCGGGCCGGCAGTCTCGGAAGCGCAGGAGGTTCTCGGCGAAATTGAGCCGAGCCCCGGGGAACCACTCGGCGCCGGGCATGGCGCGCGAGCCGATGACGCGGTCGTAGGGCGCGGAGGCCTTGACGCCCAGGAAGTCCCAGGCCTCGGCCCAGAAGTCCTCGATCCGATCTACCGACCATTCGTAGAGCCCCCGGTAATCCGAGATGGCGAGACCGCGCTTCGCGTTCACCGCGTCGATGAAGCGACGCATATTGCTCGCGCGGGCCCTCGCCTCGGGCGGCGTCCATAGTAGTCTCGGCATCGGGGCTCCCTTGTCCCGCCGGGGGCGGGCTGACGGGAAAGTAATCTAGCACCAGGCGGGGGGCGATCGCAAGCCGGAAGGCCTATTCCAGGTAGACGTCGGCGAGCTCGGCCTGCAGCTCCTCGTATTCCGGGCAGAGCTCCGCGAGGATACCGTAGAAACGCGGGCCGTGCTTCCGGTACTTGAAGTGGGCGAGCTCATGCATGATCACGCAATCGATCACCTCGGGGCGGAAGCGCAGGAGCCGCGAATTGAAGGTGATCACGCAGGCCTTGGCGTCGCAGCTGCCCCAGCGCGAGCGCATGGTGCGCACGCGCAGCTCGGGGCGGGGGAACCGCCTGGGCGAGGCGCGCGCGAGGCAATCGTCGACCATGGGGGGCAGGCGCCTGGCCGCCTCGCGCGTGTAGAGGCGCTCGACGGCCTGCCGGACCGCCAAGGCATCCGCGGGATCGCGGACCGTCGCGACCACGGCCCCGTCGGCGAGGCGGGCCTGGGCGCGCGCGCCGGGCAGGACCCGCAGCTCGAGCTCCGAGCCCAGGAAAGGCAAGCGTCCCCCGTCCGCCCAGATGGGGGCGGCGTCCCTGATGCGCGCCATGCGCTTCAAGTGCCGCTCGACCCAGGACCTGCGGCGCTCGAAGAAGCTGCGGAGGAAGGGCTCGGGCGTATCGACGGGGGCTTTCATCACGAGCGAGAGGTCGGGGTTTACCTGCAGGGAGACGGTCCGGCGGGGCGAGCGGATTACCAGCGCGCTGAGCTCGCCCAGGACGATTCTCTCGGATTCCTTCCCGCCTCGGTTCGCCATTATCGCCTCCCGTTGAGAAGATGCCGAAAAGCGTGTATCCTGCCAAGTATATACTTGTCGCTACAAGGAGAACTCATGGATATCAAGTCCCTCGAGAAAGTGGCGCTGAGCGCCCGCATCCTCGCCATGGATGCGATACAGAAGGCCAACGCCGGCCACCCCGGCCTCCCCCTGGGCTGCGCCGAGCTCGGCGCCTTCCTCTACGGCAGCGCCCTCAAGCACGACCCCTCCGACCCCTCGTGGATAGACCGCGACCGCTTCGTCCTCTCGGCCGGCCACGGCTCCATGTTCCTCTACGCCCATCTCCACCTCGCCGGATACGGTATAAGCCTCGACGACATCAAGACATTCCGCAAGGTGGGATCGAAGTGCGCCGGGCATCCCGAGGTAGGGATGGCGCCCGGCATCGAGACGACCACCGGCCCCCTGGGCCAGGGCCTCGCGACCGCGGTCGGCATGGCCGTCGCCGAAACCATGATGGCCGCCCGCTTTAACACGCCCAAGCGCAAGATCGTGGACCATTACACCTACGTTCTCGTGGGTGACGGCTGCCTCCAGGAGGGCGTGGCCTCCGAGGCCTCGTCCTTCGCCGGCCACTACCAGCTCGGGAAGCTCATCGTCTTCTACGACTCCAACAAGATCACCATCGACGGCTCCACCGACCTCGATTTCACCGAGGACGTCGGGAAGCGCTACGAAGCCTACGGCTGGCAGGTCCTCCGCGGCGACATGTACGATTACGCGGGCCTGGAGAAGCTGGTCGCCGAGGCCAAGAAGGACTCCGGGCGCCCCAGCATCATCATCCTCAAGAGCGTAATCGGCAAAGGCGCGCCCACCAAGCAGGGCACCGCCGATTCCCACGGGGCGCCCCTCGGGGACGAGGAGATCGCCAAGGCCAAGGCCGCCCTCGGCGTCCCCGCAGAGCCGGCCTTCTGGGTCGCTCCGGAGGCCTACGCCTACTACGAGAAGCGCCGCAAGGAGCTCACCGCCGCGCGCGCGGCCTGGAAGGCCGAATACAACGCCTGGCGCGCCGAGGAGCCCGCCCTTGCCGCCGAGTACGACGCCTACGTCGCCGGCAAGTCCCAGAAGCCCATCGATTTCCCCGCCTTCGCCAAAGGTGACAAGGTCGCGACGCGCAGCGCCTCGGGCAAGTGCATAGTCGCCATGAACAAGGCATACGGCAACTTCCTCGGCGGCACAGCCGACCTCACCGGGCCCAACGCCACCGCCATGAAGGAAGGCGGGGACTACAATGCCGCCAATCGCGCCGGCCGCTACCTCCGCTATGGCATCCGGGAGTTCGCGATGGCCGCGATCGCGAGCGGCATCTGCCTGCACGGCCCCTTCAGGCCCTTTGTCGCCACTTTCATGGTCTTTTCCGACTACCTCAGGCCGGCCCTCCGCCTTGCGGCGCTGATGAAGCAGCCGGTCATCTATGTCCTCACCCACGACTCCATCTTCGTCGGCGAGGACGGGCCGACCCACCAGCCGATCGAGCATCTCGCCAGCCTCCGCGCCATCCCGAACGTCCGCGTGCTCAGGCCCGCCGACGCCGAGGAGACGGCCGTAGCCTGGCGCATGGCCATGGAGAGGACCGACGGTCCCACGGTCATCGCCCTCACGAGACAGAACGTCCCTGTATTCGAGAAGGCCGACCCCGAGTGGGCAATGTCGATGGGACTCGGTGCGTACGTTGTAAAGAATACCGAGGCAGCCCCTGACACGGTCATCGTGGCCACAGGTTCCGAGGTCTCCATGGCCCTCGCGACCGTCGAAAAGCTCGGCGGGGCGGCCGCCTGCGCCGGCCTGCGAGTCGTCTCGATGGTCAGCCGCGAGCTCTTCTTCGCCCAGCCCAAGCCCATCCGCGACGCTATCCTGCCCCCCGGCGTCCGCGTCGTAGTGGCCGAGGCCGGCATAGCGATGGGCTGGGAACGCCTCGCCAAGGCCGAGGATATCCTCTCCATCGAGACCTTCGGCGAGTCCGGGCCCGGCAACGATGTCGCCGCCCACCTCGGCTTCACCGCGGAGGCCCTCGCCAAGATCGTTTCGCGCTGATCGACGCGATTTTCCATCGCGCAGGCGCCGCCCCCCTCCCGGGACGGCGCCTGCGCCTTTTTCAAGGAGGGGCATCGCCAAGCGCCATGAATTCACTATAATGAAAGCGGTGGAAGCAGAAAGCCCGGTCCAGCAAGTCAGCAAGAGTTTCCTCGATCAGTTCAACGCCATGCAACGGTCGGGCGCCCTGGACGACTTGGCCCTGCTCAGGAACGAGAACCGCGTCCTGGACAACCTCCTCAACGACGCGGCCAAGCTCTACGCCATAGGCTCGGTCGAGGAAGTCATGGACTTCGTCATTGACCGGGTCCTGCAGGAGTTCATCCCCACCTACCTCCTGGTCATCATGGAATCTCCCCGAGGCGGCCTCCGCCAATACTGCTACGCCAACATGAAGCCCAGCGAGGAGCAGCTGACCCAGGGGACCTACGAGTCGCTGAAGTCCCGCTTCATCTCCGCCAAGTATCCCACCGACTTCATCAAGATAGACCTGCCCGCCCGGGCCATCGTCGAGCTCTCGCGCTTCGACCCGGATATCGTGATCCCGATGTGCGGCATCGAGGGCACCTTCGGGCTCGGCATCCTGGGGCGCAAGGTCGTGGGGGAGGCCTATACCCCGGTCGAGCGCATGTACATCGACAAATTCATGCGCTTCATCTCGATCGCCATCCAGAACAACCTGAACCGAGAGAGCGCCATCACGGACGCCAAGACCGGCCTCTACAATCACGCCTACTTCAAGCAGCGCCTCGAGCAGGAGATCGCCCACGTGAAGCGGCACGACGCCAAGGCCGGCCTCATCATGCTCGACATCGACCACTTCAAGAACTTCAACGACACCTGGGGCCACCTCGCCGGCGACGAGGTCCTAAACCACCTGGCGCTCGCCCTCAAGCGGACGGTGCGCGTTGAGGACGTCGCCTCCCGCTTCGGCGGCGAGGAATTCTGCGTACTCGCCATCGAGTGCGACGCGGTCAAGCTCTGGGATATGTCCGAGCGCATCCGGAGGGCCATCGAGGAGACCGCCGTCCCATACAAGGCCGAGACCCTGTCGGTCACCGCGAGCCTGGGCTGCTGCCTCATCGATCCCAACCTGTCCGCGGGGGTCCAGGACTACGTCGACATGGCCGACCGGGCCCTGTACCAATCCAAGGGCAAGGGGCGGAACCGCTCGACGCTGTACAAACCGGGGCTCCTCGACCGGGCGAGGGCCATCCGCGAGCTGCTGGACTAAAGCCGGGCCTTTAGCCCCGGAACTGCGCGATATAGGCTGCCACGCCGCTTAAGAGCATCTCGATGGACATGGCCGTGAGGAGCAGTCCCATCAGCTTCTCGACGGCGCTGATCACCTGTTCCCCGAGCACGTCCCGCAGCTTGTCCGAGCCGAGGAACACCACGAAGGTCACGAGGATCGTGATAGCGAGGGCGGCGATCCACTCGGGCATGCGATGGGGATCGGATCCGGCTATCAGCATCGAGCTGACCATGGCCGAGGGGCCCGAGATCAGCGGGATCGCTATGGGCACGATGAAGGGCTCGTCCCCGACCCGCTCGTTGCCGACGCTGACGCCCGAGCCCGGGAAGATCATGTTGACGGCGATGAGGAAAAGGATGATGCCCCCGGCTATCTTGAGCGTCTCCTCGCTGATGCGGAGGAGGGAGAGCATCTGCCTCCCGAAGAGCATGAAGAATAGGAGCACGAGGAAGGCCACTCCGCATTCGCGGAGGATCACGATGAGCCTGCGCTCTCTCTTGACCTTGCTCATGTTCGAGATGAAGAGGGGGATGTTGCCCAGAGGATCGGTGATCACGATCAAGAGAATCGTGGCCGAGAGGAAGGTCTGCTCCAAAATGCACCCCCGATCGCAAGCGTAGTTTCAGTCTAGTAACGGAACGCCGCTATTTAATAGAATACCGAAAATACATGCTAAGGAACATGCTTGAATGGAATTCGGCATCGTCTTCGCGAATATCGCATCGCTCGCGCTGCTCCTCGCCATCGCCTTCCTCTCGTTCCGTCGAAAGACGCAGGCGGGGGCCGTGGAATTCGGTATCGTCGCGCTGTTCGGGTTCGCCTTGTCCCTTTGTTCATTCTTCGAGATAGAGGCCCGCGCTTTCGAGTCCATGCTCCTATGGCGGAACATCACGCAGGTCGGCGCATTCTACATTCCCGCGGCGGTTTTCGTCTTCGCCCTGGCCTATACGGGATCGCGCATGGCCTTGATCCGGGCCGTGGGCGCCGGGCTCTACGCGTTCCAATCGATTCCCTTGGCCCTCATCTTGACCGATCAGGCTCATCATCTCATGCGTTCCTCGGTCGGTGCGATTATAAGCAAGGCGGGCTTCGCCGCGATATCCGTGAAACAGACCTTCCTCGGGGCCGTCTTCGTCTCGATCAACTATGTCGTCATCGCCGCTAGCATCGTTATCCTCGTCCTTTTCGCGATAAAAGCGGGCGCCATCGCGCGAAGACAAGTGCTCATCATCGTCGTGGGCATCATGATCCCGGAGACCGTCCTCGCGATGAAGAATATGTTCGGCGACGGATTCCTTGGCGGGGTCCCGGGCTCGTCGGCATTCGCCATCGGCTCGTCCATCGTAGTCGCGGGCATCTACGGCTTCGGGTTCCTGAGCATATCCCCGATCGCCCGGGACCGCGCCTTCGACGTGATAGACGAGGGCCTGCTCGTATGCTCGCCGAAAGGGCATGTTATCGATTTGAACCCGGCCGCCCGGACCATGCTCGCCCGCCATATCGATGTCTCGCCGGAAGAGCTCGGCCCGGCCGCCTACGGGGACAGGCTTCGCCGGGGTCTCGGGCGCGAATTGGCGAGTCGGTGCGTCGCCGAGGAAGTCCGCTTCTGCCTCCCCCTCTCAGGACGTGCGGGGACCGCGCACTACGCGTTACGCGCCTACGAGCTCAAGAACGGCATCTCGATCGTGGGCTACACGGGCGTCCTCCGCGACGTCAGCGATGAGACGACGCGGACCGAGCTGCTCACCGCGAAGGCGGAACGGGACTCTCTCACGGGCATATACAACCGATCGGCCTTCTCCGAAATCGTGGGCGAGAGGCTCCTCCTCTCGACGGAAGGAGCCTTCCTTCTCGTCTTGGATATCGACGATTTCAAGTCGATCAACGATACCTACGGGCACCTCGCCGGAGACATGGTGCTCAAAGGCGTTTCGGAGTGCTGCCGGAAGACTCTTCGGGGCAACGACGTCTTCGGGCGCATAGGCGGCGATGAATTCGCCGCCTTCCTTCCCGGCATAGAAAAGGACAATGCGCTACCGCTCGCGCAGCGCATTCGGTCGAGCGTGGAGAGGGCAAGGATCGAGTTCGAAGGGCGTCGCTTGTCGGCAACCATCAGCGTCGGCCTCGCCGGGACCGGCCGTGCAGCCGATCTCCCCCGCGCCCCCGGCTACGAGGCGCTCTTTTCGAAAGCGGATGCCGCCCTCTATCGTTCCAAGGAAAACGGGCGCAATCAAGTGACGATCTCGGACGGAGACTCGTTCGTCGAGCCGGACCCCGAACGGCCCCGGTGATTTTGCCTTCGGCTCATCCATAAGTCTCGAGCATCGCGCGGAGCCCCGCCGCAACGATCGGGCGCCACTCTGCCGGCTCGAGGAGCTCGGCCCCGGGCCCGAGCCAGCGCACGAGGGCGGCGGCGGCCTCGGGCCTATACTCGCCCCAGCTCATCACGACCCGGCCGTCCGCCCCCTCCTCGAAGCCCGCGTTCCCGTAGAACCAGTCCCGCTTTAGGCGCTCGGCCTGATCCATCGTCAACGCGACCCGCGCCTGGGACTCCTCGCTCCACCGGTCCATGGCATGGCGGAGCCACTTCCGGTCGAGGAGCTCCTCGGCCTCGAAGTCCGTTCCGACGGGCGGCATCGACCTGCCCGGCCCTATCGAGAGCACGCGGTCGGCTCGCCAGGTGCGCCTGCCAAGAGCCTTCCCGGAAGGCTGACCGACTAGGTACCATCGGTCCCGGTCCCAGAGCAGGCCGAGGGGCTCGACCTCGCGCGGCTCCTCCGCGACCCTGTAGGGCGAGCGATAGCTCATCCTGACGCGCGAGCGGGCAAGCAGGGCCCGGAGGAAGGCGCCTACAACCTCGGACTCGGCCTCCGCCCCGGGGCCGAGCCCGGCCTGCGGGTCGTCGCGCTCGTAATGGAAGAGGTCGGCGGGCACCTTCTCGAAGCCGATAAAGCGGGACGCCCTTTCCATCGCCGCCCGGGTGTCCGGGGGCAGGGCCGCTAGGAGCTTGCGCTCCGCGAAGTCCGCCTCCTTGGGGAAGGGCGCGACCCGGAGCCTACGCATAAGTATGACGCCGAGGAGGAGGGAAACCGCCTCCTCGGGGCCGAGGGTCACGGGCGGGAGGAAATAGCCCTCGCGGAGCTTGAAGCCGCCGGTCCGGCCCATCTCGGCGACGACCGGCACGCCCAGGGCCGAGAGCGTCTCGATATCGCGGTAGATCGTGCGGGTCGAGACTTCGAAGCGCCCGGCGAGCTCGGTCGCGGAGACCGGCCTGCCGCCGCGCAGGAGGAGGAGTATGCCTAGCGTGCGATCCAGCTCTTTCATCTATTTCGGGAAAGTATGACATACGATGGCGCGGTCGCGCGATAGTGTCTCTCCAAGAAACACGACGAAAAGGAGGCGCATCATGCGCGGTATCGCTTATCTTTACGCTTTCGAGGGCATGGCCGACTGGGAATACGGATTCCTCGCCGCCGAGCTCAATTCGGGCAGGTACTTCAAGGAGCGAGGGGCCAGGCTCGAGATTCGAGCCGTCGCCCCAAGCACCGCCCCGATCCGCACGATGGGCGGCCTTCGCGTCCTGCCGGATTGCGCCATCGCGGAAATGCTCCCAGAGGATTGCGCCCTCCTTGTCCTGCCGGGTGGCGATGGCTGGCTCGATCCTGTCCATGGGCCCGTCATCGTGAAGGCGCGGGGCTTTCTCTCGCTCGGGATTCCGGTCGCGGCCATTTGCGGCGCGACGGTTGCCCTTGCTGCCGCGGGGATCCTCGACGACCGCGCGCATACGAGCAACGATTTAGGGTACCTTAAGGCGACTTGTGCGGCCTATAAGGGAGAATCATTGTATCGAAACGAGGCGGCCGTCATGGACAGAGGCTTGATCACCGCGACCGGCGTCGCTCCACTGGAATTCGCCCAGCTCGTCCTGGGGAGCCTCGGCCTCTTTTCCGCCAAGACCCTCGAGGCTTGGCACGGGTTATATCGCGACCATGAGCCGCGGTATTTTTTTGACCTTATGAACTCGATTCAAGCTTAAGGAGTCGCAGCATGAATACGAATGATTCAATCCAGAAAAGCTCGTTGACCAAGGCCGTCCTGGCCCTATACGACGAGGCCTACCTCGGTTCCCCCGATCCCAAGGCCGGGACGTGGTTCACCGACAACGACCCGAAGAACGGCTTCCTCGGGACCATCGAGTCCCTGAGCTCCGCGGAGGCCTCTCGTTCCACGACGCCCGGAGATCCCCTGACGATCGCCTCCCACGTCGCGCACCTCGAGTTCTCGCTCGACCTCGCCAACCGGGCGGCGCGCGGCGAGAATCCCTACCCCGGAGCCGAATGGGCGCGAAGCTGGGATCAGCGAGTGGTGTCCGACGCGGAATGGCAGCGGCTCGTCGCCAGTCTCCGTTCCGAGTATGAGGCCTTCCGGGCCTACCTCGCCTCTGGGGCGAACTGGGACGAGCAGGATTTCATGACGGGGACCTTGGGCCTCATCGCGCACGGCGCCTGGCACCTAGGAGCGATTCGGCAAGCCCTCGGCCTCGTGAGAGCCCCGAAGTGAGATCGAGCCGCGGCATCCTCGACGGCGAATCATGAGCCGGGTCGCAGTCTACCTCGCGGGCGTCGGCTGGGCGACGATCTTCGGCCTGTCCTTCCTCGTGACGAAGGGAGCCCTCGAGGCCTTCAGCCCCTTCGAGCTCCTCTTCCTCCGCTTCGCCCTCGCGACAGCCGCGCTCGGACTCCTCGCGGCCCTTCGGGCGGTCAGGCTCGAGTTCCGGGGCAAGCCCCGTCTTCCCCTCGCGCTGATCTGCCTGTTCCAGCCGATCATCTATTTCAGCTGCGAGACCTACGGGCTCCAAGAGACCGCCTCGAGTACCGCCGGCCTCATCCTTGGCGCCCTTCCCGCCGCCGTCGCGGCCCTCTCGGCGCCGATGCTGAAGGAGCGGCTATCGCTCCGGCAAGCCCTCGGCCTGGGCTTGTCCGTGGTCGGAGTCGTCTTGATCGTGGGCTCGGGAAGCGGGGGCGGCGGTTCGGACAGCCTGCGCGGCGTGCTGCTCATCGTCGTGGCCCTCGTCAGCGCCGCCTTCTACAACGTCTTCTCGCGCCGCTCGAGGGAGCTCTACTCCCCCGCCGAGACGACCTTCGCCATGATGGCCTCGGGAGCGGCCTTCTTCGGGGCCCTCGCCTTGGCGCAAGGTCTCCTCGGAGCCGGGCAGGGCTGGGAGGAAGGGCTGATCGCCCGTGCGACGCCCGCCGCCTGGGGCGCCGTGGCCTACCTCGGCATCCTCTCCTCGGTGCTCGCCTTCTTCCTCGTGAACTTGAGCCTCTCCCGGCTTAAGGCCTCGCAAGCCTCGATCTTCGGCACCATCACGACCTTGGTCGCCCTTATCGCCGGCGTGGCTTTCAGGGGCGAATCCATCGGCCTCGTCGAACTCGCCGGTGCGATCGCCATTATCTGCGGAGTCTGGGCGACCAACGCGAGGCCGCGGCGCTAGGAGGGACGGCCCTCCCGCTCCATCCGCCCCAGCGAGCGCAGCTCGCGCCCGAGCAAGACGGCCGTGAGGATGCAGGCTATCGCGTCGGAAACGGGCTGGGCGATCCACACGCCATCGAGGCCAAAGAAGCCGGGAAGGATGAAGAGCATGGGGACGAGGATGATGAACTGCCTCGAGAGTCCCAGGAACAGGGACTTGAGGGGCTTGCCCGCCGCTTGGAAATAGCCCGAGCCGAGGACCTGCAGGCCCAGCAGCGGCAGGAGCATGAAGTAGTGCCGCATCGCGTAGACGCCGAGCTCCTCGATTCCCGACGAGGGACCCGCGAAGAGGGAGACCAGGGCGCGCGGGAAGAGCTGGATCGCGGCGAAGCAAAGCGTGGCGAAGGCCGTGGCGGCTCCGATGATGACCAGTTCCACCTTGCGGACGCGGCCGTAAAGCCTCGCGCCGATGTTGTAGCCGATGATCGGCTGCGCACCCATATTCACCCCGAGCAGGGTGAGGAACACGAGGTTGGAGATCGCGAAGACGATGCCCATCGCGGTCACGGCATCGTCCCCGCCGTAGCGGACGAGCTGGTTGTTCATGATCCCGTTCATCGCCGCTGCGGCCAGGTCCGACAAGGCGATGGACGAGCCCAAGGCCATTATCGAAAGCGAGATGCCCCGTCTCGGCAGGAGATTGGACGCGCGGATCTTCAGGACGCTCCGGCCCGACAAGTAGTAGCGCAGGACCCACGCGGAGCCCACGGCCTGCGAGATGACGTTCGCCAAGGCGGAGCCGACGATGCCCAGCTTCAGGACGAAGATGAAGAAGGGGCAGAGGACGATGTTGAGGATGGGCCCGATGAGCTGGGTCACCATCGCTACTTTCGGATTGCCCTCGCTGCGGATGAAGCCATTGAGCCCCATGCTGATCGTCCCGAGCGGGGCCCCGAGGAGCACCACCAGGGTGAAGGAACGGGCATAGGGCAGAACCTCGTCGCTGGCCCCGAAGAGCCTGAGCATGGGATCGAGGAAGGCGATGCCCAGGACGGCCATGACGCATGAGATGATCATATTGAGAGCGAAGCCGTTCCCGAGGACCCGCTCGGCCTTCTCCTTGTTCCCCTCGCCCAGACTGATGGAGATTAGGGCCGAGGCGCCCACCCCGATGAGGACGGCGAAGGCGATCTGGATGAGCTGGAAGCCGAAGGCCACCGTCACGCCGGCGAGGGCCAGGGTGCCGACGCCCCGGCCGATGAAGATCCTATCTACGATGTTATACAGGGCGCTTACTACCATGCCGACGATCGAGGGCAGGGCGAAGCGCGCGATGAGGGGGACTATGCGGCCCTCCCCGAGTTCACGGGATGAATCCATGGTTACTCCTATAGCTTCTTCAGTATCGCGGCGGCGCCCGAAAGGCAGCGCGCCAGGTCAACGCGATCGGCGTCGGACAGATACGACATGCGCGCCTCGAGCCTCGATTCGAATTCCGCCATCTTGGCGCCGCAAAGGTCGCGGCCGGCCTGAGTCAGGGTGACTATATTCCTACGTCGGTCCTTGCCGTCGACGGCCCGGGTCGCAAGTCCCTTCGACTCCAACGCGTCGAGGATGCCGGTCAAGCTCGCCTTCGTCAGGCCCATGGCTTCGCCGAGCTCGGAAGCGGAACGCGAGGGCCCGAGCATCAATAGGACGAGGGTCTTGAACTGACTCCGGGTAAGCGCAAGCTCCTCGCCCTTAGGCGGCATGATGAGAGTCGCGATCTTGTCGTTGAATTGCGGCTCGAGCTCGAATATCGCATCGGCCACGTCGCGGATAGTCCCGATCAACAAGAGCATCTCCATCAGTTCAATATTGATTCATTAATTAATAGTCAATATTTTAACCATGGTCAAGCTTTCCTAAAACATTGTTTGCTATTATGTTGTATGCAATATTTAGGAGGAACCATGAGCGATACGATTTTCCAGCTTTCGGCCAAGACTAATGACGGGAATGAATCGGCCCTCGCGAACTACGAGGGCAAGGTCCTGCTGGTAGTGAATACAGCGAGCAAGTGCGGCTTTACGCCACAATACAAAGGCCTCGAAGAGCTCTACCAGAAATATAAGGAGAAAGGCCTCGTCGTCCTCGGCTTCCCCTGCGACCAATTCGCCCATCAGGAGCCCGCGGGCGATCCCGAGATCGCCCAATTCTGCCAACGCAATTTCGGTGTCAGCTTCCCCCTCATGGCGAAAATCGAGGTCAACGGCCCCGGTACGCATCCGGTCTACGAATTCATGAAGGAACGCGCGCCCAAGCTCCTCGGGAGCAGGATCAAGTGGAACTTCACGAAATTCCTCGTTGAGCGCGACGGCAGGACGGTTCGGCGATTCTCCCCGAGCACCGAGCCCGTGAAGCTCGAGAATGATATCGAGGCGGCCCTCGCCAAGGTCCCAGCTCGAAGCCGATGAGCAGCCCCGAGCTCCTGCTCTCGAACCAGGTATGCTTCCTCGTGCATCGCCTCGACCTCTCCGTCCAGGCGAAGTATAGACCGGTACTCTCCGAGCTCGGCCTCACCTACGGGCAATACCTCGCCATGCTTGCCCTATGGGAGCGCGGCGAACTCGGCGTCGGAGAGCTATGTTCCCTGCTCGACCTAGATACCGGCACGGTCTCGCCCCTATTGAAGCGCCTCGAGGCTACCGGCCTCGTGCGTCGCGAGCGCAGCGCTGAGGACGAGCGGGCGGTGCGCGTGAAGCTCACTGAGGCTGGCGCCGCCCTGGAGGAGAGGGCTCGGGCGGTACCCAAGGCCCTCGGCCCCTGCCTCTTCGCCGACGAGGAGGACTATCGAAAGATGCGCGCGACACTCGAGAGGATGCTGGCTCGACTTGAGGGAAAGGCGGCCCCGAGTTAGGACGGGCAAGGGATCGAGCCGGAATCCTCGATGAGGGGCAGGACGAGGGCGAGTCTCCCGTCGCCGCCCTCCTCGATGATGTCGTAGCTGGGCGCTTTAGTCCGACCCGAGAGCGGGAGCCAGGAGCGATAGGCGTACTCGACGACGAAGTCGAGGCGCTCATAACCGCCTTCGATCCTGAAGCGCGCCCTCCTTCCTCCCGAGACGAGGCTAGCCGAGAGGGGGTAGGCGGGCGGGATATCCGCCTCCGCCCCGGGAGGCCGAGGCTCAGTAGCCTGGCCGATGAAGGTCCGCTTCGCCTCGAGCGATCCGCCGCGCTCGACGAGGATCAGCCGAGGGGCTCGAGCGGATGGCAGGCTGCCATGGAGCGGATCGGCCCACGGCAGCTCGGACCAGGAACCCATGATCACGGCATCGGCCTCCTTGGTCGCCTCCGGAGCCGGGGGCGGCGCCGCCAGCATCGCCTCGACCTGGGTCCGCTCGATCCTCGTCCGGGCGATAGCGCGCGGATAGCATCCCGTCTTGCGCGCCTCGGAAGGCGGCACGCCGAAGCAGCGGCGGAAGGCCCGGGTGAAGCTATCTGGCGCCTCGAAGCCGCAGTCCAGGGCTATCTCGATGATGCTCGCTCGGCCCCCGATCAGGAGCTCGGCCGCCGAGGCGACGCGCCGTCGCATAAGGTAATCGTAGGGCGAGTGACCCGTCGCCTGGGCAAAGAGCCTCGAGAAGTAATACGGAGAGTAGCAGGCCGCCTCGGCCATGTCCTCGACGCCGATCGGCTCGCCCAGGCGCGCTTCCGCCATGTCGACGGCGCGGAGGACGGAATCGACGGCGCGGCGATCCGCGCCAGCCTCGATCATCGGCCGGAGCCGCCCGCGAGGAGGGGAATCCAATACTCGAGCTCGGACTCCATGAGCTTGTCCATTCCCTTGAATCGCGAGTCGTAGAGCTCGAAACTGAAGCCCGGCGCGGCGGCTCGGCCCAGGTCGGGAACGACCACGGAGAACAGCCGCCCCATCCAATCGCCCGACATCTCGCCGCCCCTCACGGTCACGACGGCGTAGTCCGCTGCGGGGAGAATCTTGGCGGAGCATTCGATCGGAATCGATTCGAGCCCGCAAACTTCTACCCCCGAGAAGACCTCGTAGCGTCCCGTCTTGGCCGTCTCGGGCAGGGCGATATGGAGCTCGTACCAACGCTCGCCTCGATCCGCCCG
>DBTW01000117.1:0-6810 GCA_002307245.1 Spirochaetaceae bacterium UBA1306 | reverse complement strand
ATCTCGTTCTCCTCGTCCCAGGCGGAGGCCCGCGCGAAGGGATCGCCGTAGAACGACATCCCGACGAGGAGGATCCTTCCCCTCTCGACAATCCTTGCGTCCAATGGAAGCCCCCTTCCAAGCCACTATCGCCGCCAGGCGCCGCAACGGTCAAGGACGGACCAGCCCTTGAGCAGGAAACGTCGGGAAAAATGGCGCGGCGGCGGACATACTGCTCTCGCGCCGCGAGGCGAAGGGGGTTCGTATGAAGAAGATCGAGATCGAGGCTATCGGCGAGGTCCGCGCGGACGACGCGAAAGGTTACTATGCGCTGCAGGTCGCGGAGCCCTATCGCGAGGGGCTATTGGGGCTGGAGGAATTCGGCCGCGTCCAGGTGCTTTGGTGGGCGCATGGGATGGACGACGGGAGAATGCGCTCGGCCCTCTCCTGCGAACTGCCTTACGCGAAGGGGACGCGGGCCGGCGTCTTCGCCTGCCGCGCGGAGTACAGGCCGAATCCCGTCGACCTCACGTCCTGCGGCGTGATCGAAGTGAGGCGGAAGGAGGGCCTCGTGGTGCTCGACTATATCGACGCCGTGGACGGCACGCCCATTATCGATATCAAGCCCTACATCCCCGTCTGCGACCGCGCGAGGGCTATCAAGGTTCCCGCCTGGTTCCGCTCCTGGCCCGAGTGGATCGAGGACGCGGGCGCCTTCTTCGCGCAAGTAGACGCGCCGAGGACGAACTGAAGCGTACAATACCCCAGGAGGATAACGATACGGCTTACCACATCGATTTCACAACGATGACCCTGAAGGACCTGAAGCGCAAGCTTGAGAAAGCCGACCTCATCCCGAGTCAGCTTCCCCTGTTGGACGGCATAGACAAGAATTTGGCCGCCCTCAAGAAGGCGGGTGTTCAGAACCTTGAGGACTTGAGCCGAAACCTTCGCGGGTCGAAGGGCCCTGCTTCGCTCGCCGCGAAGTCGGGCCTCTCGGCAGACTACCTCGTCCTAATGCGAAGGACGATCGAGGGTTTCCGCCCTAAGCCGCTGCCGCTTAGGGATTATCCAGGGATCGACGATGCCGCAGTTCGCGCCCTCGCCGAATCGGGGATAGTCGACAGCAAGTCCCTCTACGAAGCGGCCTTGGGGAAAAAGGCGAGGACGGCCCTTGCGAAGTCGACCGGAATCGCGGCGAAGACCGTTGAGGAATTTGCCAATCTTTCGGACCTGTCCAGGATACAGTGGGTCGGGTCGACCTTCGCGCGAGTCCTCTACGTGGCCGGATTTATTAGCCCTACCCAGATCGCTGCCGCCGATCCCGTGGCGGTATACGACGCGGTCATGCGGGCAAACGAGGCGAACAAGCTCTATCGAGGGAAGATAGGCCTCCGCGACATCAAGCGCCTCGTAAAGCTCGCTTCGGAGCTCGACGAGGACTTGGAATCCTAGTTCTTTATTTGGCCGCTTGCTTGACCATGATGCCCCGCGATTTTTTCTCGCTTCCGGCGTCTCTCTTCGCGAAGCCGGCCAGGCTCGCCTTGAGGGCCTGCAGGGTTCCGAGGTTCTCCCCGCCGAGCGAGCGCACCGCCTCCGAGTCCTTGCGCATCGCGTCGAAGCGCTCGGACATCTCCGAAGTCTCCACGCGCACCCGCGAGGCGATCTCCGCTACGGCGTCCATGCCCGCGAGGGACTCGCTCATGCCCTCGCAGGATCGGTCCACCGTGGACTCGGTCGCGCGCGTGAGCTCGGCGACAGCCTCCACCGCGGCGACCACGTCGGAGGAACCCGACGAGAGCTCCTGTATGCTCGAGAGGAGCTCGTCGATCATGAGGCTGACGCCGCGGATGTCCTCCGATATCCGCTTGAACGAGGCCCTCGCCTCGACGCTCTTCGCCGCGGTCGTCCCGATGGCCGACTGGGCCTCCTTGAGCGTGTCGGCGATGACGCGGGCGCTTTTCGCGGTCTCCACCGACAGGGAGCGGATCTCGTTCGCGACCACCGCGAAGCCACGGCCCGCGACGCCCGCGTGCGCGGCTTCGATAGAGGCGTTCATCCCGAGGAGGTTGGTCCGGTCGGCCACGTCGCCGATGATGGCCGAGAGCTCGGCGACGCGCTTCGTCGAGGCCTGGATCTGATCCATGGACTCGCCCATGGACGCGAGCACGCCCTCGCCGGAGCGCGAGGTGTCCACGAGCTCGCGGACGGCCGACTGCTTGCTCGATGCCTGCTTCGCGAGGCTGGACGACGCCGCAGCCATCTCCTCGATGGCGGCCGACGCGCGCCCCACTTGGTCGGCATAGGCGGAGAGCGCGACCTTCACCTCGCCCTGGCAGCTATCGGCGCGGCGGTTAGCCTCACCCGAGCGGTCCAGGGCCGCGTCGAGCTCGTCCATGCCCCGGGCTATCGTCCCGACCCTCGCCCGCAGCGACTCTATGGATTCCGAGGTCCTGGCCATGCTGGCCGAAAGGTTCTCGCCGATCCGCTGCGACGAATGCTGGGCCGCGCCCATCGCCGCGCCAAGCTCCTCGTAGCTATGTTCGGCCGACTCGGCCTCGCGCTCGACCTCGCTGATCAGGCTGCCCGTCAGCTGGACGATATAGGCCGACACGGCCGCGCCGAGCGCGACCATGAGGGACGAGGTCGCGAGATTTTGGATGGCGAGGGTGGTCACCTTGCCTCCGTCCTTCGGAAAGGCGTCGATCCAATAGAGCGCCTCGATCGCCGCGAGGTCGAGCAGGCCGATGATGACCGACTGCGAGGCCCTGTCCGCCACAAGGGTGGCGACGACGAGGAGGAAGCAGCCCAGGGTACCGAAGACGTAAGTCTCATAGACGTCGACGTATTGATCGAACTTGATCGCCACGAACATGGCCCCGAAGACTCCGTACAGGAAGAGCGACGAAGCGGCGCCGTACTTGCCCGCGCGGATGAGGACGAGCACCGCGGCGCAGAAAAGGGCCAGCCCTACGAACACGGCGGCCACGACCGTCGCCTTTGTGAGCGCCATGAGGACGGCGAAGACCAGCGACACGATCCCGAAGGCGAGGGCCATCGCGGCGAGGATACGGCTTTTCTTCCTGACCTGTAGGGCTTTATCGACGTAGGCGGTCGTGAAGGAATCGATCAGATGCACCGACATTCTGTGCCCCCGCGTTCCCGCGCCAGGACCAGCGCGGGAAATTATTTTTCGTCTGTAGAAATGTACCCCAGGTCCCGCCCCTCCGCAAGCGGGAATCACCTCCGCCGCGCGCGCCGCTCATATGCCCAGCGCGCGCTCGAGCCCCGCCATATCCGAGACCTGGAGGAGTCCCCGCCTCGCCTTGCGGCTGCAACTGCGGTTGAGCTGCACGACCTGCATTCCCTGCTGCGCGGCGCGGCGGCAGTTGCCGACCGAGTCGTCGACGAAGAGGATGTTCTCGGCGTGCTCCGCCGCGTTCGCGAGGGCGAACCTAAAGAGATCACGACCCTCCTTCGTGCAGCCGTACCTAGTGGAGATAATAAAGGGCTTGAAGTACTTGTACAGATCGTTCCTGCGGAAGACTCCCTCGAGCGAGGGCCAGGCGTCGGAGATGATGCCGAGGTCGTACTTATAGCTGAGCTTCTTTATCGATTCCGCGACATCGTCGTAGAAGACATACTTCGAGTAATCCTTCACGACTGCCCAGGCGCAAGCTTCGATGAGCTCCCGCCTATCCTTTCCGGGGACATTGCGGAAAAGCGTTTCATAGAACCGAGTGAAGGCCGCAAGCTCCGCGTCCTCGGTGTCGATGATCCCCTCGCGCTCGAGCCCGGCGTAGGCTTTTCGGAAATTGATCGATTGAAGGAAGCTCCTCTCGCCGAGGCCGAGCTTCTCGCAGTACGCCTTATGGACTTGCGGATAGAACCAGTCTCCCGAGCTCGGCTGGCAGAGGACCATGCCCGAGTCGAAGAAGATCCTGCGGACACCATCGAACATTCGAAGCCCCTCATCCTTTTAGGCGGTAGGCCGAATGAGGCAATCGACCAAGTCGCCCCAATAATCACGGTGCTTCAAGCACTCGCCCGATCGATGGCGAGGACGCCGGGTCCTCGCCATCCTGATTCCATTAAGCGCGATCGGGCGCTACTCCGTCACCCAGTAGGTCACGACGATGAACTTCTGGCTTTGGTTCTTGACCGAGCTCTTGTAGGACGCGATGCCGAACTTGAAGATGTCGGTCGAGTCTGAGCCCGTCGTCGGCAAGTTCGGCACGACGCCCTCGATGATCGTCCCTTCCGAGGTCGTCACCGTGTACGAGTAGTCGTCCTCGAAGCCATAGCTCGCTCCGAACAGGACCCCGCTGGCGACGACCGTGACGCTAGCCTGGTAGGAGAATCCCGCGCCGTAGGTCTTCTCGGTAGTCTTGTTCTGCTCGACCTCATCGGTCACGTATCCGCCGCTGATGCCGATCGACATGCCGTTCGGGTCCCACAGGCCCTCGGTGTCCGAATCGTCCTCCAGTGACTTGATGGCGCTGTAAGAAGGATAGCTCGACGGGGAGCCGACGGTATGCGCGAGGATGGAGGAGTCAACCGACACCGGGACGCCGGAAAGGGCGTTGTACCTACCCTTTTCCAGGGGGATCATCTGGGGCGTGCGGGGGATGTCTACGGTGACCGTGGAACCAACGGTATCCGCGTTGCCGGCCGCCAATACCTTGTAGCTATAGACGTCCATCGGTATGCAGCTGATGATGACGAGGTCCTCTCCGCCGATGGTAGAGTAGCTCTGGGTAGTCTCGGTCTCCATCGACTTCGAGGCGGTATAGCTGAAGGAAGTGCCGAATGTCGCCGTCTCCTCAACGCTGAGGGCGCTCCCCCAAAGAGGCGCTTCGACCGAAGTGCCGATCGTAAAGGAGGCGTTCACCGAGAATGTATTGGAATTGCTCGTGCCCGAGGCCGACGACGTGCCGAAGGTCGTGCTGTAGTTCGAGAGACTGCCCGAGTCCACGTACTGGGAATAATAGGGCGGCGAAGCGAGGACGGCGACGATCTTGGGGTCGGTAAATCGGAGCTCGCGGCCCACGTACTGGACGACCGTGCTGTCACCGACCAAGTCGGCCGCGCAGATCGTCGGCGAGTATGCGCTGTCCTCCCCGCAGTCGATAGTGCCGTTCAACTGCTTTAGGCTCGAGCCCGATCCGTAGCCGATGATGTGGAGGTTGCGATCGTTGTAATCGATGATCGCGAGCTCGTCCTTGCCGTCCTCGTTGAAGTCCCCCGCGGCGACGCAGTCCTTGAAGGCCTCCCTATGGTCGTCGGACAGGCTCTCGAAAACCGAGTCCGCGCTGAAGGCGGCGCTCCCGGTGCTCGTGCCGTAGGTCAGGACATGCTGCTCGACATAGATGCTGTCGGCAACCTTCGTCGTCTTGCCCGTGGGGTTGAAGCAGACGAGGGGAAGCCTGGCGTGATTGCTCCAATCGAAGCTGTCCGAATACGAGCAGGGCATGAACTTGAGCTTCGAGCTGGCGGCGTCCCACTTGCCCACGAGGACGTAGTACTTCTCGTTCTTGTCCGCGGCCTCGCCGGCGAACACGACCTCTTTGGCGTAATCCCCGTCGATATCGCCGATGGTGGCGACGCAGGTCTGGAAAGTTTTGTCGTCTCCTGAAATGGTGTTGTCGCAGATCTCGGCGCCGGAGCTGCCTCCGTAGATATAGTAGGCTGCGTCCGTCGACGCGTCCACGCCGTCGGTGACGATGAACTCGTCCATGCCGTCGTCGTTGATATCGCCGGAGGTCACGGCCGTGATGCGGAAGTGGCTGTGGTCTGTATAGGCGCCGCCTCGGTAATCGACGGTCTGGAGCGCGCTATAGCTCGCCTTACCGTCGTCGAGGACGACGAAGGTGTTGCCCACGCACAAGCCGATCTCGTCTCGGCCGTCCCCATCGATGTCGCCTAACGCGATGCTCATCTGGTAGTACTTCACCGAGGACTCATCGTCCAGCACGATGTGGAAGTCGCCCGATAGGGGAACTTCCTCCCTGTTGTAGGTCGAACCGGAGAGCGTCACGATCTCGAGCTTGGCCGTACCCTTGTTATCGGCCTTGGTATTGAGATCGCCGATGGCTGTACTGAATACGACCGATACCGCCTCTTCGACGCCGTTCCCGTCGATATCGCCCGAGGCTGTCGCGTGGGGATACTTGGCCCAAGTATAGTCCGAGTCCTGGGCCTTGATGCTCGCAAAGGAATTCGTAGAGGACTCATCGAGGACGAACGCACGGGGATTGCCGCCTGATTCCTTCCATTCGATGCCGGAGATGAAGAGCTCCTTCCTCGCCATCACGGAGGAGGTCTTGTTACCGAGGGGGTTGTAGGTGGAGGGAAGATCCTTCCCGTTCGCATCCGTCGGAGCGCCCAAGTCGGTCTTCACGCCGTAGGAAGCGATAAGCGTCGCGTCACTGTCGTTCGCCCCCGATCCTCCTCCGGTCCCAGTCGAGCAACCCAGGCATAAAATCATGCTGGCACTGAAAAAAAAGATACCTTTGACGAGTTTCAAGATAGCCTCCATATGAAATATGGGAATATTGCCGAAGCCTGACGCGAAAAGTAGCGTTATTTGTACAACGGAAAATATATCGCACTTTTTTGTCTATTTATTTCCCGGGAGCCTTTCTCTAGCCATGCCGACTACCTCTCCAGCTTCCTATACACGATCCGGTGAGGCCTGTCGGCTTCGTTCCCGAGCTGGGAGCGGCGCCACTCGGCGAACTCCGTGAAGTTGCCGTCGTACCAGATCGCCTCGCTGTTGCCCTCGAAAGCCAGGATATGCGTGCAGACCCGGTCGAGGAACCAGCGGTCGTG
>DBTW01000022.1 GCA_002307245.1 Spirochaetaceae bacterium UBA1306 | reverse complement strand
AGGTGAGGTTGCCGATGCCGCCGAAGTTCTGGAAGACGACGGGCTTCGGGAAGCGCCCCGCCACCGCGCGGTCGAAGAAGGGGACGAGGGGCGCCCCCGTGCCTCCCGCGGCGATGTCGGCGGGGCGGAAGTCGCTCACGGTGGGCATGCCGGAGGCGATGGCTATGCGGGAGCCGTCGCCTATCTGGAAGCTCGCTCGCAGGCTCTCGCCGGCGCATTCGTCGGGGCGGGCGACATGCCAGACCGTCTGGCCGTGGGAGCCGACGGCGAAGACTTCGGCCGGGCTCCGCCCGGCCGCCGCCACTGCGGCCAGGGCCGCCTCCGCGAAGAGACCGGCGAGGCGGGCGTCCAGGAGGGCTAGGCGCTGGAGCGAGGCCGATCCCTCGTCGATCATGGCCGCGATCTCGGAGCGGAGTCCGTCGGGCAGCGGTAGGGTGAGGCCCGAGAGGAGCTCTATCCCGAGGTCGCCGGGGCCGCGGAGCTCGATGTCCACCAGGGCCGCGTCGATGCCGTCGAGGCTCGTGCCGGACATGAGGCCCACGGCGAGGTATCGCCCCGCCGGGAAGCCGGCCGCGGCGCTCAGTCCCGGACCCCGGCGCGGTAGGCGTCGATCGCGAGGGTGAGGTGCCCGTCGTGCGAGGCGACGAGGCCTTCCGCCTCCTCCTCGCCGATGCCGAGGAGGACCATGAGGATGGCTATCTTGGGCCGGTTGCCCGAACGGGCGAGGGCGACGGCGGCGGTATCGCGGTCGCAGCCGGCGGCCTTCATGATAAGGCCCTTGGATCGCTCGATGAGCTTCTTGTTCACGGGGACGAGGTCGATCATGAGGTTGCGGTAGACCTTTCCCAGGCGGATCATCGAGGCGGTCGTGATCATGTTGAGCACGAGCTTCTGGGCCGTGCCGGCCTTCATGCGTGTCGAGCCGGCGACCACCTCGGGGCCGACGTCCACGTAGATCTTGTGCTTGGCCAGGCCGAAGGTCACGGAGGAAGCGTTGCACGACAGCGCCGCGACCACCGCGCCCATTTTGGCCGCGTGCTCCATGGCGCCGAGGACGTAAGGCGCCTGCCCCGAGGCGGTGATGCCGATGAGGACGTCTCCGGGCCCGAAGCCGATGCGGTCGAGGTCGCGCGCGCCGGCCTCCGCGTCGTCTTCCGCGTTCTCGATGGAGCGGACCAAGGCCTCGCGCCCGCCCGCGATGAGGCCCTGCACCATCTCCCGCGGCGTACCGTAGGTGGGCGGGCACTCCGACGCGTCGAGGACGCCGAGCCTTCCGGACGAACCGGCGCCGATGTACACGAGCTTGCCGCCCTTCTTGAAGGCCTCGACGACATCGTCGACGAGGCTGGCCACCACGTCGAGGCAGGCCTCGACGGCGAGAGGCACTTTCCTGTCCTCGGCGTTGATGATGGCGAGGATCTCCCGCGCGGGTTTGGCATCGATGTCGAGCGAGGCTGGGTTCTGCTGTTCGGTCGTCAGGTCCTCGAGCATTACGAGTCGCTCCTGGCGCGTAGGGCCTTCGAGCGGGGGCCGTAGGCCTTCCAGGGCGAGAAGCCCATCTTGGCGTAGAAGGGCCCGAGGCCCGTCCAGTCGATGACCATCTTCCCGACGCCTCGGGCGGCCAGGGCCTGGACGCAGAGCCTGAGGAAGGCGAGGCCGAGGCCGCGGCCGCGGACGGACCGGGAGACGCCGATCGGGCCAAGGCCTCCGGGAGCGTCGCCGAGGAGGGCGCGCCAATAGGTGCCGGGGCCGAGGATGGGGCTCGCCGGGTCGTAGACCCGCGAGAAGCCAACGATCTCCCCCGAGCCCTCGCCCTGGAGGAGGGCGAGGTCCGCGCCGCGCATGCCCGCGTCGAGGGCCTCGAAGGTGTCGGCGCTCCAGCGGCCCGGGAACTCGGCCTGGAAAAAGGCCTCGACAGCCCCGCGCAGGGAGTCCTCGTAGAAGCGGAAGCGGTACCCGGGGGCGATGGGAGCGAGCTCGGCCAGGGCTTTGAGGTCCAGGGACCTTAAGTCCGCGATGAGGTCCTCCTCGACCCGGGCGCCGTCGATCGCGAAGCCGCGAGCCTCGAGGAAGGCGCGGAGGGACTTGGACGAGGGCGAGTCGTCGAGGGGGGCGCCGGGGAAAAAGTGATAACGGTCGCTCCCGAAGCGGAGGCTATCCGCTCCCATGCCGGCGAGCCAGGCCTCGGCCTCGGCGAGCAGGCGGCTTCCGATGCCCCGCCTCGATAGCCGCGCATCCACGACTATAAATGAGAGGAAGCCCGCGTTGGGGACGGCGCCGTCGGGGCCGGGGCGGTTCGCACGCTTCGCGAGGGCGGCGCCGACGAGCTTGCCCTCCGCGTCGAAGGCGCCGAAGCAAGCCTTGGGGGCGCTCTCCATGCGCAGTTGCTGGAGGAGGAGCCGCTCATCAAGGGGAAAGGTCGTGGAGGCCCGGCCATGCCAGGCCTCGACTATGCGGGCTGCTTCGGCGATGGGGTCGATTGCTCGGATCTCGATCATTGGGTGGGCCCCTCCGAGCCTTCGTGCGTCGCGCGCATGCTTCGCTCGATCAAGGGTATGGCGCGCTCGATGTTCCTCGACACGAGGACGCCGTAGAGTATGTCGACGACCACGAGTTGCGTGCTGCGGGAGAGGCTCGCGCCCTGGCGGAACACGGGCTCGGTGGTCGGGATGGCGAGTATGAGGTCGGCAATCCTGGAGAGGGGGGTGGAGCCCATGCCCGCGATCGCGATGATGCGCGCGCCCGAGCGCTTGGCCTCCTGGGCGGCGCGCAACACGGGGCCGGTCTCGCCCGAGTAGGAGATGACGATGGCGACGTCCTTGTCGGAGAGGCCGCAGGCCGCGGTGATCTGCATGTGGGGGTCGAAGGAGAAGTTGCAGACGATGCCGAGCCTGGAGAGCTTCTGCGAAAGGTCGTAGGCGACGACTCCCGAGGCGCCCATGCCGAAGGCGGCGACCGAGCGCGCCGAGGCTATGGCGGAGGCGGCTTTCTCGACCGCCTCGGGCTTGAGGATCGTGAGGACCTTATCCAGGGCTTCCTTGGTCTTTTCCACGGCGTTCGTCGCTATCGCTTCGACGCTTTGCCCTGAGTCGAGCTCGAAGTCGGGACTGGGGGCTTCGGTTCCGGAGAGCGCGTAGAGATCGCGGGAGAGGAGTATCTGCAGCTCGCGGTAGCCAGAGAGCCCTGCGCGCTTGCAGAGTCGTACGACGGTGGGCGGGCTGGTTTCGGCCCTGCGGGCGAGCTCCGCGATCGTGCAGAACACGGCCGTCCGCGGGTCGCCGATGAGATATTCGGCGACCTTCCGCTCGGCCCCGCCGCAGGAGTCGAGTATTTCACGTAGCACTGCGATTCCGCTTGTCATCTCTCTCTCCGGGCTCAGTGTAGCATGATTCCTTCCTGCATGTAATATTATTTCGTATAAATACGGTAATACCCGGAAAATAATGTTGCGCGTTTTAGGAATCGAGAGAATAATCGCAGTATGGATGACGCAGTCCGAGGATTAAGCCTCCGACAAAAGATTGGACAGATGCTCCTCGTCGGTTTCCCCTCTGGAGGGGAAGGAATGGAGCATCTGCGCGCCGCAGTTTCGGAGTTTTCAGCGGGCAATTTCATCCTCTTTTCCCGGAATATCGGCGATCCCGAGGCGATATTCGCCCTAACTAAGGAAGTTAGGAGGGTCTCGGTCGAGGGTAACGGACGCGCGCCGCTCATAGCGATCGACCAGGAGGGGGGCGTGGTCGCGCGGATCCGAAGGGGCGTGACGCCCATTCCGGGGGCCATGGCCCAAGCAGCGGCCCTGCGCCGTGGGGGTCGCGTCGCAGGAGACCTGCGCAGGCTCGGTGCGATCTGCGGCGCCGAACTCTCCGCGCTCGGCATCGACTGGGACCTGGCGCCCGTGGCGGACGTGAACGTGAACCCCGCCAATCCCGTCATCGGCGTGCGCAGCTACGGCGAGAATCCGGAGCTCGTCGCCTCCCTCGCCTCCGCCTTCGCCGCGGGCCTGGCCGTCTCCGGCGTCCTCGCGACCGCCAAGCACTTCCCCGGCCATGGCGACACGACGGTCGACTCCCACCTGGGCCTGCCCCTGATCCCTCACGACCTCGCGAGGCTCGAGGCCGTGGAGCTCGTCCCTTTTAGGCGCCTCATCGCCGAGGGCGTCGGCGCCGTCATGACGGCCCACGTCCGCTTCCCCGCGATCGAGGGCGAGAACCTGCCCGCGACGCTCTCCGGCCGGGTCCTCCGGGGCCTGCTCCGCGAGTCTCTCGGCTTCCGCGGCATCATCGTCTCGGACTGCCTCGAGATGAAGGCGATAGCCGACAACTACCCCGAGGCCGCCGTCCAGGCGGTGAAGGCCGGCGCGGACATTCTCGACGTCAGCCATACCTTCGAGACGCAAAGGGCCGCGGCCAGGGCACTCGAGGCCGCCGTGCTCTCGGGCGAGATCCCCGAGACGCGCCTCGACGAGTCGGTGTCGCGCATCGCGGCCGCGAAGGCCCGCGTCGCCCGCGCGCCCGAGTCGTGGGCGGAGGCGAGGCCTCGCATCGCGCGCCCCGAGTCCCTGGCCTTCTCGGAAGCCCTCTACCGCGATTCCTTCGAGCCCCTGGCTCCGGGGCGGGGCCTTCCGCGGGGGAAGTCAGCCCTCTACGTCGACGTCGTCCCGATCGCCTCGAGCTTCGCGGAGGCTGGCGGCGATGGCGCGGCGGACGGCCCCGAGGGCTCCGTCGCCGCGGCCCTCGCGGCCCTGCGCGCGCAAGGCGCGCCCGCCCCCTCGGCGGTCGTCGTCCCGGTCGATCCCGATTCTTGCGACGTCGCGCGCGCTCTCGCGGCCGCGAAGGACGCCTCGGGCGGCATAGCCGTCGGCGTTCATCAGGCGACCTCCCACCCCGGCCAGGCCGAGCTCGTCCGCGCGCTCGCCTCCTTCGCCCGGGCCGAGGCTCGGGATTTCGCGGTCGTCTCCATGCGCAGTCCCTACGACCTCTCGCTCTTCGCGCGGCAGGTCGAGGGAGGGGCGGCTTTCTTCTGCGCCTACGAGTACACCGCCCCTGCCGCCGAGACTCTCGCCGCGCTGCTCGCGGGGAGAGCGTGAACGGGTTCATTTATGCGCCGGGCATGCGTCCGAGCGCGAATTTCCATAGGAGGTATCGATGAAGAGTAGAGTGCTTCTGGTCGCTGCGCTTCTCTCCGTTCTGGCCGGCTCCGTGGCCGCGGACTCGGTGAAGCGCGGGGGAATCGTCCGGGCGACTTCGAACAAGCAGGGCGTCCTCGCGAAGAACTTCAATCCCTTCAGCGCCGCCGCCCTCGAGGCGACGACCGGCTGTATCTACGAGTCCTTGATATTCTTCAACAACGCGACCGCCAAGGCCGAGCCCTGGCTCGCCGAGAAGTGGGACTGGGCGAAGGACCTCAAGTCCATCGCCTTCACGATCCGCTCCGGCGTGAA
>DBTW01000168.1 GCA_002307245.1 Spirochaetaceae bacterium UBA1306 | reverse complement strand
CGAAGCTCCTGCCGGCGCTCGTCAGGCTCGTGGCTCCGGCGAAAGTCCATGGACCGATATTATTCAGCGTCGTGTTGGTAGTGAGAGTCACATCGCCAGTCGCCGTGGCGCCTTGGCTGGCTTGGTCGAAAGTACAGGTTCCCGTAGTCGCGAAGGAAGCGACAGACATCGGGTCCGACAAAGTCAGCTTGGCGGAGGAGCCTACGACGAGCGCCCCTAGGCCTTTCCCCGCGCTCGTCAAGCCGCTCGTCATCCCCGTGAAGGTTAGCGTCGATCCCGTAGCCGTCAGAGCCGTCGCGTTCGTGAAGTCCGCGTTGCCTCCGATCGACATAGTTCGACTGGAGATATTCAGGCTGCGAACGACGCCGACTGAGCCGAAGCCCAAACTACCCGAGAGCGTAAGGGCATCGCTCAAGCTCAGCGCCCCGCCGCTCGTCGCGTTGCCCACCTGAATGGAGCCGAGGATCTTGGCATTGCTGGTAAGGCTTGTAGTGCCGGTGACGATCAAGGTACCGGGATTGGAGATCGTCGAGCCCGCCGTCAGATTGATCGAAGTTCCGCCTATCGTGACTTGGTGGCTAGCGAAATCGAGGGAGCCGGCTACCGACATGCCGCCGGCGATGTCAAGGCTGCATCCCAGGCTCAGGCTGCCCGTAGTTATCGAAAGCGAACCACCGAGCGTCAACGCAGCGGTAACGCCGCCGCCCAGCGTCGCCACATTGTCGACGGTGACGGTGTCGGAGGAGGTCCCCAAGCTTATGCTCGCGAAGGTGGCGGCATTGATAAAGCCGAGCTCGGCGCCGCTCAACCGAAGGCTCGTCGAGCCATCCGCTCCGCCCAGGGAGAGGCCAGCACCGACAGTATGAGGCAGGATGACGAGGGATGAGGTCGCGGAGCCCGTGATTGTAGCGCCGAAATCGACGTCCAAGCCGCGTGCAGTAAGCGTAACCCCGCCATCCACGGTAAGCGTACTGTTGAATTGAATCTCCCCGGCATCATGGATCGTCTGGGTAGACGAGATTTCGACCGGTGAGTTGAAGATCGTCGTATTCCCCGTGATCGTATAGGCAGAAGCCGAGAAAGTCGCGAGCCCCGTTCCATTTACCGTCCAGGCCGTGGGCGAAGTAGACGCGCCGATCACCGAGGCGAAAGACTTCGCTCCCGTCCCCGAATTGACCGTGAAGCCGTGGCTCCCGGTTACCGTCGCCCCGGTGTTCAGGGTAATCGTCGCGCCGCTCGCGCTGGTATCGAGCGTCGTATCGCCTACTAGAGTGATAGGATAGCTGAAGCTGAGGGCGCCCGTCGAGTTGATCGTGCCCGAAAGGCTTACCGAGCCGGCGAAGCTCGCCGCGCCGACGACGCTCAAGCTGCCCGAGCCGAGATTCAATGTCGCTCCGCCCGCTACGTTTAAGTTACCGGCGACCGTAGAAGAGCCGCTGGATATCAGGCTCGCATTCGATGCGAGCTCGAGATTGCCAGACAGGGTCATTCCGTTGATACCTAAATTCAAGGCCTCGCCGGAGCTGACTGTGAGATTCTTGGCGGAGAGCGCGCCCGTGAGGGTAAGGGAATTGGTATAGGTCGAGGAAAAGACGACATTGGCACTGGAGGGTGGTCCGCCCGAAATGTTGGGACTCCAGTTGGTGGTCGTTGCCCAACTATGATCCGTGGTTCCCGTCCAGACGTAGGTCTGATTGGGATCGTTGACGACTATAGCCCTGTTGGCGGAGATCCATGTCGAGCCTCCGTCGACTGACATTTGCAGATAGCTCGAGCCAGGGGAATCGCTCGCCGGATCGATTTGCAGGCCGGAGATCGTGAGAGTATTGGCCACACCGAAATTCGAGGAAACGGTCAGATTGCATATGCCCGAAGCGTAACCAACGGTCGCGCTGACCGCACCAGCCCCAGTGCCGCCTACTGTCAGGGTAGGCGCGGTCACGCTCGTCAAGAAGCTCGCGTTGCTATTCGAGAACCTGAGGAGAATACCGTTCGCGGTGGTGACGTTCGCCGATCCGCTATCTGCGATCGTGAGCGTAGGGATGTTGATTGTTGTCGCGGTAGAGAGATACGACAGCGTAGAGGCTTGGGTCAGGGTCGGGCTCTGATCAACAGCGAAAGTCACGGTCGGAGGAGTCGCCGAGGCAGCATTCGCAAGACTACTGCTCACCGGCGAGCCAGATCCATCGGTATACGGCGTAAGGGTGACAATTCCCGTTCCCGATGTGAAGGAAAAGCTCGCATAGCCATTGGTATCCGTGGTTAAGGTCAGGTTTGCGCCGGACGCGTTGATTATCGGAGAACTTCCTCCGGAGGCGACAAGCCGAACAGCGGCAACGCCCGGGACAGCGACCCCGCTTGAGTCCACCACCTGAACACTCCCTGTCACACTCGAGCCGGAGATGGCGGTGCTTGAGGCGACAGTAACCGTGGCGTGATCTTGAATGGGCGCCCAATAGGACGCGTAGGTACGAAGCACGCTCGAGGTGGGAGTGGAGCTATTTGTCGCCCAAATTACCATTGTATCAGGATCGGTCCCCGTAGCCGCTTCTACGAGATTGAGGCCCCAAGTACCGCCAGTCTCCGCACCTATTGAAAACGAGCTTGATACTGCGTTTGTCGGCCATGTTGTGCAATTGCCAGCCCTGGTTACGGACCCAACTGACGAGGCCATGCTGTTGGCGTTCGTCTTGTTATAAGCCGACATAGTAACATTGGAATCGGTGTCCCAATTGAAATAATAAATAGACCCACTAGTCCCCGCGGGGACGAATGGATACAGCTTCCAGCTACGGCTTTGAAGCCTGACGCCGAGGGTCCATGCGTAGGCGAAAGCCCTAATCGAGGTAATTTCCGAAGGACTCGTGCCATCTATGCCGGAAAACGAGGCATCGAGTTGAAAAGCGTTTTTATTGGTTGCTGTATTTGGAGCTTCGGCTACAACCTTGAAGTAATAGGAGCTGCCAATATGCTCACCCTGGTCCGGCATGACCGCATCTAAATAACACCAGCCTCCTTCCGTTGTAAAACTCCGAACCTGAATCGTTGTGCCAGTAATAGCATCTGCGAGGCTTGAGAAATACACCTGCTGGGATATAGGACTGGAAAGGGCTCCAGATCCACCGACGAGATAGTAGTTAGTAGTCCCCGCAGTACCATTGTCCGGAAGCGATCCAGTATTCCCCGGACTGTTAATGGCAAAGTAAAGAGGCGTAGTGACAGTATCAGGAACCTCGAAAAACGTTACCTGATATACATCAGGATCACCGCTGCTGTTTGGGTAAGCAACTTGAAGGTAGTTGTTGCTATCCGCCGGTATCCTACTCTGCCCCCAGCCACCGATGGCGACGGCGAATAGGGCCGCGCAGAACGCAAGCCTCGCGAGGAGGGAGTTACGGGTTCCGATAGCAATGGTCTTCATGTTCATGGTTTTACGTCGGCTCCTATGATTCATTCGCCGCGTGGGGGAGCGTCGCGATGCGCGAGGGGGCACGCCCCATGATTATATAGAATATAGTCCTCCTGCGCGCCAGCATCTAATGCGATGCCCACGAATAAGTGCGTTTCGGCGCGAGTTCGTATTTCCCCATATTAGTATCGGTATTCGGAAGAAAAAAACGCAGTCAACGGAATTCTGTCAATTCTTTCAATCGCCGCGACTTTTCACGTACCTATGGGTTTTCATGGAGGTCCCATGAAAAAATACTCACTCAATTGGGCGCTCATGATCGCCTGGGGGCTCATCGCTCTAGTCGCCTGCATCGCTTCGCTCGCGCTCGGTTCATGCGCCAAGGAGGAAAAAGCCCTCCCCGCCCCCGCCCAATTAATCCTGGGTTTCGGCGGCGGAGCTTCATCGGCTAAATCATTCATCCCCGATGAAATAGAAGTATCCATCATCAAGGTCGAGGCGACGGGGCCGGGGGCGGTCAAGCTAAAGGCCAGTTCTTCCAATTACGAGCCGGTCGAGCTGGACTTGGAGCCTGGGTCTTGGATCATTACGGCTAAAGGCTTGAACGATAATGGAATAGAAATAGCTTCAGGCTTCGTGGAGCTCTCGGTCGGGCCTTCGGAGCGCATAGTCAGAGACCTGCTTCTTTCCCCCTTGGTCGGCGAGGGGACTCTTGCTCTATCCTGGTCCTTGAACGGTAGTCTCGCCGGAAATTTACGGATCGAGGGCTCTTTATCGAACTCGGATGGAACAGTGCTCCCTATCGCCGTGGCTTTTGCTACAGAGTCCAATGCTGCGGGGGGCTCGCTACGATTTGAAGCTTTGCGAAGCGGCGGTTGGACATTAAGTCTACAGCTTCTCGCGGATGGCGCTGTGGTTTGCGGTTTAGCAGAAGGGATCCTCGTAGCGGCCGGTATGGAGACAAAGGCTGCACTACGCTTCGAGCCACCTACCGCGTCACTCGCTCTAGGCTTCGTGATGCCAGACTATAGTTCATTAGCCTTGACTGTCGAACCTGCGCAAAGGATAGTAGCACGAGGGACGATAAGCGCATTTCGCATACTGGATACAGGGAACTGTTCGTGGTATCTCGAGGGAGAGAAAATCGGCGCCGGCAGCGCCGGGACCGATTTTATTTTACCCGCCGATGCAGGAAACGGCGTGAGTTCGCGTAGGCTCGATTGCCTGGCCCTCGGGGCGGCTGGGCCGCGGTCAGGCAGCGCTCGCGTCTATTACGAGGACGCGCAGGCGCTCGGCCCGGTGGTTTGGGGCGAGCGACTGGAAAAAGCGACGGGCAGCGCTGCCGCGACGAGCGCCCTCCGGGCCCTGGGCGATTGCCGGGACCTGGCCTGGTCGCCCGATTCCTCCCTCATCGCCGTCGCGGGGAAAGGCTCGGGCGGTATCGGCTTCTTCGAGGCTGCGGCCCCGGGCGCCACGTTCGACCTGGGCTTCCTCGGCGCTTCGGCCCAGCCGGGGCTCGCGGCGCCCTCGATCCTGCGCTTCCGCTCGGCCTCGAGCCTGCTCGTCCTCTCGGAGGCAGAGGGCGCCGCCTACGCGGTCGCGCTAACGGGCTCAGGTCAAGGACTGCGGGCCTCGCTCGCGGGCTCTCTCGCCGACGCGGCCCTGGCGGGGGCGAAGGACCTGGTCATCGCTGGGGCGGGGGCGGCCTATGTCGCCGCGGCGGGCGCGGACGCGGTGGCCCTCCTGGGCCTGGACGGCGAGGGCAAGCCTATTTCGGCCAACGTGGTCTTGAAGGCGGGCCCGGGCGGGCAGACGGCCTTCTCCAAGCCCGCCTGTCTTGCCTTAAGCTCGGACGGTAGCGTTCTAGCCGTCGGCACGACGGGGGACGACGCGATCTACCTCCTCGATCGCGACGCGGGCACGAACGCCCTCGGCCTGCGCCAGCGCCTGGACAAGACTGCCTTCCCGGCCGATGCCCCCCTCTCCGATCCCTGCTCCCTAGTCTTCTCGAACGACGGCGCCAGCCTTTTCGTCCTCTCGTACTACGGAAAATCCCTCGTACGCTTGGAGCTGGACGCCGCGACCGGGCTTTTCTCTCCCGTGGCGGGTATCAAATCGGGCAGTAGCGGGGTCTCGGGCTTCGCGAGTCCCCGTCGCATCGCGCCGAGCCCGGACGGCAGACTGCTCTTCGTGTTGGGCGGCGGCGCCGACGACGGCCTCTCGCTCATCGACATTGAAGCGCCGAGGGCTCTGAGCTACCTGGGGACGATGAAAAGCTCGGAAGGCAAGGCCCTACCCGCGCGGCCTTTTGCCCTCGCGATATCGAAGGATGGCGCGAAACTTGCTATTGCGAACGACGGATCCCTTTCCTTTTTTTCCCGGAAGTAAAATAAAGCCCTGTATAAGTATTATTTCTTAGACAAAGACTAAAAATCTACTTAATATCTAGCCTAGCTACGCAACTCGGACATAAACTCGCGTGTCTGTCAATAAAGAGGAGATTCTAGCTTGTATACACTAGACCGCTACACGATACCCGAGCTTCTGGAAAAGAGCTCAGTCCGTTACGCGGACAGGCCCGCCCTGGCCATGGTCGGCGGCAAGCCGATCATGTACGCGGAGCTCGAGCCGCGCACGAGGCGAATAGCCGCCCTCCTGGGCCTCCTCGGCATAGCCAAGGGCGATCGCGTGGCCATCATCTCCGAAAACAGGCCCGAGTGGGGCCTGGCCTACTTCGGCATAGCGAGGACGGGGGCTATCGCGGTCCCGATCATGACCGACTTCCTTCCCGAGCAGATAGCGACGATCCTCGAGCACTCGGAGTCGAAGCTGGTCTTCGCGTCGAGGAAGCTGGCGACCAAGCTGGCGGACGAGGCCGAGCGGCGCATCATCGTGTCGCTCGAGGACTTCTCCGTGCTCTCGGCGCCCGCGGGCTCGAGGCCGGCCCCTTCCGATGCGGAGATCGATCGCGCCGCGGGCTTCTTCGCCTCGCCGCCGATCGTGGCCGACGAGCTCGTCTCGATCGTCTACACCTCGGGCACGATGGGCAAGTCCAAGGGCGTCATGCTCACGCACCGCAATATAATCATCGACGCCGAGGGCGCGCGTAAGTTCATCGTCCTCAGGCGCACCGACAGGTTCCTTTCCATACTGCCCCTCGCCCACGCCTACGAGTTCACGATCGGCTTCATCATCCCGATGCTCCAGGGCTCGGCCGTCTACTACCTGGACAGGCCGCCCTCGGCCTCGGCCCTCCTCCCGGCCATGGCGGCGGTCAGGCCCACGATCATCCTCTCGGTGCCCCTGGTGATCGAAAAGGTCTACCGCGCGAGCGTCGCCCCCGCCCTGGAGAAGATCGCCCTGTACAAACTGCCCCTCTTCCGACCCCTCCTGGAACGGATCGCGGGGATAAAGCTCAAGAAGACCTTCGGCGGCTGCCTGCGCTTCTTCGGCATTGGCGGCGCCCCCGTGGCCGCCGACGTGGAGAGCTTCCTGCACAACGCCCATTTCCCCTACTCGATCGGCTACGGCATCACCGAGACGGCGCCGCTCCTCGCCGGCAACGTACCCGGCAAGGTGCGCACCCACACGACGGGCTTCCCCTCGCACTTCGTGGAGATGCGCATCGCGGACACCCGCCCCGACACGGGCGAGGGCGAGATCCAGGTCCGCGGGCCGAACGTCTTCCCCGGCTACTACAAGGACCCGGAGCGCACGGCGGAGGCCTTCACGCACGACGGCTGGTTCCGCACGGGGGACTTAGGCGTGATGGACGCCTACGGCCGCGTCACCGTGCGCGGGCGGCTCAAGACCATGATCCTCGGCGCCTCGGGCGAGAACATCTATCCCGAGGAGATCGAGGCCGTCCTCAACGCCTCGCCCTACGTGCTCGAATCCCTGGTCTACGGCGACGAGAAGGGCCTCACCGCCCTGGTGCACCTGAAGCCCGAGGCGATCGAGCGCTTTTCCGCTCGCGTCAAGGACGAGATCGAGGGAGCCGAGGTCGCGGCCGTCAACCTGGCACGCGGGGCCTCCAAGGCCGCCCACGAGGCTGCCGAGCGGGCGGGCGAGAGCCTCGAGAACGCCGAGCGCAGCCTCTCCTCCACGCTCGAGCGCATCCGACGCGAGGCTAACTGCCGCCTCGCCGCCTTCTCGCGCCTCGCCAAGGTGGAGCTCCAGGCCGAGCCCTTCGAGAAGACGCCCAAGCAGAGCATCAAGCGCTTCCTCTACCCGAGGCGCGACCAGAAATAGGGAAACCCGGCGTGCGGTCAAGCCGCGCCCGCGCGCGGTCGCGCTGCCTACTTTACATCTCCGAGGTGCGCATCTTGCCTTACTCCTACGAATCGGACACTCTCGCGGACATCCCCCGACGCTCCGCGGCGGCCTTCGGGACCGCGCCCGCCCTCGGCATGACCGGGACGGACTCGCCGGCTATCAGCTATGCCGACTTCGACCGACTGACGCTCCGGGCGGCGGCCATGCTCGCCCGCGCGGGGATCGGGCCCGGCGACCGCGTCGCCATCCTCTCCGAGAACCGCCCCGAGTGGTGCATAGCCTCGCTCGGGATCGCCCGCGCGGGCCTCGTCTCGGTGCCGATCCTCGTCGACTTCCCGCTCGCCCAGGTCGCCAACATCCTCGAGCACTCGGGCTCCCGGGCGGTCTTCGCCTCGGAGCGGCACAGGAAAAGGCTCGCGGGCGCGTCCGAGAAGCTGCCGGCCATCCTCGCCATCGAAGAGCTTTCGGCTCCGAGCCCGGAGCTCGACGCGGCGGCCCTCGCCTATTCCCCGCCGACGGTGCTTCCATCCGACCTCGCGGCCATCGTCTACACCTCGGGCACGACGGGGCTCTCCAAGGGCGTGATGCTGCAGCATCGTAACTTCATCGCCGACGCCCTCTCCTGCGACTCTGTGATCAGGCTGAACACCGACGACCTCGTCCTGTCCATCCTGCCCCTGGCCCACACTTACGAGTACACGATCGGCTTCCTCATCCCAATCATGAGCGGGGCCTGCATCCGCTACCTGGACAGGCCTCCCTCGGCCTCGGCCCTCATGCCGGCCCTCGCC
>DBTW01000161.1:11604-11793 GCA_002307245.1 Spirochaetaceae bacterium UBA1306 | reverse complement strand
GCCGCCGGCCCCGCATGAGATTCCGCGTCATCCTCGTCGACGAGTACCAGGACTCCACCGTCGCCCAGTTCGAGCTCCTCCGGCTCCTCGCGGGGGTCGGCGACGCGGAGGGCTCCCCGGCCGCCTACCTATGCGTCGTGGGCGACGACGACCAGTCCATCTATCGCTTCCGCGGGGCCGAGGTGCGCA
>DBTW01000161.1:0-11382 GCA_002307245.1 Spirochaetaceae bacterium UBA1306 | reverse complement strand
GGCGACGACGACCAGTCCATCTATCGCTTCCGCGGGGCCGAGGTGCGCAACATCCTGCGCTTCCCCGAGATCTTCCCCGGCACCGAAATCGTCAAGCTCGAGCGCAACTACCGCTCCTACCAGAGCATCCTCGACGTGGCGGGGAACGTGGTGTCGCACAACGAGGGCAGGCTCGGAAAGACCCTCGTGGCCGTGAGGCCGGGCGGAGCGAAGCCCGTGCTCGCTCTCCTGGACGACCAGGACGCCGAGGCGGCCTACTGCGTGAAGGTCTGCAGGGAGCGCGTGAAGGCCGGCGGCAGGTGGAGCGACGTCGCCATCCTCTACCGCACGAACGCCCAGTCCCTCACCTTCGAGAAGGAATTCCCCCGCCTCGGCATCCCCTACCGCATCGTCGGGGCCTCGCGCTTCTACGACCGCGAGGAGGTGAAGGACGCCCTCGCCTACATGGCCCTGCTCTGCAACCCCCGCGACGAGGTCGCCTTCAAGCGCGTCGTCAACAAGCCCACGCGCGGCGTGGGCGACACGAGCGTAGATATCCTCCTCGACGCGGCCGAGTCCTCTGGAGAGGACATCCTCGCGGCCGCCTCCCGGGCCGCCGATTCCCTCAAGGGCAAGGGCCGCTCCGGCACGCGGGAATTCCTCGGGATCGTCTCCGGCCTCAAGGAGGCTCTCGCCGCCCCGGCGGTTGACGGCGAGACCCTTGCGGCCCTAGCGGAGCGCCTGGTGAGGAGCTCAGGGCTCGTCGAGTACCACCGCGGGCAGGACGAGGTGGCCGGCACGCAGAAGGTCTCCAACCTCGAGGAGCTCGTCAACGCGGCCTCGCTCTACCCCAGGAGCCCCGAGGGGCTGGCCGACTTCCTCGAGACCATAGAGCTGGACCGAAGTCTCTCGTCGGATGAGACGGTCGCGGACGCCGTCACCCTCATCACGATGCACAACACCAAGGGCCTCGAATTCCCCGTCGTCATCGCGACCGGCCTAGAGCAGGGGCTCTTCCCCCGCGACGACGAGGAGGGCGAGGAGCTCGAGGAGCAGCGGCGGCTCTTCTACGTCGCTATCACGCGGGCGAAGGACGAGCTCCACCTGAGCTCCTGCCATTGGCGGCGGCTCCACGGCCGGCTCTTCGAGACGGGCCCCTCGCGCTTCCTATCCGAGATCGAACCCTCGCTCATCAGCGCCGTGGCAGCCAAGCGCGCGGGAGGCGCGGCCCTAGGCGGCCCCGCCTCCCGCGCCGCCTACGGCCGCGGCTACGGGGCCCCCGGCGGCTACGCCCAGCCGGGGAGCGCCGGCGAGCTCGGCCGGCCCTCGGGCGCGGCCCTGCCCAAGGAGCCCAGCCCCTGGAAAACGGGTATTCCCGTCTACCACGACGACTACGGCTCCGGCGTCGTCGTCAAGGTCAGCGCGACCCCGAGCTCGGGCCCCCTCGTGGTCGTGCGCTTCGAGTCGGGCCGGCAGGCGCAGTTCTTCCCCAAGTTCACCAAGAAGCTCGAAGTCTCGAAAGGCTGACCATGACCGACGAACGCGTTGCGCGAACCAGGCTTAACTCCCTCCCTCCCATCAGGCGCAGTCGGCTCTGGCGCCTCTACGCCGAGGACGGCCGCCGATTCCTGGACCTCTGGATGGAGGGCGGCGCCTCGATCCTCGGCGCCAAGGGCACGCGCCTGGGCACGGCGGCCAAGGCCGCGATCGACACGGGCCAAACCAGGCCCTTCCCCTCGGTCCGGCAGGCCAGGCTGGAAAAGGCCCTCCTCGTCGCCTACCCCGGCCACGCGGCGGTGCGGCTCTACCGCGACGAGGGCCGCGCCCGGGCCGCGGCCGCCCTGGCCACCGGCGGCGAGCCGCCCGCCGAGATCCGCCCCTTCGCGGAATTCCTCGACCCGCGGGGATCGGGGCCGGCCGGCCCGGCCAAGGCGAGGATAGCCCTTCCGATCCTGCCCTGCCCCTCGGCCCTCGCGCCCGCCGTCCTCCTCTTCGCCGACGCACAGTCCGCCGAGGCCTCGGACGGCGACCTCCTGCCCCCCCTGCTCCTCGAGTGCGCGCATCGCTCCCTCCTCGAGATGGAACGGTTTCGCCTAACGTACAACGAAAGTCTCTGGAAGAGGGTCGATCGGCGACTGAAGGCCTATTTCGAGCGCAGGGGCCCCTACCTCTACCCTCGGTGCGCTGAAGGTGCCTACGAAGCCCTCTTCGCCGCCGCCCTGTCCGCGGGAATCCTGCTCTCCCCCCGCTACGAGGGCCCTTCGATAATCCCCGGCGACTTCGACGATGGGGAGCTCGCCGCCTTGGCTGCCGCGCTCGCCGGCTCTATCCACAGTAACTTGACGGAGCCCTCGGCCCCATGCTAGTGTCGGCTTGATGGCGATCCAGGGTTCTGCGATATCCGGACGCGGCCGCTCGGCCGACTCCATGAATGAGGCCCGCCCGTCGCTTGCCGCCCTCGTCTCCACCTCCGCAGCCTACCTTTACTCCTTCTTTTATTTTTTCTTTTATTCCTACCTAAGCTCCTTCGCCGCCCGGCCAGGCGAAGCGAGCGCGTAGATCCCTCCCTGGCCGGCACCGCGAAACAAGCGGTACGGCTAGCCCATTACAGCGCAGCCGTACTCGATCATAGTGCTGGAAAAGCCCAAAAGGCTTTTTCGGCGCTGCCGTAGTTCGGCGGTCGCGAAGAGAGCCTCGGGCTTTCGCGCAACCGCATGACGGGCCGCCGGAACGCTTCGAGCATCCCAGCGGCCCGCCGGAACCCATCCAGGAGGAGCAGCGCGATGAGCGATACGGAAGATATTGGAAGGAGGCCCTCAGCGGAGCCGGGCGAGCGATTCGCCGATCCGCCCGAGGGCCGCCTGGAGCCTCTCGTCGGCGGAGGCGAAGGATATGCGCAGGCAGCGGTCGTCGCCGAAGGCCGAGCCGGGCACGGTGGCCACGCGGGCGTCCTCGAGGAGGTACTCCGCGAGCTCGGAGGAGCCGCGGACGGCCGAGCGCCCGGCGGACTTCCCGAAATAGGCGGACATGTCCGGGAAGATATAGAAGGCCCCCTGGGGCTCGAGGGTCTCGACGCCCGGCAGGGCGCGGGCGAGGCCCATCACGAGCTCCCGGCGGCGGCGGAAGGCGGCCTGCATCCCGCCGATGAGCGCGGTGCCCGACTCGAGGGCGGCGAGGGCGGCGCGTTGCGCGATCGAGGACGCGTTGGTCGTCATCTGCCCCTGGAGGTCGATGCAGGCCTTCACCAGGGGGGCGGCGCCCGCGAGGTAGCCGATGCGCCAGCCCGTCATCGCGTAGGCTTTGGACACGCCGTTCACGAGAACGGTGCGCTCGGCGATGCCGGCTATCGAGGCCGGGCTCGCGTGCGGCAGCCCCGTGTAGTCGATATGCTCGTAAACCTCGTCGCTGATCACCCATACGCGCGGATGGCGCTCGAGGACCAAGGCGAGGGCCTCGAGCTCGGCCCGCGAGTAGACGGCTCCCGTGGGGTTGCAGGGCGAGCAGAGGATGAGGGCCTTGGTCCGCTCGCCGATGGCCGACTCGAGGGCCTCGGGCCGCAGCTTGTAGCCCTCGGACGCGAGTGTGGGCAGGGAGACGGGCCTGCCGTCGGCGAGCTTCACGAGCTCGGTATAGCTCACCCAATGAGGCGAGGGGACTATCACCTCGTCGCCGGGGTCCACGAGGGCGAGGAGGGCGTTCGACACGCACTGCTTCGCCCCGGCCGAAGCCATCACGCGCGCGGCGGGATAGGAGAGGCCGTTCTCGCGCGCGAGCTTGCGGGATACGGCTTCCCGGAGATCGTTGTAGCCGGCCACCGGCGTGTACCGGTTGTGGCCCTCGTCGATCGCCGCCTTGGCGGCCTCGCGCACGGCTTGGGGGGTCGGGAAATCGGGCTCCCCGACCGTAAGGTCGATCACGTCGACGCCACTCTCCCGGAGGGCGCGGGCCCTCTGGTTCATCGCGATGGTGCCGGAAGGCGAAAGCCCGCGCACGCGGGCGGAGAGCTGTTCCATGGTTTTGACCCCCAATTAGGTCCGGCCCCTGGAGGCCGGCGCAACGCGACAATTTATAGGCTCAAAGCCCCGTCCGAGGCAATACTCCGAGAGCCGTCCATAAGGAAGGAAGCGATATGAACAACCTCAAGCTCACCGGCCGCAGGCCGGGCGACTCGATGCGCGTCATCGACATCGGAGGCGTGCGGGTCGGCGAGGAATTCGTCGTCATCGCGGGCCCCTGCTCGGTGGAGACCGAGGACCAGACCATCCGCACGGCCGTCGCCGTGAAGGAGGCCGGCGCCAAGATGCTCCGTGGCGGCGCCTTCAAGCCCCGCACCTCGCCCTACGCCTTCCAGGGCCTCGGCCTCAAGGGGCTCAAGATCCTCGACAAGGCCAAGCGCGAGACGGGCCTGCCCATCGTCACCGAGGTGGTGGACACGCGCGACGTCTCCTGGGTCGGCGAGTACGCCGACGTCCTGCAGATCGGCGCGCGCAATATGCAGAATTTCTCCCTCCTGCGCGAGGCCGGAAAGTCGGGCAAGCCCATCCTCCTCAAGCGGGGCATGTACTCGACCCTCGAGGAGTGGCTTAACTGCGCGGAGTACATCCTCGCCGAGGGCAACGACAAGGTGATCGTCTGCGAGCGCGGCGTTCGGACCTTCGAGACCTTCACCCGCAATACCCTCGACCTCAGCATGATTCCCGCCGTCCACGCGGAGAGCCGCCTGCCGATCATGATCGACCCCTCGCATGGCACGGGCATCAAGTACATGATCGAGCCCATGAGTCTCGCGGCGATAGCGGCCGGGGCCGACGGCCTCGAGATAGAGGTCCACGTCGACCCGCCCTCGGCCCTGAGCGACAAGGACCAGCAGCTCACGCCGGACGAATTCAAGGCGATGATGAAGCGTCTCCAGGCCCTTCTCGACTTCATGGGCGCGAACGCCGCGAACGAGGCCGAGAGCGCCCGTAAGGGCGACGCCCTCCCGGCTGGCTCGCCCGCCGGAACGCGAGCCGTCGGCCCGCAAGGCCCGCGCGATCCCTTCGCCGACGCGATGGACTGAAGGTGGGCGGCATGAGCGGCCTAGACATCGCCATCCGCGGCGTAGGCGGAACGGTTTCGCGCATCGCCTTCGGTCCCCTGCCCGGCCTCACGGCCGAGCTCGACACTTCCAAGACGGTCATCGTCACGGACGGCCTCATCCGCCGCGTTCACGGCTCCTCCTTCCCTTCCTGTCCCGTCATCGAGGTGGAGCGGGGCGAGGCGGCCAAGTCCCTCGCCTCGCTCGAGGCCCTCTATGGCCGCTTCCTCGAGCTGGAGCTGGGGCGCGACGGCCTCGTCCTCGCGATCGGCGGCGGGACAGTCTCGGACCTCGCCGGCTTCGCCGCCTCGACCTGGCTGCGCGGAATCGCCTTCGGCTTCGCGCCGACGACCCTGCTCGCGATGGTGGACGCCTCCGTGGGAGGCAAGAACGGGGTCGACTTCCGGGGGGTGAAGAACCTCGTCGGCAGCTTCTCGCAGCCCCGCTTCGTCCGCATGGACGTCTCCCTCCTCTCCACCCTGCCCGACATCGAGTTCGCCTCCGGCATGGCCGAGGTCGTCAAGCACGCCGTCCTCGCCGGTGGCGGCTATTTCGACCTGGTCAGGGCCGAGGCGGGGGGCACGCCCGCTCGGCGCCCCGACCGCGAGAGCCTCGAGCGCATCGTCGCCGGCTCGGCCCGCATCAAGGCCGAGTTCGTCGAGCGCGACGAGCGCGAGGCCGGGGAGCGGCGCAAGCTCAACCTGGGCCATACGATCGGCCACGGCATCGAGGCGGCCTCGGGCCTGCCCCACGGCCACTCGGTGGCGGCCGGCCTAGCCTCGGCCTGCCGCCTCGCGCTCGGCCTCGGCCTGCTCGCCGAGGCCGAGTGCGATCGCATAACGCGCCTGATCGAGGCCTGCGGCCTGCCCTCCTCGATCGCGGGTGCGGCGGCCGCCGCCGGCCTCGCCGACGGGAGCGGGCTCCGGGCGGCCATCGCGCGCGCCCTGACGGCCGACAAGAAGCGCCGGGGCGAGGACATGCTCATGGCCCTGCCGGAGGCGGTGGGCTCGGTCTCGATCCGCTCGGTCCCGATCGCGGACCTGCTCTCTTTCGTACAGGAGGCACCATGAATTCCTTCGGAAGGCTCTTCCGCGTCGAGATATTCGGCGAGTCGCACGGCCCGGCCGTCGGCGCGATCGTCGACGGCTGCCCTCCCGGCATCCCCCTCGGGGTCGCCGACCTGGAGGCCGACCTGGCCCGCCGCCGATCCGGCAAGAGCGGAACCACCGACCGCCGCGAGGCGGACGAGCCGGAGCTGCTCTCGGGCGTCCACGGCGGCCGCAGCACGGGCTCGCCCATCCTCGTCGCCTTCCGCAACGCCGACACGAGGTCGGAGGACTACGACGCCTTCGTCCGCGTGCCCAGGCCGGGCCACGCCGACTTCAGCTCGCGCGTCAAATACCGCGGCTTCGCCGACCCGCGCGGCTCGGGGCACTTCTCGGGCCGCGTCACCGCGGGCCTCGTCGCCGCGGGCGCGATCGCGAAGAAGGTCGTCGGCTTCGCCTCCTTCGAGACGTGCCTCCTCGAGGCTGGCGGCAGGCAGGACATCGAGTCGGCCGCCGCCGAGGCGAAGCTCGCGGGCGACTCTATCGGAGGCCTCGTCGAGATCCGAGTCCGCGGCCTCCCGCCCGGCCTCGGAGAGCCCTTCTTCGACGCGGCCGAGGCCGTTATAGCCCACGCCCTTTTCGCCGTGCCCGCCGTGCGCGGGGTCGAGTTCGGCGACGGCTTCGCGGCGGCCCGCATGAGGGGCAGCGAGCACAACGACCCCTTCGTGAACCGCTCCGGCAAGACCTCCAAGAACGGCTCGGGCGGGATCAACGGCGGCATCACGAACGGCAACGAGCTCGTCGTCCGCGTCGCCGTGAAGCCGGCCTCGACGATCTCGGCCCCGCAGAGGACCCTCGACTTCGGGACCGGCGAGGAGACGACCCTGGCTCCCGGCGGCCGCCACGACGCCTGCATAGCCCTGCGCTCGGCCGTCGTCCTCGAGGCGGCCGTCGCTATCTCGCTCGCCGACCTCTATCTCGCGAATACCGCGGCCTCGGCCGCGTGCGCTGCGGCGCCGGAAGGAGAATCGAAATGACGCTCAAGGACCTAAGGGACGACATCGACCGCATCGACGCCAAGCTCCTCGCCCTCATCGACCAGCGGATGGAGAAGGCCCTCCTCGCCCGGGCCTTCAAGGCCGACGTGGCCGACGCGCCCCGCGAGGCAGCCGTACTCGAGCGCATAACGCGCTCATCGCGCTGCCTCTCCGGGCCGGCCTTCACGGGCGAGCTCTGGAAGCGGATCATGGCCGAGGCGCGCTCGATCCAGGAGAAGAAGCCCAAGACCGTGGGCTTCCAGGGCGAGCACGGGGCCAACAGCGAGGTGGCGCTGCGCGCCTGGGACGCCTCGGCCGCCGCCATGCCCTGCGTCGAGTTCTCGGACGTCTTCGACGCCGTCCGCGACGGCCTCTTCGACTACGGCATCGTCCCGGTCGAGAACACCCTCGGAGGCATCGTCGGCCCCGTGAACTCGATCCTCATCAACACCGACCTCAAGATCGTCGCCGCCATCGACAGCCCCATCTCCCATTGCCTCCTCGCCGTGCCTGGAGTCGACCACCGGGAGATCAGGTCGGCCTATTCGCACTCCCAGGCCCTGGCCCAGTGCCGCTCCTTCCTCGCGCGAAACAAGCTCGAGGCCCGCCCCTACTACGACACCGCCGGGGCCGCGCGCATGATAGCGGAGGAACGGCGCAGGGATACGGCCGCGATAGCGAACCGTTTCGCCGCCGAGATCTACGACCTCGAGATCATCAAGGACGACATCCAGGACGCGGCCAACAACCGCACGCGCTTCCTCGTCATAGCCAAGGAGTCCGCGTCCCAGGCGGGCAACAAATGCTCGGCGGTCTTCTCGACCAACGACAAAGCCGGCGCCCTCTTCGGCATCCTCGAGATCTTCGCCCGCGAGGGCATCAACCTCACGCGCATCGAGTCCGTCCCCGACAAGCCCGGAGACTACGCTATCTTCATCGACTTCGACGGCTCCGACGCCGACCCCGCGGTTGCCAAGGCCATCGCCGAGGCCAAGGCAGCGGCCCACGGCTTCCGGCTCCTCGGCTGCTACGAGGAGAGGAGGCTCTAGATGCGCATCTTAATCGTCGGCACGGGCCGCATGGGCGCCTGGCTCTGCGAGGAGCTCTGCCTCGACCATGAGGTCGCCGTCTACGACTCGGACCCGCTCAAGATGAAATACTTTATCAAGGTGGCGCGCTTCCTCGAGCTCGTCGAGGCCGAGGCTTTCGACCCCGAGCTGGTGATCAACTGCGTGCCCCTGGGCCTGACCGTCGACGTGTTCAAGTCCATCCTGTCCCGGCTCCGCCCGGCCTGCATCCTCGCCGACATCGCCTCGGTGAAGACGGGGCTCGCCGAATTCTACCGCGAGTCCGGCCACCCCTTCGTCTCGAGCCACCCCATGTTCGGTCCCACCTTCGCGAACATCCGCGAGCTCGAGAGCGAGAGCGCGGCCATCATCTCCGAGTCCTGCGAGGCGGGCAAGGCCTTCTTCCGCGCGCTCTACGCCAAGCTCGGCATCCGCATCTTCGAGTTCGACTTCGAGGGCCACGACCGGATGGTCGCCTACTCCCTCGCTACGCCCTTCGCGTCGACAATGGTCTTCGCCTCCTGCATGAAGAAGGTCGACACGCCCGGCACGAACTTCAAGCGGCACATGACCATCGCGAAGGGCCTGCTCTCCGAGGACGACCGGCTCCTCACGGAGATCATGTTCAATCCCTACACCATTCGCCAGCTCGAGCTCATCAACTCCCAGCTCTCCTACCTGACGCACATCATCAGGCAGCGCGACTCCGAGGAGATGACGAAATTCCTGGACGGCCTGCGGGAGAACATCAAGGACTAGCGCGAGGCGGGGACGGCCTCGGCTCAGGGCGCGAAGGCTATGTCGTAGGCGAGGCCGCTCCCCGAGCTCCGCGCCAGGCTCGCGCCGATCTGGGCGCAGAGCAAATCGACGAGGGAAAGGCCGAGGCCGGCCTTCGAGCGCTGCTCGAAATCGGGCGGCAGCCCCACCCCGTCGTCGCGAACAGAGAGGACGCAGCGCCCGCCGCCGGAGAGGGAGAGGGACAGCTCCCCCGCCCTGCCGTCCGGGAAGGCATGCTTGAGAGAGTCCGTGACGAGCTCGTTTACGATGAGGCCGAGAACCACAGCGAGCTTCATGTCGACCACGACGGGCTCCATCGCGCAGCGGAGCGAGACGCCCCTCGTCTCGGCCCCGTAGCCCTCCATCAGGTCGACGGCCAGCTTCCCGAGGTATTCGTCCAGCCTGACGCTCGTGATCTCCCCAGAGGCGTCGAGCCGGCGATAGAGGGAGGACATCACGGTTATGCGGTCGCGGAGCTTCCGTAGCGCCGATTCGAGGGTCGGGTCGGCGGCCCTGTTGGCCTCGATGGACACGAGGCTCCCGATCAGGGCGAAGCTGTTCATGGTTCTATGCCGAAGTTCGTGGAGGAGGAGGGCCTTCGCGGCCAAGGCCTCCTTGAGGGCGGCGTCGCTCCCCTTCAAGACCGACAGATGCGCGACGGTCCTGGCGAAGAGCACGAGGATCTCGCCGTCCTCGGCGTCGATGCGCCGGTGGGAGAAAAGGTTGTCGGCGACGATTTCCCCGACTATCCTCGCGCCGTCCCACAGCGGGGCGATGGCCTTGTCGCTGCGGCCGACCGCCCGGCCCCGGTCGTCGAAGACCTCTTCGCCGGGCAGGATCGCGAAGGGCACGGCGCCGTCGTAGATCTCCTGAGGATGGTATTTCTCGTCGCGGCGGACGCGGATCCCGCGCTCGTCCCTCGGGCGGCCCTCCTCGTCGGTGCCCCAGGTGCCGCGCATCATCCGGGGATCGCCCGGTTCGAGGAACCATATGCCGATCCGGTCGAAGCCCAGGCGGGAGATGCAGAGCTCGACCGCGCGGCGGCAGAGCGAGTCGGTATCGTCGGCCCGGGAGAGCTCCATGGAGATGTCATGCAGGGCGCGAAGGCGGGCGTCGATGGGAGCGCTCGGCCGGGGCGCGGGACCCGGACTCCGGCGGCCGGGCGTGGCGCTTCCGTTCATAGCGATAATTATATGCCCATCGGAAGCCCGCGGTCAACGCGCGACAGAGGCGAGGTCCTCGAAGAAGCCCGGCCAGGACTTGGTCACGCACTCGGAGCGCTCTATCTCGACGGGGGCGGAGCAGACGAGGGAAGCAATCGCGGCGGCCATGGCGATGCGATGGTCGCCGCGAGAGTCGACGCTACCGCCGCGGAGATCGCCACCTTGCGCCGCGCCGACGCCGAAGACGCGCATGAGGTCGCCCTCGACTTCTATCCTCGCCCCGAGCCTCGCGAACTCCTCGGAAAGGGCGGCGGCGCGGTCGCTCTCCTTGGCGCGCAGGCGAAGGGCGCCGCGAATCCGGCTCCCCCCGTCGCAGGCGAGGGCGAGGGCGACGAGGGGCGGAAAGAGGTCGGGACAGTCGCTCGCGTCGAACTCGAAGGATTTAAGGTCGCCGCGCCCGACTGCGACGGCGCCCGAGCCGTCCCGGCCCGAACGGCGTTCCACAACGGCTCCGGCGGCATCCAGGGCTTCGAGGATCGCGCGATCGGGCTGCGAGGAGCCGAGGTCGAGGTTCCCGACGACGAGGCGCTCGTCGCGAGCGGCGAGAGCGCCCGCGACGAGGAGGAATGCCGCGCCGCTCCAATCGCCCTCGACGGGAAAGCGGGCCGCGCGGTAGGCATGCCGCCCCCGGATCGAGAAGCGCGAGTACGAGGAGTCGCGCGCGGCTTCTAGGCCGAACGCTCTCATCGTGTCCAAGGTAAGGTCCACGTAGCCGCGGCTCGCGAGGCCTTCGACCTCGAGGACCGTATCGGCCTCGGCGAGGGGCAGGGCGACGAGGAGGCCGGTGAGGAACTGCGAGCTTTCCCTGCCGTCGACGCGGGCGCGGCCGCCCTTCAGGGGACCGCGGACGCGCACCGGCGGCAGCCCGGAGTCGGTGGAGCACGCGGCCCCGAGCTCGACGAGCGGGCCTTCGATCATGCCGACGGGGCGCTTGCGCAGGCTTCCCTCGGCGCGGAACTCGATCTCGTCGCGGAACAAGGCCGCGATGGGCGAGAACATGCGCAGGCAAAGCCCGGACTCGCCGCAGGATACCTCGGACCGCGCGGGCGATTCGGCGACCGTTTTCCGGGAAAACCCGCCCGGAGCCCCGATGCCCCGGATCGAGAACGCGTCCCCGCGGTCCTCGACGATGGCACCGAGGGCTCGGGCGACTCCCAGGGCCGCCAGGCAGTCCGC
>DBTW01000215.1:1563-7429 GCA_002307245.1 Spirochaetaceae bacterium UBA1306 | reverse complement strand
GGGGTCCATGTGCGAGCTCCTGGGGGAGATCTACGAGCGCAACCGCTCGGACGCCGGCCGGATGGGCCAGGGCACGAGGTTGATGCTCTACGAGCTCTACGTGGTGACGGTGCGCGCCCTGGGCAGACTGCGGCTCCTGTCCTCGATCCCGGTCAACGTGGACAAGACGATGTCCTTGACCACCCTCGAGGAGGCGATGGGTTATTACCGCGAGATCTACGCCGAGGCCTGCGATCGCCTCTCGGAGTCGAGGGGAGCCTTGCGAGTCGACGACGAGGTCATCGCCTTCGTGGAGGGCAATTGCTTCGACCCCGGCTTGGCGCTCAAGAACGTATCGGAGCGCTACGGAATCGGCATGAAGCGGGGCTCGGCCCTCTTCCAGGAGCGCTTCGGCATGAGCTTCTCGCGCTACGTCCACTCGAGGCGGATGGACCGGGCCGTCGAGCTCCTCAAGGACCAGTCCATCTCCCTGGAGAGCGTCGGGACGCTCTGCGGCTACTCCAGCAACCTCACCTTCAGGCGTCACTTCCAAAAGGAGATGGGCATGAACCCGAGCGACTACAGGAAGAGCCTGGCCTAGGAGCCGTGCTCGCCCATGCGGGAGAGGAAGCCCGCGGCCAGGCTCCCCCCCCAGGCGTGGCCGCCCTCGATGACGCTGTGGACGAGCGAGTCGGGCCGGCCGGCGACGGCGTAGGCTTGACGCGTTATGCGGATCTGCTCCTCTACGTTGGCCAGGCCGCGCTCGCCGTTCAGGGGATCGTCCCGGCCCGACTCGACCAGCAGGAGGCGGGGTGCCACGAGGGCGCCCAGGTCGCCCATGTCGGCGAGCTCCCATAGGCGGGGCACGTAGTTGCAGCTGCAGTTGCCCGGCAGCTTGAAGAGCGAATCGCGGTAGCCGTAGAAATAGCCCGAGACCACGGCGCAGCGGACCCGCTCGTCCATCGCGGCCAGCCAGAGCGCCTGCTGGCCCCCTGAGGAAAAGCCGGCGCAGCCGATGCGGGAGGGATCGCAATCCTCCCTGGACTCGGCATAGTCGACGAGCCGCATCAGGTCCCAGGTCCACATCCCCGTGACCGTCCGCCCGAAGCCGACGGCCATGTTGTTGAGCTCCCGACAGGAGCAGCGCAGGAGCGCCTCGTCCCCCTCGCCCTGCGCCGCCCTTTCGCGGCGCTCGCCCATGGCCCGGGCGTCGGGGCAAAGCGCGACGAAGCCCGCGAGCGCGAGCTTGGGACCGTAATCGCAGTTGTATCTCTCGACGGCCCCCCTGATCGCCGGGATGTCGACGCGGCCCGCGACCGAGAGCTTTCCGCCCCCTCCGTGCCCATGGGGGGCGATCACGCATGGTCGACGCTCGCCCGGCCGCAGGCCCTCGGGCACGAGGGCGTAGATCGGCATCGATACGCCCTCCTCGACGCAGAGGAGGATCTTGTCCCGCCGGTAGCCCTCGCAGGGAACGCTTTCGAGGAGGCGTGGCTCGGGAGGAAGCGCCTTCATCCTATCGAGGCCTATAAGGCCTGCGAGCTCGGCGCGTAGGGCGACCTTCCAGGCCTCGAACTCCCCCATCGTACGGGCGGAGAAGCCCATGCGCCGGGCCTCTCGGTCAAACAAGGCTCCGAGGCTCTCTTCGGAGCTATAATACACATCACCGCATTCCGTCATAACCAGATCCTCGGATCCCAGCCGTCGCTGCCCGCGAGGACGGCTGCGATAGAATAGGCGCCCCTGTCGGCCTCGGCGATCGGCCTCGCCCAGCCGACGCGAGCCGCGAGATCGGCCCCCGGCCCCATGGAGCCGCCTTCACAATAACGCGCGAGCTCCCGCGCCTCCGCCTTATCCCAATCGTCCCAAGCTTCCTTTTTTATATGGGCACCCATCCAGCAGTCGACGAAGGCCGTCCGGGCATTGCTCCGCCAGGGCCGCCCCAGGTAGACGCTATCGGGGCCGGCTTCCCCGGTCAGCCTGCAATCCCGGAAGACGAAACCATGGGCCTCGGCCGGATAGGTCGAGGCCGCGGTAATATAGCCATTGACGGCCTCGCCCCTGTCCCTCGAGGAAAGCTCGCAGCCCGCGAAGAAGGCCGCCGCGCTCCCGAAGATGAAATCCACGTCACCGCGGATGAAGCAGCCCTCGTAATATTGGCGGAAAGAACGTAGGGCCGGCTCGGCCTCGAAGCCCGCGAAGTCGTGTACGGGATTGACACCTTTGGGGATCGGATCGCGGGGCAGAGGGCCCAGGCAAAGAGTATCCTGGCAACCGATGAAGGCGCAGTTCCGGAAACTCAGCCGATCCGCGTCCGCGTAGAGCGCGACCCCCTGGCCGACCTCGCGGCCATCGCCCGCCGAATTCTCGATCGTGAGCTCCTCGATCCGGATATCCGGAGCGCCCGCGTAAAGCGTGTAGGAATTGAAGGTGCCCATCGCCCTACCGTCGGGGAGCTGCTTGGAGGCGCAATCGCCGAAGACGATCTTCGTGCTTGAGGCGCCCCGGCCCACAATCCGCACCCGGGGAGCCCGGATCTCGACCTTCTCGCGATAGGTCCCGGCCTCGAGGAGGACGACCGTGCCCCCGCCCCCGTCCCTCGGGATTGATTCGATAGCCGCGCCGAGGCTGGCGAAATCCGCCCCGCCCGCGCCCACGCTTATTCGCCGCATAAGGAGATATAAACGCGCAGGCGTGGCCTTGTCGAGTGCCAGGACGAACGATTGGGCCCCGGAGGCGCGAAATGAAGCATCGGAAAAAGTGAACGTTGCCAGTCTTGAAAAACCGCGCCTAGAGTGAATTCCCAGCTCGAGCGAAGCGCGGGCGGAGAACGAGACGGGAGAGGAAGATGGCGAAAAAGAATGGCTTGCTCAGCATGGCGATACGCGACAGGTACCTGCTCCTGCTCTTCCTGCCCGTATTCGCCTACTACGTCATTTTCTTCTACCTCCCGATGCCCGGCATGCTCATCGCCTTCAAGGACTACCTCCCCGGAAACGGCCTCTTTGGCGGGACCTGGGTGGGCCTGAAGTGGTTCAAGGCCTTCTTCGAGTCGCAGTTCTTCTGGAGGCTCCTCCGCAACACCTTCCTTCTTGCCTTCTATCCCCTACTCTTCGGCTTTCCGATCCCCATCCTCTTCGCCCTCTGCGTCACCGAGATACGGAGCCCCAAGGCGAGGGCGGCGGCCCAGACCGCCTCCTACCTGCCCTACTTCATCTCCTCCGTCGTGGTCGCGGGCATGATCGTCAACTTCCTCTCGCTGTCGGACGGCATAGTCAACGGGATCATATCGAGGCTGGGGGGCCGGAAGGTCAACTTCATGATGGACCCCAAGTGGTTCCGGACGATCTTCACGGCCTCGGGAGTCTGGCAGAGCTTCGGCTTCAATTCCATTATTTACATAGCCGCGATCATGGGCATCGATCCCGAGCTCTACGACGCGGGCAGGATCGACGGCGTGAATAAGTTCCAGGAGGCCCGCCGCATCACCTTGCCCTGCCTCAAGCCGACGATCTTCATCCTCCTCATCCTCGCCCTCGGGGGCATCCTGAGCGTCGGCTTCGAGAAGGTCTACCTGCTCTACAACGGCGCGACCTACGAGACCGCAGACGTGATCTCCACCTACGTATACCGGCAGGGCATCGAGTCGCAGAACTTCGGCTACGCCACGGCGGTCGGCCTCTTCAACTCGGTCATAAGCTTCGCGATAGTCTACGCGGCGAACAGGCTGAGCCGCCGCGCCAACGACATGTCCCTATGGTGAGGAGGGCCGAGATGAGGCGCAAGGAACTTCGAGCCTACGGGAATTCGGCCGCGAACCGGGCGTTCTTCGCCCTGGCCTACGGCTTCGTGATCGCCGCCGTCATCGTGACGCTATACCCCTTCCTCTACGTCCTCAGCGTATCGCTGAGCTCGGTGGAGGCGATCAACACAAGGTTCATCACGGCCTACCCGATCGACCTCTCGCTAGCCGGCTATAAGATGGTGCTCGGCTTTCCCGACATCTGGCAGTCGTACTACAACACGATCTGGTACACTACCGTAGGCACGGCGCTCAATATCCTCGCCACCTGCCTAGCCGCCTATCCCCTGTCGCGGAGGCGCTTCTTCCTGCGGAGGCAACTCAATTTTTTCATCGCCTTCACGATGTACTTCTCGGGTGGCCTCATCCCCTTCTACATCGTCGTCACGAAGCTCGGCCTCTACAACACGAGGTGGGTCATGGTGCTCCCCCTCCTCGTGTCCACCTACAACGTCATGATCTGCCGCTCGGCCTTCGAAGGCATCTCCTCGGAGATATTCGAGAGCGCCTCGATCGACGGGGCCAACGACATCACGACCCTCTTCCGGATCGCCTTCCCCCTCATCAAGCCCACCCTCGCGGTACTCACGCTGTACTATGCCGTGAGCCATTGGAACAACTTCTTCGGAGCGCTGCTCTTCCTCGGGGACCAAAAGCTGCAGCCCCTCCAGATCCTCCTCAGGCGCGTCCTCATCATGGCCTCGCCCGAAGTCCTGCAGAGGATGGGCGGCGGCACGGCCGTACAGGCCCTCGCCGTATCCTCGCTGCAGATTCGCTACGTCACCATCATCGTCTCGATACTGCCCATCATCACGATCTACCCCTTCCTCCAGCGCTATTTCGTGAAGGGGATCATGCTCGGGGCGGTCAAGGGCTAGGCTCCTTACCGGTCGATCCCGGCCGCGGCTCGCGGCCGTATCGTATATGGAATTATCCAGGAGGAACGGAATGAGAAGTGCATCGTCATCGCTTTCTCGAATCGCGGCGGCGCTCCCGCTGATCCTCGCCTGCGGGATCATCGCCCCGCTCGGCGCGGAAACGGCCTATGCCGGGAAAGGGCCCATCTCCGACAAGCCCATCACCCTGACCGTCCTTGCGATCAACTCCTATTACAGCAGCGCCGACCTCGCGATCTCGCCGGTCGCGCTGGAGCTCGCCAAGAGGGCCGGCATCACGATCAAGTACCAGCTCCTGCCCCCCGGCAATTATCCCGACGCCCTAAGGCCGAGGCTGGCGGCCGGCGCCGACCTGCCCGACATCATCCTCCTGCCGGACAAGGACCCCACGATGAAGTACATCATGGGAGGCCTCTTCATCCCCATCGACTCCCTCTACGAGAAGTACGGGGTCAACATGAAGAAGCTCTACGCCAAGTCGAGCCCCTATGCCGGCGTCAAGTCGAGCCTCACCACCCCCGAAGGCAAGATGTACTATGTCCCGCAGCTCGGCCTCGGGATGAACTATCAGCCCTGCTTCATGGTCAACGAGAAGTGGCTCGCCGCCCTCGGCCTCAAGGAGCCGACTACCCTCGACGAGTTCACCAACATGCTCCGGGCCTTCCGCGACAAGGACCCGAACAAGAACGGAAAGAAGGACGAGATACCCCTGTCGATCGAGAAAGCCTACCTCCAGAAAGCCTTCGGCCCCATGTTCGGCCTCGACCTCTACGAAGATCCTTCGGTCCATTTCCAGGCCGACAAGAAAGGCAAAGTGAGCTTCGGTTACATGGAGAGCGCGTACAAGGACTACGTCACCTACCTCAACATGCTGTATAAGGAAGGCCTCCTCGATCCGGATTTCGTCACGACGACCATGGACCAGGAGACCTCCCGCTTCGCCAAGGACATAACCGGCGTCGACTTCCATTTCAGCTGGCTCATGTCCCAGGGCTACAGCAACCAGTACAAGGACTACGACGGCAAGAACGGGATCATCAAAGGTATCCTGCCGGTCAAGGGCAAGTACGGCGACCGCTACTACCTCGGCAGGGACTCGATAACGGGCCTGTTCGGCATCTCCAAGGACTGCAAGAACCCCGAGGCCGCGTTCAAGTTCCTCGACCTCGCCATCGGCGAGGAATCGCAG
>DBTW01000215.1:0-1224 GCA_002307245.1 Spirochaetaceae bacterium UBA1306 | reverse complement strand
AAGGCCTATACCGCTAATGGCAAGGACAACGACTACATCCAGAAGTTCGGCATCGACCCCGTCTGCCTTCCCCTCATCCAGTCGACCGCCATGGCGGAAGGCATCCTGCCTCCTTGGCACGTCCAGTTCGACTACGCCGTCGCTCCCTACATGAAGGCGCCCTGGCCCTTCATCTACTCCCTGCCCGCCGAGGCGTCCATCGAGAACCAGTACCTGCCGGACATCACCACCTACGTCGTGGAGATGGAACTCAAGTTCATCATGGGCATCGAGAGCGTCAGCAACTTCGACAAGTACCTGGCCACGCTCAAGAAGATGGGCATCGACAAAGTCCTCGCCGTGCGCCAAGCCCAGTACGACCGCTACCTCGCGGCTGCGAAGAAATAAGCCGTTAATCCTCGACCGGGGGCGCCGAATCCCTAGGGATCGGCGCCCCGACCGCGCGATAGTTCGCCCAGCTCCCTGCCGATATTATCCGTATGATGAGAAGAACGACGGTCCTCGCCCTCGCGGCCCTCCTCGCCCAAGCCCTGCCCTCGGCCGGCCTAGGCGCCTTCGCCCAAGCGGCCCCGCCCGCGGCCACGGCCACGGCCTACCGCTTCGCCTTCTCGCACGCGAAGGGCGACAAGTACCGCATACTCTCGACCGTCGACGAGGACGTCTACGTGAACCGCCGCTTCGCCGGCTCGACGCAGATCCTCAACCGCATCGCCTTCGAGACGGCCGAGGCCGCGCCGGACGGCTCCTCGGGGACCCTTCGCGGGACCTTCGAGACCTCCGAGCGGAAGAAAGGCGACTCCGCCTTCGTGATCACCGAGAGCTACAACTCGGAATTCGCGCGCGACAGGCTCGGGCATTATACGATCGACCCCAAGTACTACATGCCCGTCGTCCGAGACGTCCCGACCTTCCCCGACAAAGAGCTCTCGCCCGGCGACACATGGAACGCCCCGGGCGAGGAGCGCCATGACTTCCGCCGCGGCTTCGGCATCCCCGACCCCTACCGTATCCCGATAGACGTGCGCTACCGCTACGAGGGCCCCGTCCAGAAAGACGGTAAAAACCTCCTCGTCGTCACGGCCTCCTACACCATCTTCGAGCGCCCCGGCGAGCCCCGCGCCTACAAGGACGCCTTCCCCGTCCAGATCGCCGCGTACTCCGACCAACGCATCTATTGGGACCCCGCATTGAGCCAGGCAGTCGCCTACGAGGAGAAGTTCGACT
>DBTW01000154.1 GCA_002307245.1 Spirochaetaceae bacterium UBA1306 | reverse complement strand
CTCGAATTACCATAGCCTGGTCGGCGGACCATTTCGTCCCGTGATCCTAGGGGACGCTAATGAGCTCCTCCAGGTTCGATATCAAAGAGATATGGTGATGCTGATCGCGGTTGGATTTTTCCTTATGATGGCCTTTTTCCATTTCCTGTTAGTGGCCCAGGGTCGGTCCCATAGGGAATATTTCATATTTGGCCTCTTTTGCTTATTGATGGCCATGCGAATATTTTGTACCGAGAAGTATCTCGAGAACGCTTTCCCCGAGGCCGACATTTTCGGGCTGGTTCTCCGGTTGGGCTACCTGTCATTCTATGGGACGATGCCGGTCCTTCTCGCTCTTGTTATTAACATATCGCCTGTATCCACGCCACGTCCCGTGTATAGAAGCCTTCTCGGGATAACCATTGTGGCTGTTGCCCTGGCCATTTTTATACCGATTTCCGCCCTTCAGTCGACGCTGATCCCATTTCAATTTATCTACTTTGCCTGCTCGGCATATATCCTGATTTCCTCATTCCGGAGTCTTCGCCTAAGAATCGTCGGCGCTGGGCGATTCTTTTTCGGTTTTCTCCTGATGTTCCTTGTTTCTCTCAACGACAACATCCACGATGTACAGGCGGTGCCTCGGTTCCCGACGATAACCTATCTTGTCCCTTTCGGAGTGGCGGTTTTCATCATCCTTCAAGCCAGCATTCTTTCGCAAATATTCCGGGATGCGTTCAATAAGGCTGAACGGCTGTCGGAAGAGCTCAAGAACGAAAAAACAGGCCTCGAGGATAAGATCCGCTCCCGTACGGCCGAGCTTGCCCTGGCTAACGAGCGGCTCAAGGAGCTCGACCTCGCCAAGACCAATTTCTTTTTCAATATATCTCACGAGCTGCGGACTCCCTTGACCCTCATCACGGCCCCGCTCGCGGGCCTGCGCGCCGGGCGTTTCGGCAAGACGGTCGCGATCGGCAATCCCATATTCGAGGCGATGTCGCGCAATTACGAGCGGCTGCACAGGCAGGTGAACAATCTCCTTCTGTTCGCGAAGATCGAGCAGGTCAAACTGCGAGCTTTGCCGAGGCTCGTGGACCTGCGCGAGTTGCTGCGGGTATACGCTGCCGAGCTGGAATCCGTCGCCGCCTCCCAGGGGATCGTGTTATGCGCGTCCCTTGGCCAGTCGGCCTGCCAGGTCAGTATCGATGTCGAGCTCTTCGAAGTGGCATTCTTCAACCTTGCCTCTAACGCGTTGAAGTTCACCGATTCGGGCGGCAAGGTCGAGATCGATTGCCGCGTCGATGGCGACGAAGCCCTCGTCTCGATCCGGGATAACGGCATAGGTATAGCGAAGGACCGGCTTGACGGCATCTTCGAGCGCTTCGGGCAGGGAGATGGCGGGGCCGGACGCCATTATGAAGGAACGGGAATCGGCCTCTCGCTGACGAAGGAGATACTCGTCCTCATGGGCGGAGCTATCTCGGTCGAAAGCGAGCTGGGCTCGGGCTCGCGCTTCACCCTGCGCCTGCCAAGACTAGGACTCGGGTGCGCCGGGGATCCGCGGGAGCTGGCCCGCGACAACGATGCCGCCGCGGTCGAGAGGCGCAAGACAATTCTCACGGATGTTCCCGTCAGGGGCGCTGGGGGCGACGTACTGGATGGGCCATCGCCCCCCGCGCGGGGCGGCAGGAAAAAGACCGTGCTTCTCGTGGAGGACAACGTCGACCTCCTGGATTTTCTCTATGATATTTTCGCCGACGGCTATCGGACCTTGCGCGCGAAAAACGGTGTCGAGGCTCTGGCGCTCCTTGACAGGGATCGGCAAATAAGGCTCGTCGTCTCGGACATCATGATGCCAGGCATGGACGGCAAGGAGCTCCTTAGGAGGATGCGCGGTGATGAGCGTCACGCTGGCCTGCCCTTCATCTTTCTCACCGCACGCTCCTCGGATGAGGAAAAGATCGAGTGCCTGGGTTCGGGCGCCGTCGATTACCTCGTGAAGCCTTTCAGGCCCGAGGAGCTACTCGCCAAAGCGGAGGCCGTGCTCGCGATACGCGAGGAGGGCTTCAAGGAAGCCGAGCGTCGGATCAAGGGAGCGCTGTACGGGGACGAATCTTCGGGCCGCGGCATGGAGGCCGAGTTCGCGCGCCTGGGTCTCTCGGAAAGCGAGCTCGCGGTCGCCCGGATACTTGTCCAGGGAAAAAGCGACAAGGAGATCGCGCTCGAGCTGAGCTGTTCGCCGAAATCGGCATCCAATAAGGTGGCTTCGATCCTCCGCAAGACTAAAACGCGCGGTCGCGCCGAGTTCATTGCCTCGCTGGGCAGGGGCTAAAGGCCTTCGCCGCTTTCAACAGAGGCCCAGGCGGATTATAGTAGAAGCTATGGCTCAACTCTCCCCAGCTGCGGTTCGCAAGGGCCGTAATTCCTTCCACCTCTTCAACACGTTTAATTCGCTCTCCTTCGTCCTGCTTTCGGGGAGCTTCGTAACCCTCTACGCCCTCAGCCTCGGCGCCTCCAACGCGACGATCGGCCTCCTCAACGCTTTCGGGTACATCACCTTCTTCTTCCTGCCCTTGGGCAAACGCTTTGCGCGCGAGAAACCCATCGTTAAGGTCTTCGGCTGGGCTTGGTTCTGGCGCTTCGTCGGCGTGTCGCCCGCCCTCCTCGCCCCCGTCTTCGTCTCGCGAGGCCTGCCGGGCCTCGGCTTCGGCTGCATACTCATGGGCATCGCCCTTTTCAACGTGTTCAGGGGCATCGGCCTCATTGGCAACAACCCCGTGCTGGCGAACCTCGCCGACGGCGGCGCGGGCGCCAGGCGCGCCGATCGCGGCGCCTTCCTCGTAAACGTTAATATAGTCGCCAACCTCGCTGGCCTCGTCGCGAACCTCGTCGTAGCCCTCGTGATCGGGCGCTCGGCTCCCGCCTGGGTCTTTGCGGCCGCGATGGGAGTGGGCATCGGCCTCGGCGTCATCGGCTCCATGGTCCTCATCCGCCGTGTCCCGGAGCCCGAGGGCTACCGCCCGGACAAGGCGGGCAGCCTCCTAAAGAGCGCTCGCGACGCTTTCAAGGAAAAGGGCTTCAAGGCATTCATGGAGGCGCTCTTCCTCCTCGCCTTCGTCTCGGGCATGGCCCGCTCCTTCCTCCCCGTCTACGCGAAGGAGGTCTATCTCCAGGGCGACGACATGGTCATGGCCTATGCCCTAGTCTCGAGCCTTGGATCCATCGCCATGGGCCTCTTCGCGCGGCGCCTCGTCGACCGCCTCGGCGCCAAGCCCCTCTACGTCGTTTTCGCCGCGGTCACGGCGATCAGTCTCCTCCCCCTGATACTCTCGCCGGGGCCGGTCGGGCCCTTCGCCTCTCCCGTCTTCGTCATCGTTCTCCTTTCCCTCGTCAACTTCCTCACCTCTTTTGGCATATCGGGCGAGGAGAACGTGGGGCAGACCTACTTCTTCTCCCTCGTCAGCCCCGAGCGCACCCTCGACCTCGGCGTGGTCTACTTCCTCGTCTACGGCCTCGGCGGGACCTTGGGCGCCGGCGCGGGTGGCCTCGTCCTCGACGCCCTCGAGACCCTCGGCCTCGGTCCAGCCTCGGCTTACCGCGTCTTCTTCGGGAGCCTGATAGCCATCGTCCTGTGGGTGATCATGCGGTCTCCCGCTCTCGTGCGCCTCGGCTCGGCCTCGGTGCGGGAGTCGATCGGCGTCATCTTCTCGATCCGCGACCTGCGCGCCTTCAATCTCCTGTCGAGGCTCGACAAGAGCGCCGACCCCGTCGAGGAGATCGGCCTCATCCGCGGGATCGGCGCGGGGGCCGAGGGCGGGGCCTCGGGCCAGACCCAGGCGGGGCTCCTCGCCTACCTGGGCTCCCCCAGGTTCGACGTAAGGCTCGAGGCCCTCCTCGCGATCGAGAACATGGGGGAGCTCGGCGAGGCCGCGTCCGAAGCCCTCGTGGCAGAGGTGGAGCGCCAGCCCTACACGACCGCTTACCTGGCGGCCCGCATCCTCGGGAAGTCCTGTCCTCGGCCCGAGCGTGCCCTGCCCGCGCTGAGGCGGGCCGCCTCGGCCCAGGACTACATGCTCCAGGGCTCGGCCATGGTGGCCCTCGCCCGCCTGGGCGATAGGGGCAGCGCGGGCATGATCGAGGATGTCCTGGCCTCGTCCAGGATCCCGCGCGTCAGGATCTCGGCGGCCTACGCGCTGGAGATCCTGGGATCGCGATCCTCGGTGCCGACCTTGCTGTCCTGCCTCAGGCGCGAGCGCGACCCGGCCTTCGTGTCCGACGAGCTGCTGTTGGCGACCGCCTCGATAGCGGGCATCATGCCGCGCTTTTACGGCCTCTACGAGACCTTCCTCGAGGACGAATCAGCCGCCGTATCGAGCTTGGGCGACCTCGCGGCGAGCGCCATCGGGGAGGCCGGCTCCCCGGGACGCGACGCCTTCGACCGCGCCTTGGCCGACCTGCTCGCCGACCCGCCGGACGGCGCGCCTATGGCCAGGATCATCCTCGCGAGGGGAGCGGCCGAGGCGGGCGAGGACTGGCCTACCGACCTCGTGCTCTCGGAGTCCGCCCTCGACCCCGGCCTGGGCTATCGCGGCCTGCGCTTCCTCATCGCCGCCTACGCCTTACTACGCTCGAGCCGCGATCCTAATCGATGATCTCGAAATCCGAGACCATGGCGAGGAAGGCCCCTCGGCTGGAGACGTCGAATTTCTTGTAGGCGCGGGAGAGGGTATTCCTCACCGTCGATTCGCTGACCCCCGCCTCGATGGAGATTTCCTTGGACGATTTGCCCATCGCGATCGCCGCGATGTAGAGCTGCTCGGCGTCGGAGAGCCCTTTCTCGCTGAGTGAGAGCTTGGGCTTGGGCTCCTTGAGGTAGATGAACAGCTTGTCGCGGAAGGTTATGAAGAGGAAGAACAGGAAGCCGACGATGAAGATGGCGGGCATCAGGCCCATGTATATTTGCTCGCCATGGATCAGGGCGACTATCACCTCGACCGCGAGTATGTAGACCACGCTCGCGGTTGCCTTGGCTATCCTATGCCTGTCGTAGAAGCCGAGCTTGAAGAGGAGGAGGACGGCCACCGCGAAGAAGCCCAGGCCGAAAAAGGAGTCCGTGCTGTTCATCAGCGGGACCGGGACCAAGATCAGGAAGATGACGGGCTGCAGCCACGCGAGGGGCTCGATGAAGGCCGTGGCGAATAGGATGGCGCTGAGCAGCAGGAGGCTCAGGACCGAGCGGAAATCCGAGAAGATCGACAGTATCGACAGCCCGTCATCTATGGCAAGGGATCCGATGTTGAGTATCAAGGCTGCGGAGAAGAGGCAGCCAAAGAAAATCCCTGAGGATTTGAGCTTCGATCCCATTTACCGCGCCTTAAGTTCTCGCTTCCTTCTATCTAGGCCTTCATCCACCATGACCCCTTCACGGCTCCACCGACGATCGCGTCCATCTCGGCGTCCTCGATCGAGGCGATGGCGCTGGCGAGGGAGGCCAATTCCTGGTCGGCGTTCCAGGCGCCCGCGCCGACCGGGTTATACAGGCCCTTGGCCTGGTCGGATGCGATGTCCCGCTGATATCCCCGGATGATGATCGAGGCGAGGAGCTTCATGCCGCGTGCGATGATAGCCGGATCGCCGCCCTCGAAGGAGGCGATGGTCGCGAGGCGGGCCAGGACATCGTAATTATCGGTCGCCTTGTGGTCGAATACGGCCTCTCCCGATTCGCAGCCCGCGATCACGTAGGTGCCGAGGTGGGCGAGGGCCGTGCGCTCGGGCTCGCGGCAACCGGCCAGGAAGGGGATGGCGGCGATGAGCTTGGCCGTCGTGTTGGCGCGCAGCCGTTCGCTCCTCGAGTCATCCATCGAGAAAGCTGACGAGACGATGGGTACGATACTATTCCATGTTTCCTCTGGAAAGCGCTTTCGTTCAGCCATATATCCCTCCATGGGGTCATCCTATCATGGTAAATCCGACCGCGACAGGGCGTGTAGACGTTTGTCTACAAGAATTATGGTCATTTTCCGGCCTTGTAGACAATTGTCTACAAGGCTTTTCGCCCTTATCGCTTGCCAATTCCCGTATGAGGCATAGAATCGAATTGCGCCCGGGCGGAGAGCATGCCGTACGTTTTCCGGCCAGCGCAAACGGTCGCGCAGTTAAAAAAGCCGCTCGCTAGAGGCGGAGGTAAAAACTCAATGGGGCTGGCCTTCGGGCCAGCCCCCGTTTAAACACTGAGCAGACCGACATGACTCTCGAGCGCGAGCTCCTGCGATAGCGCCTTGCCAAACGCGGGGCCTCCGTTTAGTATGACCGCACGAGCCTAAAGTCCAGGTAGGTCCATGGAACGCTATTACGATCCTGATCGTCCGCTCAAGTATTCCTACCAGAGCGTGAACGAGTCGATCATCAACGCTTTTTACAAGCGCTACTGGTTGCCGATTGCGATCAAGGCCATTCCCGAGAGGATGTCGGCGAACCTCGTCAGCATCATCGGCGATGTCGGGGCCTGGATCGCCTTCCTGATCCTTTCGGGTATTTTCTGCGGCCCGATGGACATAGCGGCCAGGCGGAGCCCCTGGCTCTTCGGCGTCGTCGCCCTCTGCCTGTTTTTCTACCATACAATGGACAACCTCGACGGCATGCAGGCGCGGCGCACCGGCGCCTCCGGGCCCCTTGGGGAATTCGTCGACCATTGGTTCGATTCCTTCAATACATTCCTCATCCCGCTTGGCCTCGGCCTCGCCTTCCCCGTCATCCCGCCCCTCCTCGTGGCCTTCACCACGCTCTTCTGCTGCCTCGCCGACTGGCTGAGTCTCCGCACGACGCGCAACACCGGCGTCCTCGTGTTCGGCCGCGTCTCGAGCGAGGAAGCCCTCCTCCTCACCTACCTGATCTGCCTCGCCGTCTGGGCGCTCGGCTACGATTTCTGGTCCGCTCCCGGGCCCTTCGGCCTCCCCCCGATCCTCCTGGCCTATTCCCTCGCGCCCATCGCCTTCATCGCCTCGATCGCCCTCACCTTCAAGAGCGCGGGCAGGCCGGACCTCCTCGCCATCATGCTCTCCTGCATCCTGCCGATCTTCGCCTGGGCCCTCCTCGCCGAGCGGCGCATCGGCGCCCAGGCCATCCTCCCCGGCTGCCTCCTCATGGGCTTCACCACGGCCCGCTTCTCCGGAGACGTCATGCGCGACCGCCTCGTCGGCCTCGTATATCGAGGCTTCTACCCGGAGTTGCCGATTTTCGGGGCACTCCTCCTCGCATCGGAGCTCCTGCCCGGGCTGCCCGAATGGGCGCCCTCCGCGGTCGTGGCCGCCACCCTGGTCTGGACCTTCTTCGCCCTCGCGATCCAGTTCTCGAGGACAGTCGCAAGGGTGCGCGAAACCCTGGGCATTGGCCTCTTCGGGCCGAGCCGGTCCTCGGTCGGGGTCGAGGACGCCGAGGACTGAGATCCGAGTCCGAGACATGGAAAGATCGCTCCCGATCGCCTAGACTTTCCGCATGAGCAGCGCATTGAGCGTGCCGGTCGGCTTCCAGGACCCGCTCCTGCAGTTCGAGGTCCTGTTCCGGTCCTCGCCCTACGGAGCCGTCCTCCTCGACCAGTCGACCCGCCTGCTCGCCTGTAACGAGGTCGCGCGCGAGATCTACGGACTGCCCGAGGGCATCGCGGAGGGACGGGGATTCCTTCGACCAGATCTGGCAGGCCGTCCGTGAGGACGGCAGCCCCTTTCCCCATGAGGCCTATCCTTCCGTCCGCTGCTTCCGCGAGGGCCGCTGCTGCTGGATGAGGCTCGACGCGGTTCCCTGGATCGATCCCGGTACCGGAGCCGCGGGATGCGCGGCCGTCTGGGTCGACGACGTGACGGACATGGTCCTGGCCTCCGAGTCGGCCCGGCGCTCGCGGGGCCTCTTCAGCAGCCTCCTGGCCAGCATGTCGGAGGGCGTGGCGATGCACGAGCTGGTGCGGCGCGAGGACGGCGCCGTCGTCGACTACCGCATCGTCGACGTGAACCCCAGCTTCTAGAGGCGGCTCGGCATCTCGCGCGATTCGGCCGTCGGGAAGCTCGGCTCCGAGCTCTACGGAGTATCGCCCGCGCCCTATCTCCAGGAGTACTCCGGGGCCGCGAT
>DBTW01000065.1 GCA_002307245.1 Spirochaetaceae bacterium UBA1306 | reverse complement strand
GCCTGCATGCCCTCGAGCATGTTCTCGTAGGTGGCGTCGGTATGGCCGGCCTGCAGCACGATGCCGCGCTTGAGGCAGTACAGGGCGAGCTCGCGCATGCCCTTGATCTCGGGGGCGACGGTCATGTTGGTGATGTGCCCGCCCCCGGCGGCGAAGAGCCGCTCCATGAGGTCGAGGTCCACGGCCCGGACGAATTCGGGCTTCTGGACCCCCAGGCGGGCCGGGGAGATGAAGGGCCCCTCGAGGTGGACGCCCATCACCCTGGCCCCGGTCTCGCGGCCCATCGCGCCGACGCAGGCCTTGATGGCGGCGATCATGTCGCCCTCGCCCATCGGGTAGATGGTGGGGCAGAAGGCCGTGACTCCGTAGGAGCCCAGGCGGTCGGACATGGCCATGATGGCGTCCGCCGAGAGATCCTCGGTGCCGTAGCCGGCGAAGCCGTGGATGTGGCTGTCGATGAAGCCCGGGGCTACGTAAGCCCCGCCGGCGTCGATGATCCGGGCCGAGCCGTCGAAGCGCTTCTGCTCGAAGCGGCGCTCGGAAAAGACGTCGCCGATTAACCCGTCCTCGATGAGGAGGGCGCAATTGTCCATGCTGGCGTAGCCCGCGAGCAGCTTGCAGTTGTGGATTACGGTCTGCGGCATGCAGCCTCCTCCTGATTATTGTAACGCTCATCGGGCCCATGGGGCTACGGCTAGGGCGGGGAAAACAGCGGCTGACTATCTTCGTTTGACTAACATTCTAACAATATGGTATAATATTAGAATACTGATTCCCCGAGAAGGAAGCCGCGATGGCTCTGTCCGACAAGAAGGCCGAGATACTGGACGCCGCGAAGCGCTGCTTCGCCCAATTCGGCTACGACAAGGCTACGATGGACGACATCGGCGGCCTTGTCGGCATGAACAAGGTCTCCCTCTATTACTACTTCGAGAGCAAGGAAGCGCTGTTCAAGGAGGCCCTCGGCCGGGAAGCGGCGCAATACGACGCCCTATCGCTCGAGAGAGCTCAGGCGGCCAGCGGCTTCAGGGCGAGGATCGAGGCCTGGATCGACCACAGCTTCCGATACAGCCAGAAAAGCGACCTCTTGCGGAACATCTCGGCCGATGCCCTGACCAAGCTCTCGCCCTTCTTGAGGGACTATAGGCTCGGCGTCTTCAATTCGAGCGCCGCGGTCATCGCCTCCTTCCTCGAGGAAGGCATCTCAGCCGGAGAGGCGCGGGCGCACGATGCGCGCGAGGCGGCGGAAGCGATCATCGGCGTAGCCTTCGCGATGAAGCAGGCAGCCTTCCTCCAGGGAGGCGAAGTAGATATAGACCGGCTCAGCGAGAAGATACTGCGCGCGGTCGACCTGATAATCGATGGCGTCGAGGCTCGGGCGCCCGCGCCGAGGGACAAGGCGAGGCCGAAGGCGCGCAAGAGATAAGGAGGACATATGCCGATCAAGTGCGAATCGGTCCGCTACGGCGACCGAACCGGGTACTTCGCCTGCCCCGAGCGGGCGAAGGGGCCGCTGCCGAGCGTCATCGTCGTCTCAGAGGTCATGGGCCTCAACGACCAGATCGAGGATGTCGCGAGGAGGATCGCGGCCGCGGGCTACGCGGTCCTCGCGCCCGACCTCTACGCGAAGGGAGGCGTCCGTCCCGAGGCCCTGCGCCGGGCGCGGGTCGACGAGGCCATGGCCTTCATGGAGACCATGCCGCCCGCGGCGCGCTTTGACAAGGCCGCGCGCGACGCGGCCATGGCGGTCCTCCCCGAGGACGAGCGCGCGCGCATCCTCGAGAGCTTCGGGGCGATCTTCTCGATGATCAATTTCGTGCCGACCTTCGTCGATCCGCTTCGGGAGGCGGTCGCCTACCTTCGGAGCGCGCGGCCGGAAAGCGCGGGGAGCAAGGTCGGCTGCGTCGGTTTCTGCATGGGCGGCGGGCTCGCCGCCCTCCTCGCCTGCGAGGAGCCGCAGGTCTCCGCGGCGGCGGTCTACTACGGGACGGCCCCGGCGGCCGAGAAGTTAGGCGGCATAGCCTGCCCCGTCATCGGCTTCTTCGGCGAGCTCGACCAGCGCGTCAACGCCGGCATACCCGCCTTCGAGGAGACGATGGCCGCGCGGGGCAAGAGCTTCGAGCGCCACGTATACAAGGGCGCGAATCACGGCTTCTTCAACGACTCGGGCCCCGCCTACGCGGTCGACGCGGCGCGCGATTCCTTCGCCAGGCTCCTCGGCTTCTTCGCGAAGCACCTGACGAGCTAAAACCAGCCCCGGGAAGGAGCGTAATGACTGAGGCCTGGCGTAATGCGATCGAATAGGGACTTCCTCGTGATGGCCAAGCCGGCCGGGCCGCGCTGCGACCTGCGCTGCGGCTACTGCTATTACGTGGGCAACGAGACGGCAGCCGCGGGCGCGGCGCCGGCCGGAGGCGCCCGCCCGCCCGGCCGCATGAGCGAGGAGTTCCTCGAGCTGTACATCGCGCAGCGCCTCGAGGCCGCCGGAGACGCCGTCAGGGTGGCCGTCCACTTCGAGTGGCACGGCGGCGAGCCGACCCTCCTCGGCCTGGATTATTTCAAGCGCATCGCGCGCATGGAGCGGCGCCTGGCTCCCGAGTCGATGACGGTCACGAACGGCATCCAGACCAACGGACTCGGCCTGGACGCGGCTTGGGCCGATTTCCTCGCCGCCGAGCGCTGGTCGGTCGGCCTCAGCCTCGACGGGCCGGCGGATATCCACGACGCCTACCGCAGGACCGCGGAAGGCCGACCGACCCATGCGCGCGTCATGCGATCCTACGAAACCCTCGCGCGCCGCGGCGTCCTCGTGAACCTCCTCTGCGTGCTCACCAAGGAGAGCGCCAGGAAGCCTGACGAAGTCTACGGCTTCTTTCACGGCATCGGCGCGCGCTATCTCCAGTTCCTGCCCCTCGTCACGCCCGCGCGAGAAGGCCGGCCGCAGCCCGAGGCTGCGCCGGCCGAGTCGATCGGCGACTTCCTCTGCCGCGCCTTCGACCTCTGGATCGCCTCCGACCTCGGTAGGCTCGTCGTGCAGAACTTCGACGAGGCCCTGCGCCCCATCTACGGCCTGCCCCATGCCCTCTGCGTGCAGCGCGAGACCTGCGGCGAGGCCCTCGCCCTCGAGCGGGACGGGAGCCTCTACACTTGCGACCATTTCGTCGACCCGCAGCACCTCCTCGGCAACATCCGCGAGCGGAGCCTCGCGAGCCTCGCCGCCGACCCCAAGCTCCTCGCCTTTGGCGAGGCGAAGCGGGCGACCCTGCCTCGCGCCTGTCGCGAATGCGAATTCCTGAGCTTCTGCAACGGAGGCTGCCCCAAGGACCGGATTATCGGCGCGCCCGACGGCGATGGGTTTATCAACTACCTCTGCCCGGCCTATAAACGCTTCTTCGCCCACGCCCGCCCTGGGCTCGAAGGTCTAGCCGCCCACCTGAAGTCAGGTCGACCGATAAGCGAATTTTGCTAGCTGGAGAAAAACCCTGTAGTGTTACGAAGCTTGTAGATTCGAATCTAGGCGTACAAGCGGGGCTGCATAAATCGCCCATGGGTGCACAAACTCAGAGCGAAGTGTTTTTATTTGTTTTAATAGAATGAATTACAGAAATTTTTCCACAATCTTCGTAACACTACTCAAAAAGTGCAACCAAATCACGCAAACAGCAATCCAACATATTGTGTTTTATTGTCATTTTGCGCACTATCTCAGGGCCAACATAAGCAGGGGCCAATTCCAAGCAAAGATGAGGCGAGTACGATGATCGTCGACAAGTACCTAAGCAGGAAAGAGTTTTCTTCATATGAGGACTTCGCCGCCCATTTCGAGCTGAAGGTCCCCGAGAATTTCAATTTCGCCTACGATGTGATGGACGAGCTCGCCCGCACTTCGCCGGATAAAACCGCCCTCGTATGGTGCAATGAGAAAGGCGCCCAAGCGAGCTTCAGCTACGCCGACCTCATGCGCCATAGCGACAAGGCGGCACGGGTCTTCGCCGACGCGGGTATCGGCAAGGGCGACCGGGTGATGCTCATCCTGAAGCGGCGCTATGAGTTCTGGTTCTGCGTCCTAGCCCTGCACAAGCTGGGCGCCGTGGCGATCCCCGCCACGCACATGCTCTCGGCGAAGGACATCGTCTACCGCGACAACGCGGCCGGCGTGAAGATGATCGTCGTGGCCGACGAGGATGAGCTCCTGGCCCGCGTCGACGAGGCCGAGACGGCTTCTCCCTCGCTGCGGATCAAGGCCTTCGCCGGCTCCTCGGGAAGGGCCCTGGCTGTGGGCGCTCAGGCCGGATGGCTGGATTTCGGGGCCGCCATGGGCACCGCCGGCGACTTCGTGCGCCCCCGAGGCGAGGCGGCGGCCGGAGGGAAGGACCTCATGCTCCTCTACTTCACCTCGGGGACGACGGCCGAGCCGAAGATGGTGGCCCACGACTTCAACTACCCGCTCGGGCACATCGTCACGGCCAAGTACTGGCAGGAGGTCGAGGAGGGCGGCCTCCACCTCACGGTGGCGGACACGGGCTGGGCGAAGGCGGCCTGGGGCAAGCTCTACGGCCAATGGCTCTGCGAGTGCGCGGTCTTCGTCTACGACTACGACCGCTTCTCGCCCGGGGAGCTGCTCAAGGTCGTGGCGAAGCACGGGGTCACGTCCTTCTGCGCCCCTCCGACGATCTACCGCTTCTTCATCAAGGAGAGGCTCGCGGAGTACGACCTCTCGCGGCTGCGGCATTGCTCGGTGGCCGGAGAACCCCTGAACGCCGAGGTCTTCGACCGCTTCAAGCAGGCGACGGGGCTCTCCCTCCGCGAGGCCTACGGCCAGACAGAGCTCACGGTAACGATCGCCACCTTCCCCTGGATGGAGCCGAAGCCCGGCTCGATGGGCAAGCCCGCCCCGGGCTACGACATCGATATCGTGGACGAGGATGGGAGGAGCTGCCCGGTCGGCGAGGCCGGCCAGATCGTCGTGCGCACGGACCGCCGCAAGCCCGCGGGCATGTTCCTCGGCTATCGCGACGATCCGGCCCTCACCGCCAGCGTCTGGCGCGACGGGCTCTACTACACAGGGGACATGGCGAGGCGGGACGCCGAGGGCTACTTCTGGTTCGTGGGCCGGGCCGACGACGTCATCAAAAGCTCGGGTTACAGGATCGGCCCCTTCGAGGTCGAGAGCGCCCTCATGGGGCACCCGGCCGTCCTCGAATGCGCGATCACCGCCGCGCCCGACGCGTATCGCGGCCAGGTCGTGAAGGCCACCGTCGTCCTCGCCAAGGGGCGCGAGCCGGGCGACGCGTTGAAAAGGGAGCTGCAGGACTACGTGAAGAGCGTCACCGCGTCCTACAAGTACCCGCGCATCGTCGAGTTCGTCGAGGAGCTGCCCAAGACGATCTCGGGCAAGATTCGCCGCGTCCAGATCCGCGAGGGAGAGCCGGCGAGGCGCTGACCGAAGTCTGGCGGCCCGGCTTGCCCTAACCCGAGGCCTGAGTCTACTATCCCGCCATGGCGATTCTTAAGGCAGACGAGGGCCGCCTCGAGCGGCGCTACGATTCGGAGCTCCTCGTGATCGAGGCCTGGGGCGAGAGCGGCCTGCGCGTGCGGGCAACACGGCGGCGGGAGCTATCGGGCGAGGATTGGGCCCTGGTCCCCCGCGCCGAGCGCCTGGGCGCCGGACGCGGCGTCGAACGCGCCGACTTCGTCGAGGCCAGGCCCGACGGGTCGGCCGCGATCCGCAACGGGGAGATCGAGGCTCGGCTCAACAAGGAAGGCTGGCTCTCCTTCTTCAATTCGCGGGGAGAGCCCCTCTTCGAGGAATACTGGCGCAACCGCGCCGACATCGCGCGCTACACGAGCACCCTCAACCTCGAGGGCCGCGAGCTGAAGCCCATACCGGGCGGGGACTGGCGCGTCACGCTCCGACTCGAGGCGAACGAGGGCGAGAAGATATTCGGTCTCGGGCAGTACCCGGAGCCCTTCCTCGACAAGAAGGGCTCCGTCCTCGAGCTGGCCCACCGCAACACGCAGAGCTCGGTGCCCTTCGCCCTCTCCAACCGCGGCTACGGCTTCCTGTGGAACTGCCCGGCCATCGGCCGCGTCGGCTTCGCGCGCAACCTGACCGAATGGAGCGTGCAGGACGCCCTCGAGCTGGACTACTGGGTCACGGCCGGCGACGCCCCGGCCGTCATCGAGGAACGTTATACGGCCGTCACGGGCCGGGTCCCGATGATGCCCGGCTATGGCCTCGGCTTCACGCAGTGCAAGATGCGCTACCGCAGCCAGGAGGAGCTCCTCGGCGTGGCGAGGGAATACAAGCGGCGGAAGCTGCCCCTCGACATGATCGTCGCCGATTTCTTCCACTGGACCGTCCAGGGCGAGTGGCGCTTCGACGAGGCCGACTGGCCCGACGTCGAGGGCATGGTGCGCGAGCTGCGTTCCCTCGGCGTCGAGCTCATGGTCTCCATCTGGCCCACGGTGGACGCGCGCAGCCGCTACTTCCCCGAGATGCTCGAGAAGGGCTACCTGGTCCAGGCGGACCGCGGCCTGCGCATCAACATGAACTGGATGGGCGAGACCGTGTTCTTCGACCCGACCGACCCGGGAGCGCGCGAGTTCGTCTGGTCCAAGGCCAAGGAGAGCTACTACGACAAGGGCATACGCGTCTTCTGGCTCGACGAGGCAGAGCCCGAGTACGGGATCTACGACTTCGACAACTACCGCTACCGCATCGGCCCGGCGCTCCAGGTATCCAACATCTACCCCTTCATGTACGCGAAGGCCTTCTACGACGGCCGCCGCGCCGAGGGCGAGACGGAGATCATGAACCTGATCCGGACCGCCTGGGCGGGCAGCCAGCGCTTCGGCGCCCTGACCTGGTCGGGCGA
>DBTW01000177.1:5824-57451 GCA_002307245.1 Spirochaetaceae bacterium UBA1306 | reverse complement strand
TCGAGGCCGGCCGCGTCGTCGGGATCAGGGTGGGCATCGGCATCGAGATCGGCGTCGACTTCGAGGGCTCGCGCTTCCACTTCATGGCCATCCTCCCGGCCATGCGCCGTGGCAAGGACCTGCGGCGCTTCTTCGAGGAGAACAGGCACGTGCTCAAGGGCCTGCTCGAGGGCCTGGAGGAGGACCAGGCGGGCCGCATCGAGGCCATCCGAAGGAGCGTCGCGCGCTTCAACGAGCTCGAGCTCCCGGCGCTCAACGCGGGCTTCCCCGCCACGCGCTCCTTGATGGTCCCGCGGCTCAGAATGAAGGACCTCGCGGCCATGACCCCGCTCTCGAGCGCCAACCGGGCCCGGCTCGGCGAGCTGCTCTGGCCCGGCTACAGGTCGGCCATGCTGAACCGGGTCCTCTACCTCAAGGTGGAGCGCGGGGCCGCCCTGCGCGGCCGCCGACGCGGCCTCGTCTCAGCCGAGGAGCTCGCGGCCCTGGAGTCGCGCTACGCCGCGGCCCGCGCGGAGTACCGCGAGGCCAGCGCGGACTCGCTGCGAAAGCGCTTCTTCCCCGACCCGGCCGAGGCCGACCACGCCTCGGCCTTCGAGGACCTGCGGCGCCTGCGCAAGTCCCTAGCCAAGGCCGGCTGCGGTCTCAGGCTGATCCAGGGCCTGGAGCACGGCCTGCCCCGCGCGATCGCCCTCCTCTCGGCCGGCCCGGACATCGTCGACGAGGTCGAGGCCTACAACAACCGGGACTGCTTCCCCCGCGACCCGAGCGAGATCTCGGGGCTCTGCGCCTTCATCGAGTCGCATAACGCCTCGGCCGTCGCGGAAGGAGGCAGCCCCCTCGCCGCCACGGCCGGGAGCGATTCCACGGGCCGCGACCACGAGGTCCCAGGCATGGGTTACATCCGAGCCGATGCCCTCCGGGGCAGGCGCGGCAGGCGCTACGCGCGGCGCCACGCGGCCCTGCCCGACGATGTCGCCCGCCTCCTCGCCCCCGGCCGGGATAGCCCTCGATTCCTCTGCATGGGCCGGGCGACCGACCACGTCCTGAACCGCGTCGGCGACGAGGAGGACGCGGCGCCCGGGCTCGTCCCGATCGGCCGCGCCCTACGCTACCTCAACCCCGCCATCGTGAGCTTCGCCCTCGCGTTCGCGGGCTTCGCGGTCGCTAACGCCTTCATCGGCCCCGCCTACGCGGCCCTCTGGCTCGCGATCACGGGAACGCGCAACGCCCTGGCCGACCTCATCGCCTTCCGCGGCGCGGCCATACGGCAGTGGAGCGCGAAGAGCGTGGACTGGTCCAACGTGGCCCAATCCCTCTTCTGGACCGGCTTCTCCGTCCCCATCATGGCCTTCGTCAAGTCGCTCTTCGACCAGGCCTGGCCGCTCGCCATGGGAGCCGCGGCCGGGACCGGCCTGGCCTTCAACGCCGCCAAGTTCTTCTTCATAGCCATCTCGAACGGCCTCTATATCGCGTCGCATAACGCGTTACGCGGCTTCGACCGCCGCCTGATCAGGGTCAACCTCTTCAGGAACATCATTTCCTGGCCCTTCGCGATGGCCTTCGCCCCCCTCGGCGACGCCATCGGCCTGCCCAGCATCGTGCAGTCCAAGATCTGGTCCGACATCGTGGCGGGCTTCATCGAGGGCGGGCAGAAGTACTTCAAGGCCCTCCGACTGCGCGAGCGGGACGTCGAGGAGATAGTGCCGAGGGTGATCCGAGGCAAGCGCGAGGAGCGCGCCGCCGCCGTCCTCGACCTCCTGTACATCTTCCGCGAGGAGCCGCGCGCGCGCACTTCCCTGCGCGCCATCCTCGCGGCGGAAGCGGCCAAGGGCCAGGGCGAAGGCGGCGCCGGACCGCTAAGCCGACTCGAGTCGGTCATCGGCGACCCGGGCCTCGACTCGCTTCTCCTCGGCTACGCCTTTGCCCGCCACAGCGAAGAGGCCGCCGTCGATCTCGCGAGCCTGATAGCCTCCACCCTGCCCGAGTTCCGCGATTACCTGGACGCCCTGGAGCGAGGCCGGGCGCGCGCCAAGGGCTCGGCCTGAGGAAGCTCCCCGAGCTCGGACAAATCCCGCTGCATGGCGATTTTCCATCGATATCGCCCAAAGCCTGTGATAGTATTATGCGCACTGGGTGAAGTCCCAGGCTAATCATCCATAGATTGAGAGAGACTATGAACAAGGCAAAGACTCGTCTTTTCTCCGCCTTACTCGTCGGATCATGCCTCGTCGGCTCCGTCAGCGCCCAAGGCAAGGGCCTGGGCGGCATGCGCCTCGTCGCCGATCCCGAATTGCTCATGCCGATCGGCGACTCGGCTTCGGTAGCGTACTTCGAGCTCGGCTACGGCGGACGGCTGGGCGTCGATTTCCCGCTTCCGCCATTGCCGGCCCTGGCTATCAGGACCGAAGCGGCCTACAGCATCCTGCCCCTGGCCGACACATCGATCTCTCTCATTCGGGGCGGATTGGGAGCGACGCTCACCCTCCAACCCCTATCCTGGCTGGAGCTCGGCGCCGATCTCTCCGGCGGCTATTTCTACGGAAGCCTCACGAACGCGAGCGCCTATGCCCCGGCGTATAGCGACCAAAGCCAGGGCGGCGGCTACGCCTCGGGAGGCCTATCCTTCTCGATCAAACCCCTACGGACCTTCAGCCTCGGCCTGGAGCTTCACTACCTCCAATGCCTCGGCGACCCAAGCCTCTACACGGGGCTCGGAGCCTCGCTCAGCGCCAAGCTCTCCTTCCTCAGCAAGGAAGAGGCCTCGGGAACGGGCGAAGTGCTCGACTCCCGTAGCCTCAAGATCGAGAAGCTCGACCTAAGCGATGTTTTCCCGGTTTATTACTCCTACTATGCCGATCACCCGCTCGGCACGGTAACGATAAGCAACACGACCAAGTCGCCCATCAAGGACCTAAGGCTCTCGGTCGAGGTCAAGCAGTTCATGGAAGGGCCGCGCGAGACGGCGCCCATTCCCCTGCTCAAGTCGGGCGAGTCCCGGACCGTGGAACTATCGGCCCTCTTCACGGACTCGATCCTCTCGGTGACCGAGGGCAGCAAGGTCGCCCTAAGCCTGGTCGCGCGATACAAGGTCGGCGAGCGCCCCTATCGCGACGAGAGCGCAGCCGACCTCAAGATCCTCTACCGTAACGCGATTAGCTGGGACGACGATCGAAGGGTCGCCGCCTTCGTCACGGCCAAGGATCCCGGCGTGCTCGCCCTTTCCAAGAACGCCCTCTCGGCCATCAGGGGCTCGCTCAACCCCGGCATCGACGACTTCCTCCAAGAAGCGGCCGCCATCCACGAGGCGGTTTCCCTCCTCGGGATGAACTACGTCATCGACCCGAAGACACCTTACGCCGACTTCTCCAAGACGCCTTCGGCCCTGGACTTCGTGCAGTTCCCCCGCGAGACCCTGCGATATAAAGGAGGAGACTGCGACGACCTCTCGGTCCTGACCTGCGCCCTCCTCGAGTCCGTGGGCATCGAGACGGCCTTCATCACGATCCCGGGGCATATCTACATGGCCTTCGCCCTCAAGTCCGACTCGAGTCAAGCCAAGGCCGCCTTCTCGAGGCCCGAGGACCTCATCATTAGGGGCGATAAGGCCTGGGTACCCTTGGAGATCACGGACCGGAAGGGCGGCTTCGCGGCGGCTTGGCGAACGGGAGCCCAGGAATGGCGCGATGCCGGAGCCAAGGCTTCCTTCCTCCCGGTTCACGAATCCTGGAAGACCTTCTCCGCCGTCGGGCTCCCGGGCAACGACCCCGACCAGGCCTTGGACGCCCAAGCCCTTGCCAAGACCTTCAAGGCCAGCCTCTCCGCCTTCGTGGCCGAGGAGATAGGCGCGAGGGAGCCCACCCTAAAGGCGGCAGTCCAGAACGGCGGCAAGCCCCGAGCCTACAACAACCTAGGCCTCCTCTACGCCCGCTTCGGCGACTTCGCCAAGGCCGCGACGCAATTCGAGTCGGCCCTCAAGGGCGGCGACTACGTGCCCGCCCTCATCAATCTCGGCACGGTCAAGCGCCTCGCCGGGGACTCGGGCGCCGCGCTCTCGCTCTTCCGCAGGGCCTACGACCTGGAGCCCTCGAACGCCAAGCTCCTCGCCTCCTACGCCGGCGCGGCCTACGAGGCCAAGGCCAAGGACGAGGCGCGCAAGATCTACGGCGAGCTCTCGGGCCTCAGCCCCGATCTCGCCAAGGCCTATTCCTACATCGCCGGCAGCGGCGAAGACGCCTCGCGCGCGTCTGACGCCGGGGCCATGCAGGGCTCCGCCCTCTGGGAGGAACGATAATGAAAGCACATAACGCGCGCCCCGCGGGAGCCTTCGCGGGAATAGTGGCAGCCATCCTCCTCGCCTCCTGCGGAGGGGACCTCGCCACGACGGTCCGTTCCATAGGCCAGGAGTACAACGACCCCACGCCGACCCTGATCTCCGGCCCGACGGGCAGTCTCGCCATCGGGGCTTCAGACAACAACAAGACCCTCACCTGGTACTTTTCGAAGGCCATGGCTCCCGATACCCTCGTCCTGGGCGGCAGCCTGGGCGCCACCGCAGACGAGGCGGCCTGGACGCCCGACTACACGGGCTTCAGTCTCACGCCCTCCGAAGGAAAATGGGCCGAGGGCGAGAAGACCCTCACGATCGCCTGCGCCGACCGCGAGGGCAGCGGAGCGAAGGTCGTCGATGGGATAGAGCTCAGCTTGAGCATCTTCGACGGCGCCGTCTACGTGCGAGCAAAGGGCGACAGTGCGAGCGACGGCGCATCCAGCCACAGCGGCAGTAAGGACAGCCCCCTCGATTCAATACCGGCCGCGATCGCCAAGGCCGAAGAGCTGCGTACATCACAGACGAATTCCGCGCAAATACATGAAATACTAGTAGCTGAGGGCAGCTACGATGTATACAGCACAGAAGAGCCTATCGTCATGCTGTCCTATATCAGCTTGATCGGCGGCTATGACCCCATGGACTGGTCGAAGCGCAACCCCCAGGCATACCCCACGAACCTCGTTCAAGGCAGCACCAACGGTGACGTCATCACGATCGTCGCGAGCGGAAGCGCGATCACCTCCGAGACGATCATCGACGGCTTCATCTTCAAGCACGACATGGGGGCGGCGACGCGCTACATGATCGGCTGCTACGAAGATGCAGCTCCCACGATCCGCAACTGCGTCTTTGTACTCGGAGCCGAGGGCGATGCAGGCTTCCTGAACGCGGGCATGATCCGATCCGTGGGCATCGACTGCAACAAAGCCTATCCCCTTATTTACAACGATGTCTTCGACCTCGATCTCCAGCTCGACCTAACGACCAATCAAGAAATGGCCAATGCGCAAGCCGTCGCTATCAGCAGCGGGGGAATCAGCAATCTCCTTATCTACAATTGCACTATCTACAAGCGATCGGCCGCTTCGGGAAGCGGAGTCGGGATTTCCTACAGCTTGGGCGGACTGAAGGTAAAGAATTGCATCATCTCCCTCGCGGGGGGGACCTACGACCAGGCGATCGTCTCGATCGGCAATATCCCCAACACCGTCAATTACAACGATTTCTATAATTGTACGACGCTGTACACCAACAATGATACCGATCCTCAGAACATCACCACGATATCGGCTTTACAGGCATACTTCGACAGCAGCAATATCGCCGACAATCCCAAAATCGCGGCCGACAGCTATGGCGAACTTGACTCAAATACCCCGGCATCGGTCAGCGCGGGCGGCGCGAACCTCAGCGCGGCGATGGAGAACTACGACCTCAGACTAAAGGCTAGAACATCTATCACCAGCAATCCCTGGTCCATGGGAGCCTATGAATATAACTAACGAGGTGCATATGAAAAAGTCACGGCTTTTCCGTATCTACACGATCGTTTCCGTAATGGCCCTCGCCGCGCTGCTGGCAGCCTGCGGAGGAGGTGGCGGTGGCGGCGGCGGCGGCAATCCGCCGCCGGCCACCGATTTCACGTTAGGCGGAACCCTTACCGGCCTCGCCGCCAACGCTTCAGTGACCATTAGCCTGAACGGCGGCGCCGAGGACAAGACCTTGAGCGACAACGGCCCCTTCTCGTTCACGACGAGGCTGGCAGCCAGCGCCTCCTATGTTGTGACGATCAAGGCCCAGCCCGGCAGTTCGAGCGCCGTGCTATCGCAGTTCTGCGCGATCGCCAAGGGCCGCGGAACCATAGCCTCGAAGAACGTGGACGACATCGCCGTCAAGTGCTTCAGCGTCTCGAGCGCCACGGCCCTCCCCGCGATGAGCGCCCAGGCCCCCACCACCATCACGCCCAGCCCCGATGGCAACCCGATCTACTCGGTATCCTCCAGCACGACAGTCCCGGCAGGCACGAGCCTCACGGTGGGCGAAGGGGCCGTCCTCGTCGTCCAGCCGGGCGCCTCATTGACCGTTTCCGACGCGACTTCGTCGATCGTCGTGCAGCCCAGCGCCACCCTCATCCTCGACTCGAGCTCGACCGAGGCCGGCGCAATCAACGTCTCGGGCGGCAGCCTCGTCCTGGGACTCGACAGCGCGGACTCGAGCTCGACGACGAGCACGGTAGGCGATACCGAGGATAACTCGAGCGTCGTGATGGGCGCAGGCAGTCAGATCACCGTGAGCTCGAGCGGCAGCCTAAAGGCCATAGGGACGGCATCGAATCCGATCGTCTTCACCGGCAAGGAAAAGACCGCCGGCTATTGGAAGGGAATCGTCTTCCAAGCCTCGAATACGACCGCCAACCAGCTCGACAACGTGATCGTCGAGTACGCGGGCGGCGGGGCCCTGAACAACTACACCGGCATGCCTCTTGCGAGCCTCGCGGTCTACGGCACCGCCAGCTCGGCGCAGTCCCGGCTCAGCATGAAGAACAGCGTCATCAGGAACGGCAAGGGCTATGGCTTCTACTTTAACTCGAACGCGGTCCTCGACGACTTCTCGAACATGCGCGTGACGGGCAACGCCCTCGGCGCGGGCCGCGTCGACGGAGACACGGCGCGCTTCGTCACGGGCGCGCCCTCGAGTTATACCGGGAATACGGCCGATTACGTCTACGTCAGCTCTACTGCCTTGAGCGTGGACCAGAGCTGGCCGGCCCTCGACGTGCCCTACCATATCGGCGCGCCCACGACCACCAACGCGAACCTCACTGTCGGTGCCTCGAAGCTCACCATAGCCGCGGGCGCCACCCTCGTCTTCGGCTCGGGCAACGCCCTCGTCGTCGGGACCACGGGATCATTGAACGCGGGCGGCAGCGCCTCGGCCCATATCGTCATGAAGGGGCAGGAAGCCACGGCAGGTTACTGGAAGGGCCTCGCCTTCAACGCGACGGGCAGCGCCGACAACAAGCTGTCCTTCGTGGATGTCTCCGATGCAGGGAGTTCGAGCGCCCTGAACATCTCCGGCGTCCCCGCGGCGAACCTGATCGTCTACGGCGCCACGAACCTGGCCATCGACAACTGCAATCTCACCAATGGCTCCGGCTACGGCTTCTATTACGCAAGCGACGCGGTCTTGAGCGGGAATTCGGGGATGAGCGTCACGGGCAACGCGTCCGGCGCGGGCCTCGTGGTAGGCAACGCGGCGCGCTACCTGAGCGCCTCGCCCTCTACTTACAAGGGCAACGCGAAGGACTTCGTCTACGTATCGACGAGCACGGCCCTCTCGGTCGATCAGGGCTGGGCCCTCATCGACGTGCCCTACCACATCGGCGCGCCGACGGCGACCGACTCGACCTTGGCCGTCAACGCGGGACTCTCCATAGCGGCCGGCAACACCCTCGTCTTCGGGACGAGGAACGGCATGGCTATCGGGAGCAACGGCTACCTGAACGCGAGCGGGACTCCCGCCGCGCGCATCGCGATGAAGGGCGACACTGACTCCCCCGGCGCCTGGAAGGGCCTTGGCTTCAACTCAAGCCCGAGCGCGAGCAACAAGCTTTCCTACGTCGACATTACCTACGCCGGCTACTCAGCCGTACTCAGCGTTTCAGGCGTCCTGGCGGCCAATCTCATCGTCTACGGCGGGACGGTCCTCGCCATCGACAATTGCCGGCTCTCCAACGGGTCGAGCTACGGCTTCTTCTACTCGGGCGATGCGACATTGATCGGGAACTCGAGCATGACCGTCACGGGCAACGCCTCCGGCGCGGGCTACGTGGTCGGCAACGCCGCGCGCTTCATGAGCTCGGCCCCCTCGAGCTACGCAGGCAATGCGAGCGGCAAGGACTATGTCTACGTATCGACCGGCACGGCCCTTTCGATAGACCAGAGCTGGGCGGACATGGACGTGCCCTACCACATAGGCGCGCCCACGACCACAGGCGCGGCCCTGACGGTGAACGCCCACCTGACGATCGCGCCGGGCGCCAGCCTCGCCTTCGGTAGCGACAATGGGCTCAGCGTCTCGAGCTCGGGCTCGCTCACCGCGACCGGGGCCGCGACCGCCCGCATTGCCATGACCAGGGAAGAAGAGAATGCGGGCTATTGGGCAGGCATCGGGTACAACGGAAGCGCGAGCGGGAACAATGACCTAGCCTACGTCGACTTCTCCTACGGCGGCTACTCGAGCGTCCTCAACGTCTCCGGGGGAGTCAAGGCGGCCGCCCTCATCCTCCATGGCGGCTCTCTTGTGAACATCTCAAACTGCAGCTTCGCGAATAGTTCGGCGAACGGTTACGGCGTCTCGGTCGATGTCCCGAACGCGACCATCAACGGCGTGAAGCCCAACGACGCGGCGGCCGCCCAGAGCGCGATCGGGGCATCGAGCGTCTTTTCGGGGAACAGCTTAGGCGATGTGATTAGTTACTGAAAGCCGTCATTGGCGGCGCAAGCCGGCCACCCGATCGACCACCGTGGCCGATCGGGTGGCCGGCTTATTCCAAACTAACTGCCCCTATCCTGAACGCCTTGCCGTTATCCCCTCTTTCTACCATAATAGCGTGGAAAGAGCGAAGCTCGAGGAAGACCCCTATCGTGCCCCCACTTCAGCAAGAAATATCCACGATCGTCATCCTCAATTGGCTACTGGCCGCCGGGGCATGCTCGGTAGCCATCTTGGGGCTCGGGGAGTTCTTCGTCGCGAAGAAAAAGCCTATCAACTACGTCATCACGGCCATCTGCCTCTGTTTCAGCGTAGCGGTGCTCGACTATCTTCTGCAGTCCCTGGGCCTTTACCGCGAATGGCCCTGGATACTCTACCTCTACTATCCCCTCGAACTCCTCTCAGGCCCGCTGCTCTTCTTCCTCTTCACATTGTTGGTGGACCGGGACTTCAAATTCCGCTCGCCCTATCTGCTGCTCTTCCTGCCCGTGGCGATCGCGACGGGCCTGATGCTGCCCTACTTCCTCCGGGAACCTGCCGCGAAGATCGCGCAGGTTCCGCTCAACAAGACCGCGGACCCCCTCTTCGGCTCGCTCTACCGCTTTATCGCGCACAACCTGGAGAGTTGGGTCCTCGGCTGCATCGCGCTGTTCTTCGCCAGGACGGGGCTGGCCCTCCGCCGCCACAGGATACGCCTGGCGCCGAAGATCGGGAGCGTCATCATCTTCGCCCTGCTCTTCTTCGGCGCCATACTCTTCTACCTTTGGGTGAATTTCTTCCCCTCGGAGTCAGCGCGGAAGAGCTCGATCCTGGTCTCCATACTCCTGGTCTTCCCTTTCTACTTCTTTCAACGCCGCTACCCGGGGCTCTTCGGCGTTGAGGGACCCGAGCGGGCGGCGGAGCGCTACAAGGACTCGACCAAGCTCGCGGGCAGGGATACGGCCAAGATCATCGAACGCCTGGGCGGCCTCATGAGCGAGAAAAGGCTATACAAAAACAACGAGCTCAGCCTGAATGAGCTCGGCGTCGAACTCGGCATTACGGCGCATCAGCTGTCCGAGCTCCTGAACGCCCGCTTGGGCTTGAACTTCAATCAGTACGTCAACGGATTCAGGATCGAGGAGGCGAAGCGCCGCCTCGGCGAAGAGAAGGGGGGCACCATCCTGGATATAGCCTTCGATTGCGGCTTCGGCTCCAAATCCACCTTCAATACCGCATTCCTGAAGGCGACGGGCAAAACCCCAAGCGAATGGCGAAAAGAAGGGGATGGCGGTTCGGAATTATAGATTCGGACGATATTTCCCCGCGCCCTGAGCTAGCCTGGTGCCCGCAGATCGGACGAAAGAAGTCCGGAATCGGCGACCACGACACGGAGGCTCCCTTTGAAAAAAATCTCATTCGCGACAGCATGCATCTTGGCCCTTGCCTTGTCGGCCTGCAGCAACCCCAGCTCGGACAAGCCCTCGACGACGGCTGCGCCCAGCCTGAGCGACTACAAGATCGCCCCCGTCGAGGCGCGAAGCTCGACGGCCCAGCCCTACGGAACGCCCGTCGCGTCCACCCTGTCCAGGAAGCAGATCTATTTCGACGGCCTCGGCTATGGCTCTTCAGCCCTGCCTCAGCTCCTCGATTATAAAGCCAATACCGCCAGCGTCCTCTTCACGGGCGACAATTCGGACTGGACCAAGAATCCCCACGCCTCGACCGCCGCCCGCCTCGGCGCGGACGGGAAGGAATCCATCGTCTCCGTGGTCTTCACCCCGAAGTCGACGGCCCTTTCCCAAGGCGACAATCAGGGCACGGTCTCGGTGATCGTCTGGAACGGGACGAAGCAGAGCATCTACGATCCCTTGAAGGGCGCGGCCTTCGACCTCTATCTCTGCGGCTGGGGCAGCTTGGTTGCCCAGGCGAACAACGAACTATCGCTTGCCTCCGGCGACCTCACCGGCGACGGCAAGGACGAGCTCGGCTTCTGCGTCGGCAACAGGTTCATAATCCTCGACGGCCGCCTTACCACGGTGCTCTACGACGGTTGGGCGACGGGCTCGGGCTCGGCCGACACGGATATCGCGACCATGCACCCGAGCCGGGTAGCCGCCGGCGACATCAAGGGCGATGGAGCCGTCGAGTTCATCACGACCTACGGTAGCGCCAAGACGAACGCTGTCGGATCCTACAAGATATACGGAGGCTCGACGCCCACGCAGATCGCCACCGGCACCCTCGCGGGGGGCAGTTGTCCCTTGGGCCTCATGTACGCCAACGTCGCCCTGGGCGACATCGACGCTGACGGGAGGAAGGAAGTCGTCTTCGCCGGTAGGCAGGACCTCAGCGCCAATCCCTGCAACGTCGTGGCCGCCCTCTGGGACGCCACGAGCTCCAACCTAGTCTTCCTCTCGAAAGGCTACTCCATCTCGGTGGCCGGCGGCGATTGGGCCTACAATCCCATACCTCCGCTCGTCGCCTTCAACCCCAAGCTCGGGACCGTCTCGAGCAAGGACGAGAAATCATCCGACATTCTCCTCGCCTGGGACACGGTCCTGGCCTACGAGGCCGGGGAATTCACGCTGGGTTACAAGGGGCTCACGACGATCGCAAGGCCTGTCTACGCCGACGTAGCCGTGGCCGACATCAACTACGACAACCAGGATGAGCTCATTTCCCTCTCGAGCGTGGGCGGCGTCGGCTTCGAGGTTTATAGCCTCGGCACCGGGAACTCCTTCACGAGGACCACGATCCCCGCGACCGTCGGGAGCTACATGAGCCTCTGCACGGCCGACCTCTCGGGCCAAAGCCTCGTCCTCCAGTACCTCGGCACGAGCGTGAAGTACACCAATCCCCAGCTGGTGGCCGTCCTGGCCTCGCCGCCCTATTACAAGGCCTACGAGAGCGCCGCGTCCCTAGGGAACTGCAGCACGAGCTTCGGCAAGAGCACGGGCGGCGGCTCGGGTAGCGCGAACTCCTTCACCCTGAGCGCGAGCTTCAGCGTGGGCGTCAACGACGACTGCCCCCTTTGGGGCACGGCGGCCGAGGAAGAGGTCAAGTACACGCTTGGGGCTTCCTTCACTTACGGCTACCAGAGCGAGAGGGAAGTCATCTACAGCCACGTCTACTCGACCATGGCGGGCAGCGACGCCGTGATCTACAGCTGCATTCCCTTCGACGTGTACAGCTACAAGGTCCTAAGCTCCCCCAACGCGGAAGCCGTAGGAACGACCGTGACCGTCGACATCCCGAGGGAGCCGCAGATCGTCTCGATGGAGCGAAGCCTCTTCAACGCCCTGCCGGGGAATACCCTCGCGATCGGCTCCTCGATCCTCTCGCACAGCATCGGCGATCCCTACTCCTACCCCAACTACAAGGCGATCAAGGATGCCTGCGCCAACGGCGGCGGCATCTACGACGTGACTGGAACGACATCTCCCTCGGGCGATGGGCTCTTCAATTCGAGCGTGGTCTCCGTCTCGAGCAGCAACAGCACCACCGTGGGCGGAGGGCTCTCCGTGACGGCCAGCGTCCAGGTGACCGTCCTGGGCTGTCTCTTCGGCGCCGAGGCGGGCTTCAGCGACGACTTCGAGTACAGCGTGACGACGACCGAAAGCACGGAGATATCCGGCGTCGTCCCCGGCTCAGGCGAGGCCACGCCTTTCGGCTTCGGAATCGCGGGCTACAACCTCACGATCCCGAGCCTCCAGGCCGCGCCCTTCATGGTCGTTACCTATTGGGTAGGCAAAAGGGACCTCTAGGAATCGCGCGGCCAGGCGATCCCTCACGGGTTCACCTGGCCTTTTTTTTACCTGCGCGATCCGCTACAGATTCCCGAGGAGCCTCTTGTAGAAAATCTCGCAGCGGCGCAGGTTTGCCACTTCGACGCGCTCGTCGCGGCCGTGGACGCCCTCCAGCTGCGCCGAGCTCTGCAGGAGAGGCGTTAGGCGATACATGGCGTCGGCCACGAGTCGGTAGTTCTTGGTGTCGGTGCCCGCGTTGAAGAGGAAGGGCACTGCCGCCGCCTCGGGGAAGGACCCGGCCAGGGCCGCCTCGATCGCGCGGTAGCCCTCGTGGTCCACGGGCGACTCCGGCAGCGGCTCGACGAGGGCATCAGGGTGCGCGAGGCTGACCGTCGCGCCGTAGGGCTTCACCAACTTGGCCATGCGCGCGAGCACCCCTGCGGAGTCCGCGCCCGGGAGGATGCGCACGTTCACGATCGCGATAGCCTTGTCGGCGAGGACGTTCTCCTTGGCGCTGCCCTGCAGCATCGTGGGCGCGTAGGTCGTGCGTACCATCGCGTTCGTCGCGGCGCTCGAGCCAAAGACCGCCTTGATGAGCGACCCGAAGAGCCAGGCGTTGCGGAAGAGCACGCGCATGGCGAAGGGCGAATAAGGCGATAGGCGATCGAGGAAGGAGCGCACGGTGCGCCCAAGGCGGGCTTTAGGCGGAGCCGACTCGATTGCAACTATCGCACGCGAGAGATTACCCGTGGCGGTCTTGGCCGGTGGCATCGAGGCATGGCCGCCCGCGCCCGTCGTCTCGACCGCGACGTCCATGTAGCCCTTCTCGGCGACGCCGACCAGGGCCAGCGGCCTGTCCGCGAAGGAGAGCATGCCGTCGGCTATCGGGCCGCCCTCGTCGAGGAGGAAGGAGGCGTGGATCTTGCGCGAAGCGAGGGCCTCGCCGATCCGCCTGGCGCCACGGGTGCCGCCGATCTCCTCGTCGCCGCCGAAGGCGAAGTAGATCGTGCGCTCGGGCCGATACCCCTCGGCGATGAGGCGCTCGGCCGCATGGAGGGAAGAAACGAGCATGGGCTTGATGTCCTGCGCGCCCCGGCCCCAGACCGCGCCCTCGGCTATGTCGCCGGAGAAGGGCCCATGCTTCCAAAGACTCGCGTCCTCGGCGGGCACGACGTCGAAATGGGCGCACATGATGGCGCTCCGGAGCTTCTCGTCGCGGCCTTTCCAGGTGAAGAGCATCCCGCGATCGCCGATGTCCTCCCGATTCATGGCCCCGTGGACCTTGGGAAATAGCCGCTCGAGGTCTTTCTTCAAGGCCGAGAAGGCCGCCGCGTCCTCGGCCGACTGGTCATAATAGGAGACCGTGGGCCGGCGCACGAGGGCGGCGAGGGCGTCCTCGACGCCGGCCGCCTCATCAAGGGCCGATTCGGGCAGGGGCTCCGAGCGGGGAACGGCGCGGGGCGTGGCTAAGGCCCGTGCGATGGCTATCAGGACGGAAGCGCCTACGGCCGACGCGAAGGCGATCCAAGTTATCGTGGCTGCGCTCATGATGTATGCTCCTGGAAGCAGTATCGCTCCCGGGCGATCGGCGGGTCAACCGCGGCCGAGCCGACCCGCGGCCGATACCAGCCCTTAGGCCAGGAAGAGGATGAAGACGCCGGCGACGGCCGCGATGGAACCGAAGATTTCGCGCAACGTCACCTTTTCCTTGAACAGGATGGCCGAGGGGGCGATGATGAGGATCGGCGTGATCGACATTATCGCCGAGGCCACGCCCGTATTGCCCCGCTGCACGGCCAGGAGGCTTAAGCTGACCCCGAGGAAGGGGCCGAAAAAGGCGCCCGAGGCTAGGCTGGCCACCGCCTTGCCGTCCTTGAGGCCCGTGCCCACGCCGCGCCATCCGCGGGTCAGGCTGATCACGACCGCGAAACCGACGACACCGGCCATCACTCGGATCTGCGTACCGGCGAAGGGATCCATCGCCCCCACCCCCGAACCGGCGCCCAGCTTGCCGAGCACGAGCCCCCCCGCCTGCCCAGCCGTGGCGGCGAGTGCCAACGCGACGCCCCTGACCCTGCGCCGCGCGGCGGGCGCGCTCTCCCCTTCCCTCCCACTCCGTTTGCCGAGGACCACGAAGGCTATGCCGCCGAGGGTTAGGGCCATGCCCCCCGCACCGATCGGATTCAAGCGCTCCCCGAAGGCCGCGAAACCTAGGATCGCGGTGAACACCGGCGCCGTGGCGTAGACCAGCATCGAGAGCCTCGCCCCAATGTCGATGAAGGCCTGGAACAAACAAAGGTCGCCGATCACGAAGCCGACGAGGCCGGAAGCGCAGAGCCACAGCCAAGCCGAGGTCGAGGCGTCCGAGGGGAAAAAGAGACCGCGCCGAGCGAGGCCGTATATGGATAGGAATATCAAGGCGACCACGAGCCTTAGCAGGTTGAGCGCCAGAGAGCCTATGCGCTTGCCGGCGTACTCGAAGGCCAGTGCCGTGAAGGTCCAGGCGAAGGCTGTACCGAGGGCGGCCAGGGCCCCGACATTGAGCTCCATCTCTTTCCTCCAGGGAGCCTCTGTATACACGGCCGGGCCCGGCGCTGTCAATTCGATGTCAGAGTTCCACCGATAAAAAGCGGCCCGCGTCAACGACGCGAGCCGCCCATACCTGGTACTTGGGTTCTAGGCTATCGGGCCTTCGTGCCGAGGTAGAGGAAGGCGTAATCGCGCTTGGCTAGGAGGCGGATGATGGCGGGCACCACCACGAGGGCGCCCACGGCGGTCGTCACCATGCAGACCGAGGTGAGGATGCCGAACTCGATGAGGGGTATGAACCTCGAGATCGACATGACCATGAAGCCGCCTACGATGACGAACATGTTGTACAGTATGGCCCGGCCCTTGTGCATGATGCTCCGCTCGAGGGCGGCCTTGATGTCGCCGTCCTTGCGCAGCTCGCCTCGGAACCAGGTGATGAAATGGATCGAGTAGTCGACGCCGATGCCGATCGCGACCGTCGAGACCATCGCCGTGCCCGCGTCGAGCGGGATGTGGAAGTAGCCGAGGATGCCGAAGTCTATCAGCAGCGTGATGAAGATCGGCACCAGGGCGATCAGGCTCATCCACAGGTCCCTTAGGACGAAGAGGAGGAGCACGAAGACCACGGCGAGGCAGATGTAGATGCTCTTGAAGGTGCCCGCGACGAGCAGCGTGTTCGCGACGTAGTAGAGGTGCGAGGCGCCGGTGATCTCGACCTGGAGGTGGTTGGCCTTGAGGAAGTCCTCGCCGAAGTAGGACACGCAATACTTGCGGACGCTCTCGACGTCGTCGCTCGAGCCCCGCTTCATATTGATGCTGATGCGCAGCTTGTCGTGGTTGGGCGAGAGGACGCTCTTCGCGTCGCCGGTGAAGATAAGGAGGTACTGGCTGATGAGGTTGGCGTCCTGCGGGACCGCGTAGAGCTCGCTCGATCCGCCGTTCATCTCCTGATTCATCTTCTTGATGAGCGTGTTGAAGGACAGGACTTTCTTGACGAAGGGATATTGCTTCTGGATATCGGAGGAGAATGACTCGACCTTGTTGAGCACGGCCGGGGTGGTGATCTCGACGATATCGCCGGCCTCCCCGCCGTCAACGCGCTTGGTCGGGTCGCTCAAATCGGAGTCGAGGACCACGTTGAGGACCTGCGTCCCGGCCAGCTTCTCGTTGAGCACGTTATCCGATTGCCGGACCCACTCCTTGTTCTTGAAGAGGGCGACGTTGTTGAGCTCGGTCTTGATCATGAACATGCCGTAGAAGGTGCCCACGGCCAGGACGATCGAGATGACGACCACCGCGGGTGAGGCTTTCTTGTTCACCTTCACGAAGACGTGGAGGATGCGGCTGACCCAGCCCTTGGCCTTGTCGGGATCCTCGGCATCCTCGGAGACGAAGCTCGTCTTCGGCTTGCGCGAGGCGAGGATGAGGGACGGCATCACGTAGAGGGCGCCAATCACGCCGATGAGGTCGCCCCAGGCCGTGAAGATGCCGAAGTTCTTCACCGGGACGAAGGCCGAGGACAGGAGCGAGCCGAAGCCGACCATGACGGTGATGCCCGAGAGGGTGATCGCCAGGCCGACGTTCTTCATGTTCGAGTCGAGGATGGCCAGCTTGTCGGAGCGCGCGTCCAGCAGGTAGTGGTTCATCTGGTGGATGCCGTAGGCCGAAACGATGGCCACCAGCAAGACCGGCATGGCAGTACCCACCACAGTGACGGGGATGCCCAGGTAGCCCATGGTGCCGCAGGCCCACACGACCGCCATGAGTATGATGGCCGCCGGGTAGGTCACGCCCTGGACGTTGCGGAAGCAGGCGAAGAGGATGGCGAGGACCACGATGACGACCAGCGGGATGAGGAGGGTGATGTCCCGCACCATGTAGCTCGAGATCATCTCCTCGATGACTGGCTCGCCGTCCAGGTAGGTCTTGAAGGCCGGGTCGGCGGCCGACTTGAGCTCGGAGGTCAGGGCGCGGTTGAGGCTGCCCTTGATGTCTATGTCGTGGGTGTTGAGCGAGACGAGCACGGTGGCGAGTTTGCCATCGCCCGAGACCAGGGCGTCCTTGTAGATTTCCCAGCTCTCCACGCGCTTCTTGAGATCGACCCCGGTGTCCGGGCCGATATCCCCCTCGAGGAGCTTCTTCACGACCAGGGAGTCGTCCTCGTAGGCGAGGTAGTCCGCGCTGACGATGCTCTGGGTCTTGTTGATCGGCGCCTCGTAGGCGTTGTAGAGCTTGCGCCCGTCGACCTTGCCCGCGGCCTGTGCGACCTTGTCCGCGAAGGCCTTGTCCCAGCCGAAGGACTCGACGAGCTTGCCCGAGGAGGTCACGAGGGGAACGAGGCTCTCCTTGTAGTTCATCTCGTTGACCCCGACGCCGCGCAGGGCGTCGACGACCTTGGCCCCATCCTCGTCCTTGAGGCCGAGGAGCTTCGCCACGTTCTTGCCTGGGAGGTCCCGGTCGATCGTCGCAATCGCGTCCTCGATCTTCTTGATGTAGGACAGCGTCTTCTGGGAATAGGCGTCGTCGGTCGCGATGCCCACGAAGATCATGTCGCTCGCGCCGAAGCGGTTCTCGTCCTCGTAGTACTCGTGCACGGCGAGGTCGGGGCTGGTGCTCGGAAGCATCGTCTTGATGTTGTTGTCGAATTTCAGCTTAGGAATGCCGAAGCCGAAGAAGATCGTGGTCAGGATGGCCGCGATGACGATGGGCCAAGGCTTGCGGAAAGCCTTACCGCTCCATGCAAGGAATCGTTCAAGCATACGCCGAATCTCCGTTATCGAGAAAGGTTTCTAGCCGCCCCCCCTGTCCCGCGATACCGCGGGCGGGAGGGCGGGGATCGTCGCTACTTACTTCTTGAGGTCGTAGTTCCACTTGTACAGGATTTTGAGGTAGACGTTGTTCGAGGGAGTGTAGGAGCCGATCTTGTCGGTCGAGTCGTTGAGCCGGACGTCGCCGTCGCCGATCTTCTCCCAGGCGTAGGCCAGGTTGGCCCCGAGGTAGATATGGAAGGAGTCCACGGGCTTCACGTCGATCTCGGGATTGAGGGCGCAGCTGCAATAGCGCCTGACATCCTGATTCGACGCGTTCTTCTCGTCGTACTGGAAGGGCACGGCGAGGACCGCGGTCAGCTGGGGCGTGAAGGTCGCGTCGGCGATCTCGTACTTGACGTTGACCGTCGCTCCCTGGAGAAGGCCCTCGGTGTCGAGGCCTAGGGCCTCGACGAGCGCGCGCTGATAGACGACTTCGGGATCGGTGATCTTGCCGGCGAGGACGTCCTCGTAGAAGCCGTCATCGTAGCCGGGAATCCAGGCGCCGAAGTACTGGATGTTGGCGTAGCCCAGGTCGTTCGGGCCGAAGTTGAGGTCCGTGCCGAGCACGTAATCGAGCTTCGAGCGGCGGTAGGCGTAATCGTCCGAGTCGCCCGAGTTCTGGGTGAGGCTGTAGGCGGCCTCGGCCCAGAGTCCGAACTTGCCGGCCGTGGTCTTCGCATCGAGGCCAAAACGATGGATGCGCTCGCGTTCGAGGGATATAGATACGCCGGTCGGGAGGCCCAGAGCGTTCTTGGACATCTCGACGACGGGCGTATACAAGGGATCGATGTCGTAAAGGTAGCTAACCGAGCAATCGATGGAGGAGGAACGGAAGCTCAGCTTGCCGCCGGCGATCGAGTTCTTCGGCGAGAAGGCCATGGCCCCGGTATCCGTCGCCCCATAGGAGAATCCGGTATAGCCGTACGCACCATATGCCGCGACGAGGTTTGACGAGATCGTGGAGGTGAGGAGCTTCGCGCTCCCATCCACCATGGCCTTGAAATCCACCGGGTATTCCGACTCCTGCGCCGTCGGCAGGAACACGCCCTCGACGGATACCGAGTCGCTCGGGTACCAGATCGCGTCGGCCGCGAGGACGGGGATCTTGTCCGCGTTCACGCCGACCGTATAGTCGCGGGGATTGAGATTGTCCGTCGGGTTCTTCTTGTCGGCGACGCCCCATGAGAAGAGCTGGTAGCCCGTCGTGAACTTGAAGCCCGAGGGGCTCCAGCTAACGTAGTTCTCGAGGGCGCGGGCCTTGACGAGGTCGGACCAGGAGCCGTCGAGGCTCGACGAATCCGAGGCGAGGGGATCGGCCTTCACCTTCCAGTTGGAGACGAGCTTCACGTCCTTGTCCTGCACGGAGAGGTCGAACTCGTTCGAGAAATAGGGTGTCTTCATCTCGCCGGCGTAGCGGATATCGTCGGCGTTGCTGACCGGCATGCGGTACCCGAATTCGTGATCGCCGGCCAGGCCTAGGGTAAAGCCCGTCTCCGCGGGGGCGGCCGACGCGGCGGCGGGGGCCGCGGCGGTCGCGTCGGAGGCTGAGTCTGAGAAGAGGGCGGAGGAATCGTCCTGGGCGAGCGCGGGGCCGGCGATGGCGAGGCCCAGCGCGGCGGCGAGCAGCGCTTTATTCGCGAGTTTCATATCGTCTTCCTTTTCGAGCTATTTCTCGAGGTTCTTCTCGGAGAAGAGCGAGGCCGGGATACCCGTGTCCACCTGGACGCTGTCCATAGCGAGGAGGGTCTTGGTCCCGGCCTTGTTGTTGCTGACGAGGGTCTGCGTGGGAATGAGATGGCCCTTCAGGTTCTCGACCTTGACGAAGAGGATGGTCTTGAGGAGGGCGCCATCCTTCTTGTCGTAGCACTCGAGCTTGTAGATGAAGTGGTCGGCCTGGTTGGCGTAGGCGACGATCTTGACGTAGGGGGCGCTCGCGTCGATGGGCTTCATCTCGACCTTGTCGAACTTCATGCCGTCGAAGGCCCTGTCGGCGATGGTCACGTCGCCGGCGATGAAGGAGTAGGCGTTGTCCTCGAAGTGCCGGTCCTCGAGGTCGTAGAAGTAGAAGTCGGAGTTCACGAAAGCCCCGTCCTTGCCCGACGAGGATATCTTGCGGGTCTTCTTGAGGGCGGGAAGGTAGAGCCTCTGCTCGGTGTCGGCGCCCTTGTGGGAGATGGTCAGGAATTTGGTCCCGGCCACGTCGGCGGGGGCGGAGAAGACGAGGTAGGCGTCCTTGCCCTCAGGTCCCTCGCGGTAGTTGATCTCGAGCTTGCGGACCTTCTTGGCTCCGGACTTGTCGAGGATAGTCATGGTGGCCTCGGCCTTGGTGTCGCTGGCCTTGGACAGGCCGTAGTAGGCCTTGGCGATCTCGTCACCCTTGGCGTCGGCGAAAGCCCCCGCGGCCATGGCGATGCAGAGCCCTGCGATGATCTGTCGTTTCATAGAAACCTCCCGAAGAGAATATGCGCAATCCGCCTAGGGCGGGTCGTTTCACGCTAATAGCCGCTCAATTAAATCCCGCGGCCATCGAATCGTAGAGTCTCAGGGAAAGGGGACCCACGATGGCCTTTAGGCCCTCTTTATCGTTCCAATCCCGAGCCACGAGGAAAAGCACGATGCGCCCGATAACCAGCTCGAGGATGAGCTTGAGCTCCTCGCGGAGCTTCTCGATGGGCTGCGCGGACATGGGCTCGTGCGTGCGGAGCACCTGGACCAGGCGCTCGAGGCACCATTCGTAATAGCGGCCGTACTTGAAGAAAATGTCCTTCAACATGCTTCCGTGGACGTTCTCGAAGGACCCGAAGATGAGGTCCTTCAGCGCGAAGGTCTCGTCGACCGCCTCTTCGAAGAAGCGCATGACCTTCTCGCGGGGAGAGACGGTCGGATCGTCGAAATAGCCCGAGTCGGACTCCACGATCCTCGCGATCCGATCCTCGATGATCGCGAGGACGATCTCGTCCTTGCTCTTGAAATAGAGGTAGATCGTGCCCTTGCCCAGCCCGCAAGCCTTGGCGATATCGGAGACCGAGGTCTTGGCGAAGGAGATCTTGGTGAACAAGGCATTGGCTTGATCGCGGATAAGCGTACGCTGCATGTCCATTCCTCCTTCTATCCTGGTCAATGACCACAATCGTTTTTGGTCATTGACCAGATGAACATAATAAATTATCCGCAACTAATCAATAGACATTGAAAAGAATGTGTAAGTTGCTGATATTTTGCGGTTTTGTGGAGGATCTCGCAGACTGCTGGATAGTTCCCCGAAGCCCAACAAGCTTCGAGGAACTTCAGTCGGACTTACCGTCGCTAGACTTGGAACCAAGGTAGGCGGCGCGGACAGCCGGATCCTGGGCGACTTCGGAAGCCTTGCCTTCCTTAACGACCTTGCCCTGTTCGAGTACGTAGGCGCGGTCGGCAATAGCCAGGGCCTTGAAGGCATTCTGCTCGACGAGGAGTATCGTCTTTCCCAGGTCGCGGAACTCGAGGATGATGTCGAACACCGTCTTGACGAGGAGGGGTGCGAGACCGAGCGACGGCTCGTCCATCAGGACGAGTTCGCCGTCGGTCATCAGGGCCCGGCCCATCGCGAGCATCTGTTGTTCCCCGCCCGAGAGGGTTCCCGCCTGTTGGCGCATCCGCTCCTTGAGCCTGGGGAAGAGCGCATAGACGCGATCGAGGTCGACGGCCATCTTCCTCCGATCGCTCCGCAGGTAGGCGCCCAAGCTAAGGTTGTCCTGGACGCTGAGGTTGGCGAAGACCAGCCTTCCTTCGGGCACGTGGCAAACGCCCGCCTTCACGATCTTGGCCGGCGAGCGGCCGACCCGCTGGCCCTTGAATTCCACGTAGCCGCCCGTCGGCTTGAGGAAGCCCGAAACGGTGTTGAGCAGAGTCGACTTGCCCGCGCCGTTCGCGCCGATGATCGTGACGATCTCGCCGGGCTCGACGTCGAGGGATACGCCCTTGAGCGCGCGGATGCCGCCGTAGGAAACGTGGAGGTCCCGTATGCCGAGGAGGCTCATCGCTCGTCCTCCTGCCCCAAATAGGCTTCGACGACTTTGGGATCGCCCGCCACGACGGCGGGGTCGCCGTCGGCTAGGCTACAGCCGAAGTTCAGCACGTGTATGTGCTCGCAGACGCCCATGATGAGGTCCATATGGTGCTCTATGACGAGGACTGAGAGCCCGAAGCGCTTCCTTATGTCCGAGATGAGGAGCATGAGCTGCTCGGTCTCGTCGGGGTTCATGCCCGCCGCCGGCTCGTCGAGGAGCAGCAGCGTAGGGTCGAGGGCCAGGGCCCTCGTGATCTCGAGGCGGCGCTGCAGCCCGTATGGCAGGTTGTTCGCGGTCAGGTCCGCGCGGTCGGCCAGTCCCATGATCTCGAGGAGGCCGTCGGCCTTTACGGCGAGGGCCTTCTCCTCGCGGCGGTAGCGCGGGAGGCGAAGGATCGCCTCGGCGAGGCCGTAGCGCGCGCTCATGTGGCAGGCGGTCAGGACATTGTCCCGGGCCGAGAGGTTCTTGAAGAGGCGGATGTTCTGGAAGGTGCGGGTCACGCCGAGGTCGGCGATCCGATAGGGCTCCAGGTCGGTGATGGGCGAGCCCTTGAAGAGGATGCTGCCTGCGCTCACCTTGTAGACGCCCGTGATGAGGTTGAATATCGTCGTCTTGCCGGCGCCGTTGGGCCCGATGAGGCCCGAGATCCCGCCCTCGCGGATCGCGAAGGATACGTCGTTCACCGCCGCGAGGCCGCCAAAGCGCTTGGTGAGCCCTCGCAGCTCGAGCACGGGGACCGCCTGGGCGGCGCCGGGCCGGGGATCGGCGCCGCTCATTCGGCGGCCTCCGCCTTGTCGGCGGCGGCGAGCTCGCGCCTGGCGCTTCGCGCGGCGACGGCGCGCCTTATGCCGGAAGGTGTCAGCTCGAGGCCTCCCATGAGGCCCTGGGGCCGACCGACCATGATGACAATGACCGCGAGGCCGTAGAAGACCAGGCGCCACTGGGCGAAGTCGCGGAAGAGCTCGGGCAGGGAGACCAGGAGGATAGTTCCCAGGATGCTCCCGGAGATCGAGCCGAGGCCGCCGAAGATGACCATGATGGTGAGGTCGGTCGATTTGGTCATGTTGAACATGGTGGGCCTGAGGAACTGCATGTACTGGGCCATCAGGGCGCCGGCGACTCCCGCGAAGACCGCGCTGATGACGAGGGCGATCATCTTGGACTTGAACACGTCGATGCCGGCCATCTGCGCCGCGAGCTCCTCTTCCCGGGCGGCGACCATGTTGCGGCCCTGCCGGGAATTGATGATGTTCCAGGTCACGACGACGAAGACGAGGTCGAGGGCCAGGGTTAGCCAGACGGTCGTGAGCTTGGGTAGACTTTCCCAGCCGCGCGCGCCGCCGACGTAGTTGACGTTGTTCAGGATTATCCGCACCGCCTCGCCGAAGCCCATCGTGGCGATGCAGAAATAGTCGCCCTTGAGCTTGAGGGTGAGCCGCCCGATGACGACCGACACGAGGCCCGCGGAGAGGGCGCCGGCCAGGATGGCCAGGGCGAAGGGTTGGTGCAGCCGGGCCACGAAGATCGCGCAGACATAGGCGCCGATGGCCATGAAACCGCCGTGGCCGAAGGAGAAGAGACCCGTGAAGCCAGTGAGGATGGACAGGCCGAGGACGGCTATGAGGTTGATGCCAATGAGGATGATTATCCCTTGGATATACTCCACGCGCTCCCCCTAGGCCTTGTCTTCCATGGACTTGCCCATGATGCCCGAGGGCCGGATGACGAGCATGGCTATGAGGATGAGGAAGGAGAAGATGTCGCGGAGCTGGGTCGAGAGGTAGCCCGAGACGAAGGTCTCGATGAGGGCGAGGAGAAGGGAGCCGAGGAGGGCCCCGGGCAGGCTGCCGAGCCCGCCGAACACGGCGGCGATGAAGGACTTCATCGTGATCCCGCTCATCTGCGGGTAGACTTGGTACTTGATCCCGTAGAGCACGCCGGCGACCCCGGCGAGGGCCCCGCCGATAGCGAACACGAGGATGATGATGAAGCTGGTGTTGATGCCCATGAGGGCCGAGGCCTTCATGTTGTAGGCCGTGGCCTGGATGGCCTTGCCCACGCGCGTGTAGTCGATGAAGAAAATGAGCGCGACCAGGCAGATGACGGTGATGACGAACATCGCCACGTCGACGCGGCCGACCTCGACCACGCCCAACTTGATAGTCCCGCCGCGGATGAACTCGGGCAGCCGCGCGAGGGGGAAGATCTTGGGCGTCGGGCCGATGGTGGCGATCACGCCGTTGTCGATGAAGATCGACATGCCCATGGCGGTGATGATGAAGTAGAGGAAGGGCGCCTTGCGGTCCCGCAGGGGCTTATAGGCCAGGCGCTCGATGACGACGGCCACGAGGGCCGTGCCGCAGGCGGCGAGGAAGAAGGCGAGGCCGAAGGGCAGGCCCAGGAGGGTCAGGCAGAAATAGCCGAAATAGGCCCCGAGCATGATGACGGAGCCATGGGCGAAGTTGGAGAAGTTCATGATCGAGTAGACGAGGGAGTAACCGACCGCCATGAGGGCGTAGATCGACCCGATCGATATCCCGTTCACGAGCTGCTGGAGGAACTGGGCCATCCGTAGCGCTCCTTGCCTGGCCTAGATGGGAGGAGCCCGCCGCGGGGGCGGCCCCGGCCCCTTCCGGGACCGAAGCCGCCCCCGCGGCATTCTCCAGAATACGCGCGGGACCCTTCAGTCTTCGGCGGCGAAGCTCTCCTGGAGCTTCATGTCCGGGCCGGAGACCTTGATGAGCCACGCGGTCTTCCCGACGGGGTCGTGGTTCGGGCCGATCTTGATGTGCCCGGTGATGCCCTGGATATCGCAGGTCGAGAGGGCCTTCTGGATATCCTCGCTCTTGATGGACTTGGCGCGCTGCATCGCGTCGACGACCATGAGGAGGGCGTCATGCACCATGTAGGAGTTGAGCTCCGCGTTCTTGTCGTACTTGGCCTTGTACTCGTCGCGCATCGGCTTGGCCGTGTCGCCGAGCATGTCGAGGTGGTTGACGAAGAGGCAGCCCTCGAGGGCCGCGCCGGGGCCGCCGGCGAGGGTAATCAGGTTTTCCGACGGCCAGCCGTCGCCGCCGAGGAGGAGCTGGTTGATGCCCAGCTGGCGAGCCTGCGCGGCCGCGGGGCCGACGTCGTTATAGTAGGCGGGGACGAAGATGACATCGGGCTTCGCGGCCTTGATCTTGGTGAGGGGCGCGCGGAAATCCTTCTCGCCGGAGGTGTAGCTCTCCTGCGCGACGACCTTGCCGCCGAGCTTCTCGAAGTTCTCCTTGAAGTACTGCGCGAGGCCGGTGGAATAGGGATCGTCGATAGTCATGAAGATGGCCGCATTGCGCTTGGCCAGCTTCTGGTAGGCGAAGTAGGCCGCTACCTTGCCCTGGTAGGGATCGATGAAGCAGGCGCGGAACATATAGGGATTGACCGAGCCCGACTCGGTGACAGTCACCTTGGGGTTCGTCGCGGTACTGGCGACCAGGGGCACCTTGGCCTCGTTGAAGATGGGGGCGACGGGAATGGCCTCGCCGGAGCCCTGGGCGCCGACGACGGCCACGACCTTGTCCTGGCTGGTCAGGCGCTTCGCGACGTTGACGGCCTCGGTGGAATCGCCCTTATCGTCGTAGCCGACGATCTCGACCTTGTAGGTCTTGCTGCCGACCTTTATGCCGCCGGCGGCGTTGTAGTCGTCGGCCATCATCTTCACGGTATTGAGCTCGGCCTGGCCCCACAGGGCGCTATCGCCGGTCTGGGGTCCGAACCAGCCGATCTTGATCGTGTCGCCCTTGGAGCCGCCGCCGGCGCAGCCGACTAGGACGAGACAGGCTACGAGAAGACCGTAGAGGAATGCTCTCATGAAAACCTCCTTGAGATTCATCGCCCGATATTCCGCCAGTATACATGGCGTATTTCAGGTCCACAAGAAAAACGTGCCGGCATATTCGTCTCGAGATCGATTGAAGGCGGACGCAATATGGGCTTCCGGGATGATTCGATCTTTATACGACGTCCCTGACTATTTATGCAAGCATCAACATATGATATATTCAAAATTCTATGACGACTGTGCCCAGCATCAGGATACGCGGCGCCAGGAAGAGCTTCGGCTCCGTACAGGCCCTCAGAGGCGTCGATCTCGAGGTATCCAGAGGCGAGGTTGTCCTCGTCATCGGCCCTTCGGGTTCGGGCAAAAGCACCCTGCTCCGCTGCGTGAACAGGCTCGAGTGCCTCGACGAAGGCGAGATCTGGGTCGAAGACGACTGCGTAACCAGTAGAAACGCCAATATCCGCAAGATACGGGAGGAAGTGGGGATGGTCTTCCAGGGCTTCAACCTCTTTCCCCACCTCACCGCCGCCCAGAACATCGCCCTCTCGCCCGGACTCGTCCTCAAGGAAGGCAAGGCCGAGGTGGCCGAGCGGACGAAGGCGCTGCTGGCCCGCGTGGGTCTCGCGGACAAGGCGGGTTCCTATCCAGACCAGCTCTCGGGCGGCCAGCAGCAGCGCGTCGCCATCGCGCGGGCTCTCGCGATGAAGCCCAAGATCATGCTCTTCGACGAGCCGACCAGCGCCCTCGATCCCGAGATGATCAAGGAAGTCCTCGACGTCATGCTCGACCTGGCCAAGGAGGGCATGACCATGATGGTGGTGTCCCACGAGATGGGCTTCGCGAGGGCGGCGGCCGACAGGGTCGTGTTTATGGACGATGGCCTCGTCGTCGAATCCGCCCCTCCCGACGAGCTCTTCGCCCACCCCGCCGAAGAGCGGACCCAACGATTCCTGAACCACATACTATAGAAGGGACCGAAGCCTCGGCTCTTCGCGCCGGTGCCTGAGGGGCCTCCACGGTAACCACATGGTTTCTCCCCCTTCGCGCGCGCGCGACGGAAGTATCATCAAGGTACAAGGAGAACAAGATGGGAAAAATGCACACTGGAGCGGTTCGCCGCGCGGTCCTTTGCGTCGCCGCCTGCGTCGCGGGCTTCGCGGCCTTCGCGCAGGACGCGGTCGGCAACGATACGCTGAAGCTCCTTTCCACGGCAAAGACCGCCAAGGCCTTCGATTCGTCCAGGGCGGTGAGCGAGGCGCAGATCAAGCAGATAATCGCCGCCGGGGCCAACGCCCCGAGCGCGATGAACAAGCAGCCCTGGTACTTCTCGGCGGTCATCGGAGCGAAGGCCCTCGACGAGCTGCGGGCGGCCGCCAAGTCGGCCGGGACCGGCACCGGCGGTCCCGGCGGCGCGCAGGGACCGGGCGGCGGCCAAGCCCCCAAGGGCGGGCCTGGCGGCGATCAGGCGGGTCAGGGAGATCAGCCCCCCGCGCCGCCGGAGAATTCTTCCTCGAGCGGCAAGGCGGGGACGGCGCCTCAGGGCCAGCCGCCGGTTGGCGGGGCGGCGGGAGGGCAGGGAGCGCGCGACCCCTTGAATAACGCTCGAGCTGCGATCGTGATTTCCGGCCTGAAGGAATGGCGTTGGACGGCCACCGACTGCGCCATCGCCTGCGAAGCCATGGCCCTCGCGGCCCAGTCCCTCGGCCTCGGGACGCACATAGTCCTCGGCCCGATCGACGCGCTGAAGGGCGATGGCGCGGCGGCGATCAAGAAGAAGCTCGGCGTGCCGACGGCCATGGAGCCGCAGATGCTGCTCCTCGTGGGCTACCCTGCAGACGCCATCGATGCGACCTCCAAGGCCAGCACCCGGAACTCGGACAACTTCAAGATCCTGAAATAGGCCGCGTCCAGGCCGTCTCGTCAGTAATCCACGTAGGCGGGGAAGGAAAGCTCGGCATCCGTGGCGGCATTGTCGAAGAAGGCTAGGAATTTCCGGTCGAAGGCCTTGATGAAGGCCCGGAGCGCGGGATCGTCGGAACCTGTCCCCGAAGGCGGCTCGAAGAACAGGGCGTAGCGCGCGTTCCTGACGAGCAGGGCCGACCCCGAGCCGCGGGCCAGGGCATAGCCCGAGACGCCGCCGATATCGGCCCGCTTCCACGCGGCGCCGAGCACGAGGGGCTCGCGGGTGTACCAGACGCCGACGAGGGCGCGGGCCGGCGCCGCGGCCGACAGGGCGTAGGATCCGGAGAGTGCGGCGATCGCGTTAGGCGAAAAGAAGGGCAGTCCCCGGACCGCATCGGCGCCTCGGACGAGCAGGGAGCGCCGTTGCTCAGTAGCGGCGGCCCCTGCGTTGCGGCCCTGGGCCGCGAGGGCGGCCGGAACCGCGGCGCCGACGAGGCCCAGGACGATCAGGGCGGCGAGGGCGCGGCGCTTCCGGTCGGCGGGCATCGGGCGGCCTTACTCCACCGTCACGGACTTGGCCAGGTTGCGGGGCTGGTCGACGTCCCTTCCGAGCTCCAGGGCGCAGAAGTAGGCGAAGAGCTGAAGGGGCACGACCATCGTGAAGGGATAGAAGCGGCAGTCCATCTTGGGCACGGGTATGAAGTCGTCGACGATGGCCTCGAGCTCGGCGTCGCCCTCGACCCCGACCGCGATAACCGGGCCGCCCCGAGCCTTCACCTCCTTGATGTTGGAGATGACTTTCTCGCGCAGGGGGTCGTCGGCCACGAGGAAGACCGAGGGCACCTCGGGGCAGACGAGGGCGATGGGGCCGTGCTTGATCTCGCCGGCGGCGTAGCCCTCCGCGTGGATATAGGAGATCTCCTTGAGCTTGAGGGCCCCCTCGAGCGCGATGGGATAGAGGAGACCCCGGCCGAGGAAGAGGAAGTCGCGGCAGCGCGAGTACTTCTTGGCGATGGCCTGAATGCGGTCGCGCGCGGCGAGGGCGAGTCTGACCTTGTCGGGAACGCCGGCGAGGGCCGCGAGGAAGCGCTCGCCCTCGGCCCTGGACATGTCGCGCATCCTGGCCATGTGGAGGGTGAAAAGGTAGAAGGCCGCGAGCTGGCTCGTGAAGGCCTTGGTCGAGGCCACCGCGATCTCCGGCCCCGAGTGGACGTAGACGCCGCCGTCCGACTCGCGGGCGATGGTGGAGCCGACGACGTTGCAGATGCCGAGGACGTTGGCGCCCTTGCGCTGGATCTCGCGCATCGCGTACAGGGTGTCGGCGGTCTCGCCCGACTGCGACACGGCGAACCAGAGGCTGCCCGACTCGACGACGGGGTTGCGGTAGCGCACCTCGCTCGCCAGCTCGGCCTGGGCCGGTATGCGCGCGACGGACTCGAGGAGCTGGGTCCCCACGAGGCTGGCGTGCCAGCTCGTGCCGGCCGCGATGACGTTGACGCGGCTCACCGCGCGCTGATAGCGGCGGTCGAGGTTGAGGCCGCCGAGCTTCGCCGTGGCGTTCTCCTGGTCGAGGCGGCCGCCCAGGGCGCGGCCGATCGAGTCGGGCTGCTCGAAGATCTCCTTCTCCATGAAGCAGGGGTAGCCGTCCTTCTCGATGGCGCCGAGCTCCCAGGTGACGGCGTCGGCCTCGCGGTCGACGCTCCGGTCGGAGCGGTCGGTGATCTTGAAGCCCGAGGGCGTGAGGGCGACCACCTCGCCGTCGTTGAGGTACACGACGCGGGAGGTGCTCGAGATGAAGGCCATCACGTCCGAGCCCAGGAGCATCTCGCCGTCGCCGACGCCGACGCAAAGCGGGCTGCCGTTGCGCGCGCCCACGATGCGCCCCGGTTCGTCGGCATGGATGACGGCGATGCCGTAGGTGCCCTCGAGGTGGGCCAGGGCGGCCTTGACCGCAGCCTCGAGGTCGCCGTTGTAATACTTGGCCACGAGGTTGGGGATGACCTCGGTGTCGGTCTCGCTCTTGAAGGCGACGCCTTCCTTGACGAGCATCTCCCGGAGGGCGCGGTAGTTCTCGATGATGCCGTTGTGCACGACGGCGATCTTGCCCGAGGCGTCGCAATGCGGATGGGTGTTGGCCTCGGTGACGCCGCCATGAGTCGCCCAACGCGTGTGCCCGATGCCCCAGGCGCCGGCCATGTCCTTGGGCACGGCATCCTTCAGGACCTGGATCTTGCCTACCCGGCGCACCGAGGCGAGGCCGTCGGGTTGCCCGATGGCGATGCCCGCCGAATCGTAGCCGCGGTACTCGAGGCGCTTCAGGCCGTCGAGGAGAATGGGAGCGGCCCTCCTGGGGCCGGCGTAGCCGACTATTCCGCACATGTTTTTTTTCCTTCGCTTTCGTCCAAGGTTCGGCGGAGTATAGCATTGCCGCTCGGGTAGAAACAATGCGCCCGCGTCGGCATTTGAAGCCGGGACGGCTTCGGACTAGAATCGATACCGGATGGAACCCATCGAGATCCGGAACCCATTCCCCGGGGCCTGCAGCTTCCTCATCGCGAAGGCCGAGTCGACCCAGGACGAGGCCAGGCGCCTCGCAGAGAAGGGCTACGCCCCGGGAAGCCTCGTCGCGGCCGAGGAGCAAGGGTCCGGCAGGGGACGCTTCCCCGGTCGGGCCTGGGAGTCGCAGGCGGGCAAGAACCTGCTCTTCACGATCTTCCTCGACCCGGGAACGGCCCTCCTGCCGGGCCTGCCCGTCAGGATAGGCCTCGCCCTCCACGCCGCCGTAGCCCTCTACGCGAGACGCCTGGGAGCCCGCTACTCGGCCGCCCCATCGATCAAATGGCCCAACGACCTCATGATAGGGCGGCGCAAGGCCGCCGGCATCCTATGCGAGGCGGGTCCCAAGGGCGTGTTCGCCGGCATCGGCCTCAACTGCAACCAAGCCTCCTTCCCCCCCGGGCTCGAATCCAAGGCGACGAGCCTGGCCCTGGAGCTTGGCCGCGAAGTCAGCCGATGGTCCATCCTCGAGCTGTTCCTGGAATTCCTGATCCCCAGCCTCTCCGATCCCGACTGGCGCCGGGCCGCGGAGTCCCGCCTTTGGATGCGGGGCGAGGAGGCGTCATTCTCCCCCGGGGCCTCGGCCCGATCGCCGTCGCCCGGGCCGGAAGACCGTATCAAGGGGACGATCCTGGGGCTCGACGAGGCCGGATCGCTCCTGATCCAGGCGTCGGGCGAGGGCAAGCCCCGAGCCTACGCGGCCGGAGAGCTCTCGTTCTCCGCACCCGCGGGGTCCGGGACGAGTTGACCGCCGACCCGCCTGTCTATAGAGTGTGAGCTATGGCAAGCAAGGTCCCGGATAAGCCCGCGGGTTTACTGCAGAAGGTCCTCTCGATCTTCGCGGGCATGGGCGATCCGGAGATCGAGAAGAAAAAGCTCCTTCGCGGCGTGGCCAAGGACCTCTCGCGCTCGCGATACAAATTCTACAAGCCCAAGGGGCAGGAAGCCCTCCCCGGCCTAGCCAAGTTCTTCTTCGAGATCTACAAGGTCACGGCCCCCGCCCAGGTTCTCCTCGGCAACGCCGCGTCCTCGGGCGCGCTCCGCTCCTTCGTCATCGAGAGCTACCTCGTCGAAGACCAGCGCGCCCTCTCCGAGCGGCTCACCGAGGCTTACATAGTCGAGCGGGCCAAGACCCTCTCCCTCGGCCAGGTGCAGGAGGAGACCAAGCGCGACATGACCGCCTTCTTCGTCGTCTTCGACGGCGAGATGAGCAAGCGCATCGACGACGCCTACAACACCCTCCTCGCCTTCGTCAACTTCATCAACTTCGACTACTACTTCCTTCTCAAGAAATTCGACTCGGGCCTGCCGGAGCGCAACTTCTCGTACAAGCCCAAGTTCGACTCGATCAACGGCGAGTACGTGGCCGACGACCTGCAGGACTTCCTCGAGGTCTTCGCGGCCCTCAACCTCGAGACCGACTGGGACCGCCTATTCGGCGCCCTCAAGGACTACAAGAAGATCGACGTGGTCCCGATCGAAGCCTGGAAGAAATTCATCGGCGCCGCCTCGGAGCTCCGCAAGAGCCTCGTCCTCGACCAGATCGTCCGGCACCTCAAGGAAGACCCCTACTGGCAGGGCAAGCCCCGCGTTCCCAACGAGCGGATCGTCGAGCCCTTCCTCCAGAAGCTCAAGACCCAGCTCGAGACCGTGATGCAGCGCATCATCCAGGAGCGGCGCAACTCCAAGATCGACGAGATCGCGAACCAGATATTCGGCACGACAGTGGTCCTGCGGATGAAGCACTACACCGAGAAGGCCAACGTCGTGTTCGCCAAGAAAATGCTCGGCGGATATACCCAGGCCCAGGCCATGAACTACCTCAAGGCCTACCTGATGGACTACTTCAAGAAGGACATCCGCGAACTCGTGGACCTGCTCATCATCCGGGGCCAGTGGACTGCCAACCTCCAGTCGCAGCAGCTCTCAGACTGCTACCACTCGGTGATGGACATCGCGGAGCGCATACTCGAGTTCGACGATACCCTGGCCGACGACGGCGACATTGGCACGCGCATGAGGTCCGCACTGGCCAAGGCCGACCGCGACAAGGACGCGGTAAAGTACCTCCGCGGGATCCTCAAGGAGACCAATGATAAGGCCACGGCGATGATCAGCCGCGCCGCGGTCAACCTCATCGGAATCGGCCGCCAGCTGAAAAGCCTCATCGACGACCTCTCCAAGCCCCACCACGAGATACTCATCAATTGGAAGGACGTCGAGAACCAGAGCCAGCGCCCCCTCAAGGACTGGCTCGTCGACACCTACAAGAAGATCTACTTTATCGTCCAGCTCCTGCAGTATTTCGTGAAGAGCGACTAGCGCCACGCCACGCAGTTGACAGGGACGCGTCCCGGTCAGCGGGGGTGGCAAGCCAAGAAGGCGTCCACTTCGGCGCGGACGGGCATGGCCGCCTGGGCGCCGTTGCGGGTCGTTGAGATCGCCGCCACGGCGTTGGCGAAGCGTATCGACTCAATCATCCCTCGCCCCTCGCCGAGGGCGACGGCCAGGCCCGCATTGAATGAATCCCCCGCGGCCGTGGTATCGACGGACTTCACGGTGAAGCCCGGCACTCGCTCGAAGCATCCCCGCGCCACCAAATACGCCCCGCGCACGCCGGCCTTAATGATCACCGTACTGACTCCCGAATCCAGCAGCTTTTCCCCGGCCCTGCGGATACCCGCATCTGCGCTCGTGTCTTCACCGGTGAGCATCGCGGCCTCGGTCTCATTTGGCGTGATCACCGAGGCAAGGGCGAGCAGATCGTTGGGGAGATGTTTCGCAGGGGCGGGATCAAGAACCACGATCCGCCCCGCAGCCCTCGATATCCGAGCCGCAAGGACGACCGACTCTAGCGGAACCTCGAGCTGAAGGAGCAGGAAATCCGATGACTCGATCACTGCCCGGTTTTTCTCGACGAAGACCGTATCGACCAGGCCGTTGGCGCCGGCGACGACAACTATGTGGTTCTCCCCCATGTTGCTGACCTCAATGCTCGCGGTTCCCGTGGCGATTCCGCTCATGACTTCCAGGGCACCGGAGTCGACGCCTGATTCGGCGAAGACCCGCTTGTACTGAGTCCCAAAGAGATCGTCACCGATGCGCCCCGCCATAAGGACATCGGCGCCGAGCCGGCTAAGGGCGACGGCCTGATTGGCGCCCTTCCCCCCGGGGAAGGTAGTGAAGGATATGCCCTCGACCGTCTGGCCTGGCTTAGGGAAGCTACCCACTCTGGTCACCATGTCCATATTGACGCTGCCGAGTACGCAGTAGTGCTTCATTGAGATCTACCCTTCAAGGATTGGTTTCTTCGAGCCCGATATATGAGCGATTCCACGTTGGAGAAATTACCAGTTCGTTTATGCAGACTGAAGGAGGCGAGCCGGCGACAAAGGCGACGGCGCGGCCGACATCCTCGGGTCGCAGCATCCTGTCGAGCGCGGATTGCGGAGGCGGCACGGGCCGCGTCTTCAGTATGGGGGTATCGACCTCGCCTGGGCATACATGACAAGCCCTGATGCCATTACGCCCTTCCTGGGAGTTGAGCGTCTCGACGACGGCGCCGAGAGCCGTCTTCGACGCCGAATACGCCGCGCCTGCGCCCTGTGAATGCCGCCAGCCCGCCCAGGAGGAAATGACGACGACTTGCCCGCTCCCGGCCGCGCGCATGGCCGGCAAAACCGCCACGATCGCGCTCACGACGGAGCCGAGGTTCGTCTTGATCACGGAATCGAAGCCCGAAGGCTCGAGGTCGGACCACCACCTATTGCTTACATTGGTCCCCGCCGAGCATACGAGAAGCGCCACAGGTCCCAACGCTAGCGCGATGCGCTCGGCGGTACTTTTGACTTGAGCCGGGTCGGACACGTCGGCGGCGAAGGACTGCGCATCGATGTCACTCTTGGCCAATTCCGCCGTAGCGCGATCCAGCTGGTCCTTCCGGCGCCCTGTAATGGCGATGGCGTAGCCGAGCTCGCCGATAGCCTTCGCCGAAGCCAGGCCGATGCCCGACCCGCCCCCCGTGACCCATGCGACTGGCGCTATTCTTCCTGCCGCTTTGCCGTCCATGGTCAGTCCTTGCCGGCGATCTTCTGGCGCATCGCCTCGGTCCCCTCGGCGACCTTGTCGAGGATGGCGTCGAGGGCCCAGAACTTCTCTCGTACATCGAAGGTGATGACCCGGGACTTGATCGAAGAGAAGGTCCCGATGCGCTGATGGTACATCTTGGCCAGCACGGGATAGCCGAAGGACTCGGAAAGAGCGGAGAGCACGAGAAAGCTAGCGAGCTCGGCGGCGAGCTCGGGATACTTCCGCCACTTGCCGTAGAGCCATTTATAGAGATCCGGATGGAAATTAGTGTTAACGCCGTTGAAGCCTCGGGAACCTGCCTTCATCGCGTCCCAGGCTATCGCGGCGTTGGCGTTCAAGACCGCGAAGGGCGTGCCCGAGGTCAGCGCGACACGCCGCTTAATGGTCGAGAGGTCGCAGGAGACGTCCTTAAGGAAACGGAAACGCCCGGAATCGGCGACGAGCTTGATCTCTTCGTCCGAGAGGAGACGGCGGTAGGGCACCGGGCACTCGTAGAGGCCGAGGGGGATGTCCTTCGGCAGTCGCTCCAATAGCCAGGTCAGGTTTCCCTTGAACACCTCGAACCCTTTATTCTTGGGATCGAGGTGGTTCGTAACGAGAACAATGCCGTCGGCGCCCGTATCCGCCGCGACCTTGAGCTCCTCGAGCTGGCTGTACGGGTCGTCGCTCACATGCCCCGAGACAACGACGGGCACTCTGCCCGCGACGCGCTTAACGACGAAACTGCCGATCGCCAGCCTCTCCTCGAGCGACAGATAGAGCATCTCGCTCGACTGGCATACGGCGAATAGCGCGTCTGAGCCATTTTCCAGATACCATTCTATAAGCCTTTCCAAACCGGGATAGTCGACGTCTCCCTTCTCGGTGAAGGGAGTCAGCATCACCGGGACTATTCCTTCGATCTTGCTCAACGCCATCTTTGCTCTCCTTATTTATTGAGCCAGTTTCTCGGCTCTTTCCCGTCCATGACATCCATGATCGCCTCGGCGGTCGCGATGCTGACCGCCTCATAGGTCTCATAGGTCTCGGCGGCCGAATGCGGCATGACGACTACGTTATCGAGGGCGAATAGAGGGTTGGCTGCGTCGGTCGGCTCCCTCTCGAATACGTCGATTCCGGCGCCTGCGATCCGTTTCCGCCTCAATGCCTCGAAGAGCGCGGCTTGATCCACCACGGCTCCTCTCGCGGTATTGATTAGGATGGCCGATCTCTTCATATGGTTGAGCTGAACCTCGCCAATGAGCTTCGCGGTCTCCGGCGTCGAGGGGACGTGGAGGCTGATAATGTCGCACTGCTCGATGAGCTCCTCGAATCCGACGAAAGCCACGCCTAGCCGCTTCGCCGCGGCCTCGTCGGGGAACAGGTCGTAAGCCACCAAACTGGCGCCGAATGTCGACAGCAGCTTTGCGACGTACTGAGCTATTGCACCGAATCCGACGAGCCCAACCTTCTTCCCGCGAATGGTATTCCCGACGTAACGCTCCCATTTACCCGCCCTGGTCGAAGCGTCAAGTCCCAAAATGTCTCGATAGAGGGCCAGAATCAGGGCAACGACGTACTCGGCCACCGAGTCGGCGTTAATTCCCCGCGCGTTTGTCACTTTGATGCCCCTAGCCTTGGCCGCGGCGAGGTCGATATTATCCACCCCGATGCCGAAGCGGCTCATCGCCTTCAGCCTGGGAGCGAGCTTGAATATCTCCTCGTTCCAGTTATCGACGCCGACGACCACCCCGCATACGTCCGAGACCCGCGACTTGAGCTCGTCGAAGGTCATAGGCCGGCCAAAGGCGTTTTCGATCAGTTCGTAGCCCGACTCCTCGAGGAGTCTCTTGGCCCGAGCGCAGTACTTCGAATAGTTCGTCGCCGTGATGAGTATTTTCTCGGACATTCGGATATCTCCTTATATGGCGGGCGCGACCGGCCCCTAGCCCTTCACTGCCCCGGCTGTGAGGCCCGTGATGATGTACTTCTGCAGGCAGATCGAGATGAGCAAGATCGGGGCGGTAATTATCACCGCTGCCGCCATGAGTCCGGACCAGTTGATTTCCGTATAGGAGATGAAATTAAAAATCGCGGTCGGCAAAGTCTTCGTTTTGTCGGTGCACAGGACCAAAGCGAAGATGAAATTATTCCATGAAAAAATAAAGGCCAGGAGCCCCGCGGTCAGGATGCCGGGCGAAGATATCGGCAGGATAATTTTCATGAATGTCCCGAACCTAGAACAGCCGTCGACCCAGGCAGCCTGCTCGAGCTCCCGCGGGATTGATTCAAAGTAGGGAATCATTATCCAGATTATCAAAGGCAGCGCGATCAGCCAGTGCGAGAGAAAGAGCGGCGTATAGGTGCCGGCGAGATTTAGTTTTGTGAACATTATGTACCATGGCACCAGGAAAGAGACCGCGGGGATGATCCTAATAATCAGGATCATCGAAGCGTAGAGCGTCTTCTTCTCCCGGGCTATCGAGTAAGATGCAGGCAGGCCGAACAGCATGGCCAGGATGGTCGATACGACGCCGATGAGCAGGCTATTGAGGAGAGGGCGCAAGAACTGGTACTTGCCGAAGACATCGGCGTAATTGCCAAGGTTCGGCTTGAACCGGAATAGCTTGTCCATATTGAGGAGATCGACCATATTCTTCAGAGACGCCAGGATCATCCACAGGAAGGGGAAGATGGCGCAGAAAAGTATTGCGATCAGGACGACATAGAACGCCGCCGACCTGATCGACTCGGCGGTCTTTCCGTTGAAACGCATCAGTATTCCACCTCGTATCGGTTCTTCAGCCTAATGAATATCCCTGCGATGGTCAGGACGAAGGCAAAGAACAGGACCAGGCTCGCCGAAGCCTTGCCGAACTGAAAATACTCGAAGGCATAGCGGAACGAGAGGATGTTCATGGTCTCCGTCGCGTAGCCCGGGCCACCTTGCGTGGTCGAGTAGATGATGTCGAAAGTCTTTAGCACGTCGATCAGGCGCAGCAGGACGGCGACCCATATCGTAGGACGAAGGAGCTTGATCGTGATCTTCCATAGAATCTGCCACGGCGACGCGCCATCGACCTTGGCGGACTCGAAGGGCTCGGCGGGAAGGGCAGTTATCCCCGCCAGGGTGATGAGCATGATCATCGGCGTCCATTGCCAAATGTCGATGACTACGAGGGACGGAAGCGCCGTCGCCTGGCTGCCGAGCCATACCAAGGGCTGGAGGCCTAATTTCGTGAGAATGAAATTTGCGATGCCTATCGTGGGCTCGTAGATGAGCGTCCAGATGAGGCCGATGGCGACGGGCGTGGCGACCATCGGCAGGAGGAAGAGCGTCTTAACGAGGTTTTTGCCGGCAAAGCCCCTGCTCAGGAAAAGAGCTATCCCGACGCCGAGGACTAGTTCCACTACCAATGCGAGGCCGGTGAAGGCGAAAGTCCTGGACACGGCCAGCAGGAAGCGCTCGTCGAAGAGCAGGCTTCGGTAGTTCTCGAGGCCGATCCAGCGCATCGGCGTGATGTTCGACATGCCCCAGTCGTAAAAACTCAGGGTGAGCGTATATGCCAGGGGAAATCCGATCATCGCGAGGACTAGTATAATGGTCGGCAACGTAAAGAAGTACGAGAGATGATCATCGATCCACTTCAACATCGAGCAGGCCCTCTCTTATCCGCTTTCTTGCGACACGGCCCGCTCTGTGCGCGGCCGATTGCGGCTGGCGGAAACGCGGCCGCGGGCGCGCCATATGCTCCCGCGGCCGCGCCCGTCATTTCTCCTTGTCGAGCAGCGTCTGGAACGCGGCGTTCGCCTTATCCGCGACGGGTTTCACATCCCGGCCGAGAATGCCCGCGACGATAACGTCGCCTATGACAGTGCGAGACTCGCCTACGTTGATGAGGCTGGGCCTGTCGGTCGCACGGCCAACGGCGCTCGTTTCGTTAATGACCGAAATAAGCTCAGACGGGAATCCCTTGCTCGCCTCGAGGTTCTTCCAGGTGGAGCTTCGAGTGCTGGGGTTGCCGCTAGCCTGCGTCCTCGCGTCCATCTCTTTGCCCATGCACCAGCGGACGAACTCCCAGGCCGCTTCCTTATTCTGCGAATAGGGGCTTACGCCGAGGCTCCATGCCGCCACATTGAATGGAGCCTGCCCCGCGGGGCCGGCGGGGAGGGAGAAATAGCCGACCTTGTCGTAGACGAGCGAGGACTTGGGGTCGATCGAGAAGCCGAACTGGCTGTCGGCGTCGATACGCATGGCGGCGCGCCCCTGCGCGAAGAGTGCCTGGGTCTCGGCCCAGCCCATATTGAGGACGCCAGGCGGGCCGTAGAGCCTGAGTAGGTCGCCGTAATACTTGAAGGCGGCGATGGCCTGAGGGGTATTTATGAGGGCCTTTCCGTTAGCATTGAACTCGCCGCCGAAGCCACGGAGAAAGCCCGAGAACATAGTGACCGCGTCGGAGCCCTTGCCTCGTATGGCGATGCCGCAAATGCCCTTCTTGGGGTCGTTGAGCTTCTCCGCGGCGGCCATCAGCTCGTCCATTGTCTTGGGCATGGTCTTGATGCCGGCCTTCGCGAAAAGCTCCTTATTATAGAAGACCACCTCGCGCTCGGTCATCATCGGAATGCCGAATATCTTTCCGCCGTTGGTGCTCCCGTCCCGAGCCGACTTCATGAAATCGTTGTAGTCGAACTCCGGAGACTTCGCGATGTAGCCATCGAGAGGCTCGAGCCAACCATTCTTGACGAAGAGGAGCGTCTCCTGCAAAGGCCTGAAGGCGAATACGTCGAGATCGCCCGAGTGCGCGGTCGAACTGATGGCGATCTTCTGGCTGATCTGGTCGTTCCCGAGCTGCTGAGCCTTTACCTCTATCCCCGTCTTCGCCTTGAACTCGGCCAGGCTATCGATGACCGTCTTGGTCCACAGGCCGCCATAGCCGATATAATTAATGGTAACCCCTTCATACGGCAGCTTCGTCTTTCCCTGCGCCGCGAGCGCGGACGAGAAACCCGCCAACAGCAACACGACCAAGAAGCCGCTCAGCGATACCCTAGCCTTACGCATGAGTTCTCCTTCGTAATTTGACCTACTCCTACGAGCCGGACATGCAACGCATGCCTTGTGCTATCCATAAATCAACTAAAACTACTAAATATTTTAGTTGACTTTCCTAACTATACCATCGTTTCAGGATTAGTCAACATTCTTTTTTGCATAGTAGTCATCAGAGCACAAGACTCCCAAATTTTATATGTCTTTATTATATAATATTTTGCAAATCGATACACAAAATATCCACCTAACTATTATAGTAAATATCAAGTAAATATTGTTACAGTTTTAGTTAACGGTTGACATTTATTCGGCGGTACCGATACACTATCTCCAGCTCATGGCTATACGAATCGTCGATATCGCTAAGGCCGCGAAGGTTTCTCCCGCAGCCGTATCGTTGGCACTCAACAACAAGCCGGGCGTCAGCGACGAAGTGAAAGCCATGATAATCTCTCTCGCCAAAGAGCTAGGCTATAAGATCCCAAGCGATGACAGAGCCGCGCGGTCCGACAACATGACCATACGGCTCATGAAGATCGTGAAGCATGGCCATATCGTCAACGAGAGGCATAACGCTTTCATCGCGGACTATCTCGAGGGACTCGAGACCCAAGCCAAGAAAGCGGGATACAAGCTGGAGGTTTCATTTTTCAATAAGGTGCCCATCGAGGATATCGTCGAGTCCACTAAGGATGTACCGGCCAAGGGCCTGGTCATACTCGGGACGGAATTGGACGAACGCGACATGGAGCTATTGGAGAGACTCTCCGCGCCCCTCGTCTTCATCGACACATTCAATCCCTTCTCCTCGCACGATTGCGTCGACATGAACAATACCGACGAGGTCTTCAGGGCAATCAAGTACCTGTATGAATGCGGGCACCGGGACATCGGACTCGTAAAAGGGACCTTCGAGACGAAGAACTTCAAGATGAGGGAAAACGGATACCACGAGGCCCTTGCCTATTTCGCTCTCCCGTTCAAAGAGGATTCGGTTTTCGCCGTGGATTCGACTTTCGAGCAGTCCTACGCCGACATGGCTCAGCTACTCGAGTCAGACAGGCGCCTTCCGAGCGCCCTCTTCTGCGTGAACGACATGGTCGCCTACGGCTGCATGAAGGCGGTGAAGAAAGAGGGCTATCGGATTCCCGAGGATGTCTCGGTAATCGGCTTTGACGACCTGCCTTCAAGCGCGATGAGCGACCCCCCGCTCACCACCATCCGCGTCTCAAAACATCAGATCGGACGCAGAGCGATGTCCCTTCTCATAGAGCGTATAGAGGGTAATTTCGAGGACAAGCCCGAACGCGTGCTGGTCGGCGGCGAACTCATCGTGCGGCAGAGCGTGAAGAGTCTCGTCGCGCGTTAGCCAGAAAGCCTAGTGTTTGCGGCCATCCTCGGCTCACCATTCAGAGCGGTACTTCTCGAACTTGGCCTTGATCCTCTCGGGCAGCCTGGCGCGCAGCAGGGTAGCCTCGCCGTCGTGCGACTCCTGCAGGATGCTCGCCTCGCGATGCAGGAGCGCCACGAGCGCGTAATCGGCGTCGGGGATGCGCAGGGAGAGCTCGCCCGAGGCGAAGGTGAGCCGGTCTTCCACGGCGGCCGAGAGCTCGGCCAGGCCCGAGCCGGTCTTGATCGAGAGGAGAACGCCCTCGGGATGGCGCGCCTTCCAGCCCTCGATCACCGAGGGATCGCCCACGAGGTCGATCTTGTTGAGGGCGAGGACTCGGGGAACCTCCCCCGCCCCGATCTCGCGCAGGACCGAATCGGTGGCGGCCATCTGCAGCTCGGCCTCGGGATCGAAGGCGTCCACCACCTCGACGAGGAGATCAGCGTCGGCGGCCTCCTCGAGGGTGGCCTTGAAGGCCTCGACGAGATGGTGGGGCAGGTTGCGCACGAAGCCGACCGTGTCGGTCAGCAGCAGGGAGCCGCCGCGGCGCAGCGACATCTTGCGGGTCGTGGGATCCAGGGTCGCGAAGAGCTTGTCCTGGGCGAGCACGTCGGCGCTCGCGAGGGAGTTGAGCAGGCTCGACTTGCCGGCGTTCGTGTAGCCCACGATCGCGGCGCGCGGCACCGAGGCCTTCTCCCGCCGCGATCGCTGCACCTCGCGAGATCGCCTAACGTCCTTGAGCTCTTCCTGGATGTCGTGGATGCGGTGCTCGATCTCGCGGCGGTCAAGCTCGATCTTCTGCTCGCCCGAGCCCTTGGTTCCGTAGCGCCCTCCGCGCTGCCTGGACAGGGCCTCGTAGGAATGGGCCAGGCGCGGCAGGGAGTACTCGAGCTGGGCGAGCTCGACCTGGAGCGCGGCCTCCTTCGTGCGGGCCCTGGCGGCGAAGATGCGGATGATGAGCTCGTTGCGGTCGTAGGCCTTGAGGCCCGACAGCTCCTCCCAGTTGCGCTGCTGGGTGGGCGTGAGCTGATGGTCGAAGAGTATGGAGTCTGAATCCTCGGCCTTGGCCGCGGCGACGACCTCATCGGCCTTGCCCGTGCCGAGGAGGAGCGCCGCGGTGCGCTCGCGCACGCGCACGAGCATGCGGCCGGAGGCGTCGATGCCCAGGGTCGAGGCGAGGCCGCCGAGTTCGGCCAGGAGGCTCTCGGCCTCGGCCTTGGGGACCTTGTCGGTCTGGACCCCTACGAGGAAGGCCCGTTCGGGCCGCACTGCTGTATCGAGCATCTCTGCCATGGTGACGATGATAGCGGAAATGCCCCGCGAGGGATACATGCCTGAACGAGTAGAAGCGAAGGGGGACTTATCGCGCCAGCGCGGCCTTGAGGAAGTCCCGCAGCCGCTCCGCGTAGGCCGCGCGGTCGACCCGTATGCTAGAGGCGTGGCGCGCGCCCGCCACGAGCACCAGCTCGGTCATGGCCCAGGGCAGGCGGCGCTTGCGCGACTCGGCCATCGCCAGCGACATCCTCCAGGGCACGTACCGGTCCTCGAGGCCGTGGATGAAGAGCATCGGGACCTCCGTCTCGAGGATCGAGCGCTCGGGGGCCGCGTCGCGCAGGGAGAAGCCCTCGAGCCGCCGGCAGAAGGCGTCGGCGACGGCCTTGACGAGGCCGCGCAGGCCGGGTGGCACGCCCACGGCCTTGAGCCGAGCATCGAGTTCGCCTAACGCGCTCGAAAAGGGGCAATCGGCTATCACCGCGTCGAGCCGGGGATCCAGGGGCGCGTACTGCAGCACCGTGGCGGCGCCCATCGACTCGCCGAAGACGACGAGGCGTCCGGGCTTGCCGAGGCGGCCGCCGGGGCCACCGGGCCCGCCGGGGCCGATCGCCCAGTCGACCACCGCGCGGAGGTCGTCCTTCTCGAAGAAGCCGTAGCTCGGCCTCGGGACGCGGGAGCCGTCCGCGCCGCCGCGCGCCCTCGCCGATACGCCGTGACCGCGCGAGTCGTAGGCGACCACCGCCCAGCCCTCCGCTCGGAAGAGCTCCATGTACCGGATCATGCCGAGCCAGCCCCAGCCTATGCCGTGGTGGAAGACCGCGACCTTGCCGGCGCGTTGCGCGCCATCGCCCGAGCCCGGCAACGCGTGCGCCCGCAGAGGGTAGCCTCCGGCCGAGGGAATGTCCTCCTCGATCCAGGGCAGGTCGATGGCCGAGGCGTCGAAGTCGCCCGACTCGAGGGCGGCCTGGCGCATGTAGGCCTCGTCGCGCATCCGGTAATGGATCATGCCGCGATAGGAGACGAAACCCAGCGCGACGACGAGCAGCGCGAGGGAAGGAAGGCCGACGAGGACCGAGAGGATCAGGGGGCTCATGCGGCATAGTATAGATTCTCCGGCGCTATCGATGCTATATTCCGTGCCGATGCGCGAAGCCTGCCGTAGGGACGACGCACTCTGCCTCCGCCTACGGACCCCTCCGCTTCCGCGCGAACAAGCGAATACCTACGATAAACGCGCATCCTGACCCAGGTTCCTCCGAAACGCGAATCGCGCTTCGGGGAACAATCGTCTTTTCGTAAGGAGCTTCCGATGCCGATCCGCCTGACCGACTTGAGCCTAACCGTCCTCGACACTCAGTACGCCGTGCGCGGCCCCATCGTCGCGCGCGCGGCCGAGCTCGAGAAGGCCGGGCGCAAGATCCTCTATTGCAACATCGGCAACCCCCAGGCCCTCGGCCAGAAGCCCCTCAGCTACGTCCGCCAGGTCCTCGCCCTCTGCGAATATCCCGAGCTGATGGGGCTGGATCACAAGGGTATCGCCGAGCGGAGCTCGGCGGCCGATCCGCTTCCGGAGCAAAGATTTGGATCGGCATTCCCCCCCGACGCGATCGAGGCCGCGCGCCACATCCTCGAGGGCACCAAATACGGCCTCGGCGCCTATTCCGAGTCCAAGGGCGTCCTCGCCATCCGCAAGGCCATCGCCCGCTTCATCACCGAGCGAGACGGCATCGAGTCCGACCCCAATTCGATCTTCCTCTCCGACGGAGCGAGCAAGTCGGTCGAGCTCGCCCTGCGCATCCTCATCTCGGGGCCGCAGGACGGCATCATGCTGCCCATCCCCCAGTACCCCCTCTACGACGCGACCATCACGCTCTTCGGCGGGCGCAAGGTCCCCTACTACCTCGACGAGGAACGCGGCTGGAGGCTCTCGCGCGAGCTCCTCGACAAGGCCTTCATGGACGCCGTGCGCAAGGGCGTCAAGGTCAAGGCGATCTGCGTCCTCAACCCCGGCAACCCAACCGGCGCCGTCCTCGACCACGAGAACATCGCGATGATCATCGACTTCGCGCGCAGCCACGACCTCTCGATCATCACCGACGAAGTATACCAGGAGGACGTCTACTTCACCGACTTCCGCTTCTATTCCTTCGCCAAGGTGATGTCCGAGAAGGGCGTCGACAACGTCTCGCTTTTCTCCCTACATTCCATCTCCAAGGGCTTCCTGGGCGAGTGCGGCCATCGCGGCGGCTACATGGAGATCCGGGGAGTCCCCGGCGAGGTCGTCGACCAGATCACCAAGCTCCAGAGCCTCTCCCTCTGCTCGAACCTGCCCGGCCAGGCCGTCACCTACTGCATGGTCACGCCGCCCAAGGAAGGCAGCCCCAGCCACGATCTCTACATCCGGGAACGCGACGCCATCATGAGCGCCTTGCGCGATCGCGCCGCCGTGCTCGCCCACGGCCTCGACGGAATACACGGCATCGACTGCACACCCATCGCCGGCGCCATGTACGCCTTTCCCCGCGTCTCCCTGCCCGCAGGGAGAACCGACGAGGACTACTGCCTCGCCCTGCTCGAGGCCACGGGCGTCTGCGTGGTCCCGGGCTCGGGCTTCGGCCAGCTGCCGGGCACGGCCCACTTCCGCACCACCATCCTGCCATCCATGGACGAGATCCGGGACGAGATCTCGCTCATCGCGGACTTCCAGGCGAAGTACGAATAGGATATCCCGAGCCTAGGGCCTTTGGCGCGACTCAAGCCCTTTCTCCCCTCTCAACGCAGGTCGATCGTCAGGTCGTTGTCGGCCGGCGGCGCGTCGCGCCAGAGGCGATTGAGCATTTTCGCATAACGCGCCTTCGCGAGAAGGGAGGTCGGGCCGCGCGCGGCCTTCGGGAAGCCCTCCGCTCCGGGGACGGGGGCCTCGTCGCCCGCCGCCCAGGCGGCGTGTGCGCGGCCGAAGGCCTCGCCGACCAGGGCGGCCTCCGGCCAGGGCGCGCCGTAGGCCGCGAGGCGCGCGGCGACGGTTCCGGCCACGCCGCGCTCCAGGGAAAGCCTGGCGGCCTCGGCGAGGCCCTCGGGGCAGGATGGTACGGAAGCGACGCGCTCGGTCGCTATGGAGCACAATCCCGCGCCGTCCAGCTCGACCTGACGGAAAGGCAGGGGATAGCCTGAGAGGGCCCCGGTGCAGATGTCGTAGATCTCGCCCCCGCCGCCGTAGCGCGCGCGCGCCGCGTCCTGGACGTGGAGGTGGCCGGTAAAGGCCAGCCGCACTCCGCGCGAGGCCAAGAGCCGGCCGAGGCTCCCCGCGTCCCCGATCATGGAGCCCGGCAAATCGCCTCCCTGGCCGGGAAAATGCTCAAGGAGGCTCTGATGCAGCATCGCGATCACGCGGTCGCCCGCCCGATCGGCCTCGTCGAGGGAGCCGCGGATCCAGGCCATGGTCGCGCGGCCCAATTCCGATCGGGGCTCGGGCCGGCGCAGGTAGGGGCGCGCGGGATACTTGAAGGGATCGATGGTCAGGAGCCTGAGGCCGGGAGCGAGCCGCGCGACGTAGGAGAGCGAGCTTGAGTCGCGCGACAGCGCGCCGCCGAAGCCGAAGTCGGCGTAGATCGCCGCGAAATCCGAGACGCCTATGGTCTCGGCCGCGTCGCGCGACTCGCCCTCGAAGCGGCTGGCCCTTGGGTTGGCGATGTCGTGGTTGCCGGGCAGGACGTAGGCCGCGATGCCCGCCGCGCGCAGGCGCTCGAGTTGCGCGGCTACCAGCGCATGGCTTCGAGCCTCGCCTTCCTTGGTGAGGTCGCCCGCGACGAGGACGAAATCGGGGGCGAGCTCGATGAGACGGTCCACGGCCGTGGCCAGGATCTCCGCGCTCATGGCGTAGAGCGTGCGGCCGCCGATAGTCGCCGCGACGAAGGAGGGCGCCGAGGCGCCGAGGCCCGGGTCGAAGACGTGGGGATCGCTCATCACGGCGAAGCGCGCCCGCGGATAGGCTGCCGGCGGCTCGCCGCCGCCCTCGCCAAGCCCCGGCCGGTCCGGAGCCGAGGCGCAGGACGAAACCAGGGCGAGCGCGGCCATCGCCAGGAGCGGGACGGCGGCTCGCCTCGCCCGCGCTAAGGCCATCGCGCTAGGCCTCGGCTTTCGGGTACTTGGCCCTCACCCAGGCCGCGAAGTCGGCGCACATCTTGGCCTCGGACGTGGAGTTGTCCGCTATGGTCTCGGAGCCGTGGACGATGGCGATATCGGCGTCGAGGCTCATGGGATAGGCGGTCGGGTAGCTCCGCTCGAGGGAGGCCTCGATCGCCTCCTCGGCCGCGGACTGAGCCTCCTCGACCGAAGCGTTGCAGGCATCGGCGAGGTAGCGCGCGGAAAATCCCTCCCCGGTGAGGGCGCGGATGGTCTGGTCGTGGGTCATCGAGTTGCCGGGCGCCCAGTACTTCTCGGCGAGGAGGGGCCCGACGGCCGGGTTGTCGGCGACGAAGCCGAGCTTATCGAGGAGCCAGGCGCGGGTCTGGTACACGGCCATCTCGGCGATGAGGTAGCCATGGTAGCTCGCGGCGCTCTCCTGGTTGAGCATGTGGGGTATGGCGAGCAGGGGACGAGGGCTCTCGGCGCCGAGGATGCGCCGCTCGGTCTCGCGGGCGAGGGAGAGGATGGCCTCGCCCCGGAGCTCGGCATCGCCCATCGCGTAGAGGGCGCGCTCGAAGTAGGGCACGACGAGAAGGGTCCGGTCGTTGTAGGCGCGGAAGGGCTGGCTCCGCTCGATCTTCCTCATGATGAGCGAGGCGGGCATGGGAGTGCCGTCCGACCTCTTGGCGTAGCGGATGAGCCAGTCGGCGTCCCCCAGCAGGCTGTCGCAGAGCATGGACTGGGTCTCGGCGTAGGCCATGGAGGTGGGCGGGAATTCCTGCGAGAAGCAGGGCGAGTTCTGCGCGACGTTGGCGAAGTGCGCCGCGTGGCCGCCTTCGTGGAAGAGGGTCTCGAGGGCCCGGAGGCCCGCGCCCACCTGGCGCGGGCGGCCTTCCGATGTGAAGTTCACGTGGGCGGGCACCCAGGTCCCGCGATCGAAGAAGGCCGGTACGGGGCCGTGGCAGAAGCCGTTCTGGTACTTGCCCTTGCGCTCCAGGAGGTCGAGGCGCATCACGGCGCCGCGATAGCCGATGCCGAGTCGACGGAAGCTCTCGACCCAGCGCGACAAGGCCTGCTCGAAGGGGAAGTAGGGGTCGCATTCCCGGACGACGTCGCCCGACATGCGGAAGCGGATGTTCCAGGGCTCGAGGGCCGAGGGGCCGAAGGCGCGCTCGAGCGAGGCGAGACTCCGGGAGTTCGCGGCGGCGGTGCGGCGCTCGAAGTCGTCCAGGATTCCGAAGAGCGCCTCGGGGCTCATGGACTCGGACTTTCGGACCTTGTAGTCGAAGTAGTCGCGGTAGCCCTGGGCTCGGGCGAAGGCGTTGCGCGCCTTCACGATCCCGATGAAGCCGTTCTCGAGGACCCAGGCCTCCAGGCCGCGGAGGGCGAGGAGGCTGCTCCTGCGCGCGTCCTCGCTCGGGTTGGCCGATTCGTTCGTGAGCAGCGAGCCGAGGGTCGCCTCCTCCTCCGCGCCCGACTCGCCGAGCTGCCTGAGCTTGAGCCCCTGCCGCTTCGCGAAGAGCTCGGCCTCGAGGGCGATGAGCGCGTCCATGGCGGCCTGGCCCTCGGCGCCCTCCACGACGTTGGCCTCGAAGAGGGCGCGCCAGCCCCCGAGGCCCTTGAGGAGCTCGATACGCTCGGCTTCCTCCGGCCCGCCCGGGCTCGGGCCCTCGGCCCCGCCCAGCTCGAGGGCTTCCATGCGCCCGCGCACGGCGGCCAGCCGGTCCGGATCGGAGACGAAGGCCTTGTAGGCCTTCTCCGCCTCGGCGAAGAGCGCGTACTCGTCGCTCGTCGCCATGTAGGTGGCCCAGAAGAGCTCTTCCTTCCTGCGATGGACGGCGAGGTAGTCGCGGTTGAGGCCGTCGAAGAAGGCGCGGATTCCGATCGTGTCCATGCTGATCACCCTAGCCTCGCCGGCCGCTCCTGTCAAAGGGCCGGCGCCGGCCGGCTACTCTCGGGACGCGGGGCGAGGGAACGATTTTGCCGCGGCATCGCTGGCCCTAATGGCGGAAAAGAAGTATTTTATCGCCGAAGCGGCTCCTTCCGCCCGAAAGGGGGGACGAGGCGCTGCCGGAGCCGAAAGGTCCGGCCTGGCGCGGCCTTCGACGGCCGGCCGAATACCGAGCCCGTAGGGGTCGGGATCTCAACGCTCCTAAGGAACGCGCCATGGAAGCCAGCTCCCTCTTCTCATCCCAACTAATCGACGTTTGCAAGCAAGCCTTATCCAGCCGCGGCGGCATGGAGCTGCTCGCGGCCCTAGCCTTCCAGCGCCGGCAGGCCCTTCGCCGCGCCTCGGCCGCCCGCGCCGGCAGGACGGTCCCGGCCGTCCTCATCGCCAGCGTCACGCGGCGCTGCAACCTCGACTGCGCGGGCTGCTACGCCAAGGAGCTCAGGCCGAGCGGCGCTAACGCCCCCGCCGAGCTTTCCGACGATCGCTTCATGGAGCTCTTCGACGAGGCCATCGACCTCGGGGTCGGCGTCATCATGATCGCGGGAGGCGAGCCCCTCCTCAGGCGCGGCATCCTCGAGCGCGTCGCCGAGCGGCGAGGGATCATGGCGCCGGTCTTCACGAACGGCACGCTCCTCGACGACGAGGCCGCCCGGCTCTTCGGCCGCGGGCTTTTCCCGATCTTCAGCATCGAGGGCGACGAGCCCTTCACGTCCGAACGCCGCGGAGCCGGCGTCCACGAGGCGGTGCTCGACCGCATCGACGCGATGCGCGAGCGCGGCGGCCCCTTCGGCCTCTCGGTGACGGTCAGCTCGCGCAACGCGGCCCAGGTCCTATCGCCCGCCTTTCTGGGGGAGATCGCGGCCCTGGGCGCCGCGGTCCTCTTCCTCGTCGAATTCGTGCCCGCGGCCCCCGGCAGCGAGGGACTCGTCCTCTCCGCCGCCCAACGCGCCCGCTTGAACGACCACTCGATCACCGAAGCCCTGCCCTTCCCAGTCGTCCGCCTTCCCGGCGACGAGGAAGCCTACGGCGGCTGCCTGGCAGCCGGCAGGGGCTTCGTCCATATCGGACCGGAGGGCGGGCTCGAGGCCTGCCCCTTCGCGCCCTTCTCCGACAGCAACGCCGCGGACTCGGGGCTCGGCGCGGCCCTCGAATCGCCCTTGATGAGGGCGATACGGGAACGCCACCACGAGCTCACCGAGACTTCCGGCGGCTGCGCCCTCCGCGACAAGGCCGGCTGGATAGCATCGCTCGGGGCTTGCGCCAAGCTTGGCGCCGGGCGCCTCCCGGGGATGACCTTCCAGAGCTCGCTGTCGCCCAGCGAATAATACAGAGGACGGCATGCGCGACCTGTGTTAGAATCCATTGCCATGAAGAGCAAGGTAACACTCCCCGCCATTCCGGCGATCGCGGCTTTCTCGCTTTGCGCCCTCCTCTCCTTCGGCCTCACCGGCTGCGAAGGGGCGGGGGCGCGCCCGCGCATCGGCGTATCCCTATACAGCATGGAGGACAGCTCCATCGCCGCCGCCCGCCGGAGCCTCGAGGCGGCCGCCGCGGGCAAGGCCCGCGTGTCGGTGCTCGACGCGCAGAACCAATCGGCCATACAAGGGGAGCAGATCTCGGCCATGATCGCCGACAAGGCGAAAGCCATCATCGTCAACCCGGTCAACGCCACGGCGATGAGCTCGCTGGTCTTCCAGGCCAAGGCCGCCAACGTGCCCCTCGTGCTCTTCAGCCGGTCCATCAACTCCCTCCCGATCATCATGTGGGACAAGGCCTATTTCGTCGGCGTCCGCGGCGAGGAAGCCGACGCCCTCCAAGTGGAGATCCTCGTCGATTATTGGAGGACCCATTCGGAGGCGGACAAGAACGGCGACGGCAAGATCCAGTACATCCTCCTCCGCGGCGAGCAGGATCAAGAGGCTTCGCGCCTCTCGGCCCAGAGCCGCCGAGACGCCTTCGCCGCGGCCGGCATCCAGACCATCACGCTCACGGAACTGAGCGTAAAATGGACGAGGGCGGAAGCCCAGGAAAAGCTCGCATCGAGGCTCTCCAGCCTGGACGGCAAGACCATTGAAGCCGTCCTTTGCGGGAACGACGAACTCGCCCTGGGAGCCATCGAGGCCCTCAAGGTCGCCGGCTTCTTCAAGGGCGCAGGCGGCTTCGTCCCGGTGATCGGCATCGACGGCACGCGCTTCGCCCTCGACGCGATCGCCGAGGGCCAGCTCCTGGGCACGGTGCGCGCGGACGCGAGCAGCCAGGGCAAGGCCGCCTTCGACTTGGCTTACGCCCTCGCCCAGGGCACGGACCCCGCGGCCGCGGGCTGGGTCCTGACCGACGGCAAGTACGTCCTCGTCCCCTTCCAGAAGGTGACGGCCGAAAACTATAGGAACTTCCTCAACTAAAGCCGGACGAGGGCCCTGCCCCTCCTCCCGTCCAGGAGGATCACGAGCTCGGCCTCGAGCCTGATCCAGGAGCAATAGACTCCCACCTGCGCCCGGGGCAAGGCCGCGAGGGCTTCCCATTCCACGACTCCGCCGCCCCGCTCCGGCACGGCGAGATAGCCGATGCCCCGCCCCGCGACGTTCCGCAGGAAATGGCTCCCGAAGGAAAAATCCACGGACAGGCCGGGCATCTCGGTCTCGACTATGACCGCGGCGTTCGCGATCTGCGGATAGCTCACCGGCACGCCTAGCCGCGGATCGCGGCTGCCCCACCGGCCCGGCCCGACGAGGAGATAGCGCCTTCCCAAGCCGGCCAGCTCGCGGTCCATCGCCGCGAGTTCCTCGGCGGCCGCGGCGCTCCGTTCGCGGTCGAAGCGGGCGGGCTCCACGATCACGATATCGCGGACGCCCTCGATCCTTCCGTCGCCCATCGCGCTATCCGAGGCGACGAGGCGGCCTTCGGCCTCCAGGCTCTCGAGTTCCACGCCCGAGCCGCCCGAGCGGCGGATGCGCTTCAGCTGGAGGAGGAAGAGGGTCTCCGGCCCCCCCGGGAAGGAGCGATCGAGGGCGTACTCAAGCTCCACCGGGCCCCCGGTCGCCGCCTCCGCGGCGGCGAGCGACTGCGCAATCGCGTCGGCGAAGGGCAGGGCCCCGTGCTTCAGCAGGGGCGCGAAGTCGAGGACGCGCATGCCCGGTCGGCCGGTCCCAGGCACGAGGCGACCGTCCGCCATGTCCCAGGTCGAGGCCGAAAGCCCGAGGGCGTCCGTGCCTTCCGCCTCCGCGATGTCCAGGTCCGCGAGCGAGGCCGATTCGCCCTGGCGGAGCTCGGGCCTCGTCAGCTCCAGGTCCAGGGCGCGGAAGAGCCGCTGGGAGCCCTGGCCCGCCAACTCGGGCGGCGCCGCGTCGAGGGCCGGATAGCGCGGGCAGAAGCGATGAGAGGCGCCGCCCTCGACCACGTAGGAGCCCAAGCCGAGCGCGGCCACGCCGAGCCCGTCCTCGGGCTCGGCATAGGAAAGGGGATAGTAGTTGAGCGACTCGGCCGTGCCGGAGACGGCCGGATAGTACCAGCGCCCGCGCCGCGATCCGACGAGCTCCTGCACGAC
>DBTW01000177.1:0-5498 GCA_002307245.1 Spirochaetaceae bacterium UBA1306 | reverse complement strand
TAGGCCATGGCGTCCGGGGAGAAGAGGCTCGCGTAGACGAGCCTGACCGCGTCGAGGAGCTGCTCGAGCCGGGCTGCCGGATGCGGGAGGCTGTTGGGTATGGCGTAGGATTCGTAGATGCCCGAAAAAGGCTCGCCCTCGGAGTCCTCCAGGAGACTCGAGGAACGGGCGATCAGAGGCTTGCCCGCCTCGGGCATGAAATCGGCGAGGGCGCCCGAGATACCATCGGGCAGCGGCGCCTCGAGGAAGGCCTCGCGGAGGAGTGCGTAGCGCCCTTGGTAACCCTCCTCGCCCTCCGCGTAGGCCGCGCACGCGGCGGCGCGCAGGTCCCGTCCGCGCACGAACTCCTCGAAGACCTCCACGCCGATGATGGCCGTGCGGGGCGCGTCGATGAGGAGCCCGGGCGTGGAATCGCGCAGCGCTACCCCATCGAGGGACAGCGGGGAGCCGGCGACGGGCAGCCACAGCATGCCGTCGATCATGACGAGGCCCTCGCCCTTGCCGCCGAGGGATCCGCCGCCGATACGGAGTATCACGCCGCGCCCTCTTCCGCCAAGGACCAAAGGGTCTCCGGGGAGATCGTGCCCTCGAGGTGCAGGTGCAGCTCGGCCTTGGGCATGGCCGCGAGAAGCTCGAGGCGGGATGCGGGTCGCATGGCTATATTCTAGCCTAAATGCGGCTTGTCGACCTCCCTTTTCCTCGGCCAAGAGCCCGGCGGCCCCGAAGGGGACGCCAGACCCTTGTCGCGGGAATGGCTAGAAGGCCAGGCTGTAGCTGAGCTTGAGCGTCGCGCCCATCTCGAATTTCTTGTTCTTGTCCCCATCCTTGCTGTCGAGGTTGGAGAGGGCGTAGGAGCCGTCGAGGGCCAGGGAGCCGATCTTGTAGATGAGGCCGGGGGTCAAGGACAGGCCCTTGTTGTCATAGCTGTCCGAGAGGAGGGGGATCGATGAGCCGACGTAGACCTTGAGCCCCTTCACGCCGATGGTGTCGAAAGAGCAGGTCGCCTTGGGATCGATGGTAGCCAGGGTCTCGTTATCGTTCTTCTTCTCGGCCTCCGGCAGGAAGTAGATATTGGCCTTGGCCTCGACGGCGAGGGGTCCGTAAACGACCGTGATCCCGGGCTTGAGGTCGGCGAAGGCGAAGGTCGGCACGATCATGATGTCGGACTCGACCGCCGGGGTGATGGCCAAAGAACTGCCGAGCGCGATCTTGTACGAAGCCTTCAGGTAGGCCGCGAGCACCAAGTTATCCTCGTAGCTGAAGCTTCCGTCGCCATAGGCGTACTGATAATACAGGCCCTTGTTCTCGTTCTTGAGCGCGGCGGCGCCGATGCTGGAATCCGGGTCGAAGTAGTAGGCTCCGAGGCTCGCCTTCAGGCCGAGGGAACCCATCGAGAGCTCGGCGCCGGGCTCGCCGTGGATAACGGTCGCGATCGCGGGATCCTTGTTCGTGTTGTTGATGATCTGGCCCTGGGCCAAGAGGCCCAGCTTGAGCTTGTTGTCCCCGAGGGCCATGGAATAGCCCAGGTTGGCGTAGGGAACGGCGGTGAAATAGCTATCCTCGTTGTTGGCTTTCGCGAGATCGCTCAACTTTCCCGAGACGCCGAGCTCGAGGCTCGTCCCTTGCGCGACGGCCGAGGCCAGGGACAGGACGGCGAGGAACGCCGTTGCGACAATCAATCTTTTCATGGAATCCTCCCTTGCGGATAAGCGACGCCCTCAAGGGGCGATCGCAGGCTCAGTATCCTGGGGAAGTGTTCTATTTTCGTGAGGGACTGGTAAGAAATACGCCTGATTTTGGTTTAGCTTGCCCGGGAAGCCTCGTCGTCAACATGGACGGCGATCACCTGGATCTCGGTGAGATACTTTTTCGGGTTGCCCATGAAGATCAGGCCCGGCCCCTTTATATAGATCTCCCGCGAGGGGACCGAGGCCCTAAGGCCGCAGTCCTTTATATACGCGCCGATCTTCCGGTAGGAGTCAGAAATGGTATCGTAGGGCCCTTGGTGGATCAGGGTGACCGCGCGGCCACCGGCCAGGGGATGCGAGGCTAGCTCGCCCTCGTTCAGCGCCTTCCTCACCGGGACGCAGACCTCGATGTCGGCGTCCTCGTCCCGGTACTCGCGGTCGTGATAGATCGTCATCGGCCCGCTCAAGGCGTACTTGCCCGCGCGCTTCATGAGGGGACCGAAGTACTTGCCCACCTGATCGTACTTTCCCTTGAACCTGATGCCGGCCACGGTAAGCTCCGGAAGCTCCTTGATGACGATATTCCTATCGACGTTCATACCTTGAATCTCCTTTTGCCGCTCGAGGAATTCCTGGATCATCCGCTGCGTCGCGCGCGAATCCTCGATCTCGCTCGCGATCTCCTCGCCCCGCCGCTCGAGGTAGGGGACTATGTCCTCGTCGTCCTCGCAGCGGGAGAGGATCTCCTTGATGGCATCGAGGGAGAAGCCGAGCGCCCGCAGCTCGCGGATCGCGGCGGCCCGCCCCGCCGCGGCCTCGTCGTAATAGCGGTAGCCCGTGACCGCGTCGATCCTCGACGGGAGGAGGAGGCCCTCCTCGTGATAGAAGCGGAGCGTCTTGACGCTGAGCCGCGCGACGAGGGAGAACTCCCCGATCAGGTATTCCATGCCTTCCTCCGAATCACTCGCCGGGGCCGAGGAAGTCGCCGACGATCTTCGCGAAGGCGCTCGAGGCTTCCTCGAAGGCGAAATGCCCGGCGCTTAAGACGCGATGCTCGGCGCCGGGTATCTTCCCGTAGGTATCGAGAATCTCGGCCTCCGAGGCGAAGTCGCTCGAACCCGTCAAGATAAGGGTCCTGGCCCGTATCCCGGCGAGGAACCCGCTCAGATCATAGCGGCGCCCGAGGCTGAGGAACAGGGCCTGCTGTTCCCAGCCCGCGATATCGCCGACGCCGTAGCTTCCCTCGCCCTCGAGCGCTTCCGGGAAAGCCTCGGCGAAGTAGCCGAGGAACTCGTGGTTGAGCTCCTGGAGCTCGCGCTCGCTCTTCGCGAAAAGCGTCTTGTAATCGAAGAATCGCTTCATGAAGAGCGCGAAGGCCTCGCGCTTCTCGGGCGGGAGCCTGTCGGCGACGCTGCCGTAGAGCCCGGAGCTCTTCTTCATCGGCATCCGGACGACCTCGGCGGGAGCCACGAGGACGAGCCGGTCGACCCGCCCCGGATACTCGGCCGCATAGAGGGCCGCCAAGAGCCCTCCGTAGGAATGGCCGATGATCGAGATGCGCTCGACGCCGAGAGCCTTCCTGAAGGCCTCGATGTCGCGCAGCTGAGCGCCCATGCCCAGCTCCTCGTCGAGGGCGAGCATGTTCTTGTAGAAGCCGCCCGCCTCCAGCCGATCGACGGGCCGCGTCGACTTGCCCGAGCCGCGCTGATGGTAGTAGATGAAGCGATGGTCCGCCGTCAGCGGCTCGAGGCCCTTCCACGCGCCCATGAAGGGATAGCCCGGGCCGCCGTGGACCATGAGCACGGGGCTGCCCTCCCCGCGCGCGAACCAGTACAGCTCGATACGGCCGTCCACCAGCAACCGGCCCTCGCTCCCGGCAGGGCTCCCCTCGACATGAACATCCTTCTTCGCGGCCTTTCCCGGCTTGTACATCCCGCCCCCGCAGGCCGAGAGCGTCAGGACCGCCAATATGGCGATCGCGACCAGACCGGCAAGGCCTAAAATCCATGGCATCCTCATAGAGACCTCCATAATTGGCTCGATGAGTAGACCTTCCACCCTCCAGCCGCTGGAGGGTCAAGCGGAGTTTTTCGCAAAAGGGAGAGCCTCAAGGCGGGAGAGAGGCGAAAGTTCCGCGGGGCTAGGCCGACTGGAAATCCCGCAACAGGTCGAGGGCCCGCTCGAGGCTCAAGACGGGAGTGGACTCCGTAATCGCGCTCAGCGTGATATAGCCCCAGAGTGCGGCATAGCAGGAGCATGAGGGATGCTTGAAATCGAGGTGCTCGACCTGATCGTCTATGAGGACCGAGCTCTCAAGGCCGGCCATGCGGCCGACGATGTCCAGCTTGCGATCCTTGCCGCTGTAGATGATCCTCTCGGCCGGCCAGGCCACTCCCTGATGAGCGAGGATCTCGGCGATGAACTCAGGCCTCTTGGTAGAGAGGATGCGCGCCCGCTCCTTCCCGGCGAGGCGCGTGAGCGCCTCGGCCATGCCGGCGTACAAGGGGTTCCAGCCGAGCCAGAGCCCCCGATGCCGGGCCAGGAGCGACTCGCGCACCGCGTAGAGCGAGGCCTTGGCCTTCGCCAGGCCCTCCGGCCCGACCCTCGCGAGGGCCTCGTCGAATTCCGCCTGGGACTTCGGGACCTCGCTAGCGGCGATCAGGCGGTGCAGGACGACATAGTCCTCGCCCGAGCGGACGAAGGGGCGGCAGGCGCGGAAAGCGGCGCGATAGGCGGCATCGGGGGGAGCGGCGGGCGGCATGCCCTCGCCGAGCACGGGCGCGTGGTCGACGAGCCAGCTGGACTGGAAGCATTCCTCCAGCGAGTCGCAGATCACCCCGTCGAAATCCAGGAAGAGCCATTCGGCTTTTTTATCGGTCATGTCCGGCACCTCGCTCATTTATGCTCCCTCACGAGGATACAACGGCCGGCGCCTCCTGATGAAGCGCCCCGTAGATTCGCCTCCCCCCGGTGGGTTATCGTAAGGCCGATGATCCACGACAAGCTGCGCGATCGGAGTCCCGGCATCCTCCTCTACGGCATCACGGCGCCGAGGGCCGACTATAGCCCCGAAAAACTCGCCGAGGTGAGCCGCAAGCGCCTCGAGCGCGTACAGGGCCTGCCCATCGACGCCCTCATCCTCTACGACGTCCAGGACGAGGGCGCCAGGACCAAGGAAGAGCGGCCCTTCCCCTATGCCGCGACCCTCGATCCCTACACGTGGACCCAGGAGTTCATGCCCTCCCTCCCCTTCCCGCGGATCGTCTACAGGCCCGTCGGCAAGTACCGGCCCGAGGAATTCTCGGCCTGGCTCCGGGAGATCCAGGAACGCGGCTGCCTCTCGGTCTTCGTCGGCGCGCCGGCCCCGGACTACCCCATGCGCACGCCCCTGGCCGAAGCCTATCGCATCCGCACCGAGATCGCTCCCGAGCTGCCCTTGGGCGGCATCTTCATCCCCGAGCGCCACCGAGAGCTGGGCGGCGAGGAGCTGCGCGTCCTCGGCAAGACCGAGTCCGGCTGCTCCTTCTTCGTCTCCCAGGGCATCTTCGACGCGAGCGCGGCCAAGGACTACCTCTCCGACTACCACTACGCCTGCCAGGAGCGCGGAACCCAGCCCCGGCACCATATCTTCACCCTCGTCCCCTGCGGCTCCCTCGAGACCCTGCGCTTCCTCAAGTGGCTCGGGATCAGCGTGCCGCGCTGGATCGAGAACGAGCTGTCCCGCTCCCGCGACGCCCTGGCCGCCTCGATGCGCCTCGCCCTCGAGACCGCGGAGGACCTCGCCGGCTTCTGCGCAGAGAAAGGCATACC
>DBTW01000192.1 GCA_002307245.1 Spirochaetaceae bacterium UBA1306 | reverse complement strand
TCGGGATGCTCCCGAGCCAGGACGGAATCCGGCGAGCTGTGGTTGTACACGATATCCATGATGACGCCCAGGCCGAGGGCATGGGCGGTGTCGATGAAGGCGCGCAGTCCCGCCTCTCCGCCGAGCTCAGGATCGATGGAGCGGTAGTCGGCGATGGCATAGGGAGAGCCGAGCTGACCCTTTCGCCGGACCTGGCCGATGGGATGGCACGGAGTGAGGTAGACGTAATCGAAGCCGAGCTCGGCCACTTCGCCGAGCCCTGCGGCTGCTGCCTGCAGGCTGCCTTCTTTCGTGTAATTCCGAGGGAATATCTGGTAGATCGAGCTCGAACGGAGGATTCCGGGCTTGCTTGAGTTCATTGTATCTCCTCTACGTAAACCGGTTAAATCATAGTGTACTCGCTCAGAGGATGCAATTGCCATTCCGCCCCGCCCGAGGCTATAGTCCCCACACTGATTCCAGCCTATCGACTGGGGGGACACATGGCGGCACGCATCATCGACGGCAAGGCGGTCTCTGAGGACATACGCCGAGAGCTCGCGGCGCGGACGGCCGCCCTCATGGCGCGCGGCATCGTCCCGGGCTTGGCCGTCATCCTCGTCGGCGAGGACCCTGCTTCGGTATCCTACGTCACGGGCAAGGAGCGTTCCTGCGCCGAACTCGGCATCGCGAGCCTGGGCCGGCACCTGCCAGCCGATACCAGCGAGGCCGCCGTCATCGAGCTGGTCCGAGCCTGTAACGCGAATCCCGCAGTCCATGGCATCCTGGTGCAGATACCCCTGCCCAGGCATATAGACGAGCGCCGGGTCATCAACGCCATCGACCCCGACAAGGACATGGACGGCCTCACCGCGGCCAACATGGGCCGCCTCGTCCTGGAGGAGCCCGGCTACCTGCCCTGCACTCCCGCCGGAGTCCTCGAACTCCTGAGGCGCTCGGGCGTGGACACCAAGGGCGCGCGCGCCGTCGTGGTCGGCCGCTCGAATCTCGTAGGCCGACCCCTCGCCAATCTCCTGATCCGGCGGTCGATCAACGCCACGGTCACCCTCTGCCACACGGGGACGGAGGACCTGGCCACGATCTGCCGCGAGGCGGACATCCTCATAGCCTGCGCGGGCGTCCCGGGGCTCATCAAGGGCGATTGGGTCAAGTCGGGCGCCTGCGTCATAGACGTCGGCATGACCAGGGTCGAGGACCCGAGCGCAAAGCGCGGCTATCGCCTCGCCGGCGACGTGGAATACGGGCCCGCCTCCGAAGTCGCCGGATGGATCACTCCCGTGCCCGGCGGGGTGGGCCCCATGACCGTGACCATGCTCCTCGCGAACACGGTCGCGGCCGCCGAGCGGGCCCTGGGAGCGGGGAGGGCGGTCGCGGTAGAGCTGGCGGTGGCCGCGCGGAGCGCGGCCAAATCGGCCGCCGGAAGGCCGGGGCTCTAGCGTGCTCGACGTCCAGGCGATGAAGGACGACCGCCGCATCCCCATCCAGAAGGTGGGGGTGAAGGGCGCGCGCTATCCGATTACCCTCCTGGACAGGAAGGCCGGCAAGCAGCACACGACCGCCACGGTCAACCTCTTCGCGGACCTGCCCCACGACTTCAAGGGCACCCATATGAGCCGCTTCATCGAGGTCTTCGAAACCTACAGGAGCGACCTCACGCAGCCTCGATTCCTCTCGATGCTGGGGGAGATCCGGGGCAGCCTCGAGGCGGCCCGGGCCTACTGCGACCTGCATTTCCCCTACTTTATCGAGAAGAAGGCCCCGGTCTCGGGCCAGTCCTCCATGATGTCCTACGATTGCGCCTACAATGGCGAGGTCTGGGATGGCGGCAGCGAGTACGAGGTCTCCGTCTCGGTGCCGGTCCAGACCGTCTGCCCCTGCTCCAAGGCCATCTCGGCTTACGGCGCCCATAATCAGCGCGGCGTGGTCACCCTGACCGTCGAGCTCGGGCCCTTCATCTGGATAGAGGATCTCGTCGCCCTGGTCGAGGACTCGGCCTCGAGCGGCGTCTACACCCTCCTCAAGCGGGAGGACGAGAAGTACCTCACCGAGAAGGCCTTCGATAATCCGCGCTTCGTCGAGGATGTGGTCCGGGAGGTCTACCGCAAGGTCGAGGCCCTCCGCAAGTTTCCGAGCTTTTCGGTCGAGGCGGAGAATTTTGAGAGCATCCACAATCACTCGGCCTATGCATACGTGACGTCCCGAGCCTGAAAGGGAGCTTGTGGGCGAGAAGAGGACACGGAGATCGCGGAGGGAGGGAGACCACGGAGGAGAAAAAGAAAGAGGGAAGAAGGGGATAGAGGACAAGTCTTTCCCCTCCTCGTCCTCGCAATTTTCTCCGTGTCCTCCGTGCCTCATCAATGAATGTTCTTATGCAAGGAGCGGTAATGGCCTTTAACTCGGTTAAGAAAGCTGAAGAGCTCGTGGCAGTCCGTAATGTCCTCGTCTCGACCTACGACAAGTCCGGCCTGGCCGAGCTCGTCCGGGGCATCGCCGGCATCTGCTGCGGACGAGCGGGCGCCTGCAGCGGCCTGCGCTTCTACTCGACCGGTGGCACCTACGATGCCCTGGCCGAAGCCTTGCGCGGCCTGCCGGGCTTCGGCTCGCCCGAGGGTCCTTCGCTCCTCAAGGTAAGCGACTATACCGGGCAGCCGGAGATGAAGGGCGGCCTCGTGAAGACCCTCGACTGGAAGATCTACCTGGGCCTCCTGGCCGAGAAGGGCGACGCCTCGCACGAGGCCGACCTCGAGCGCGCGGGCGCCGTGGCCTTCGACATGGTGGTCGCCAATCTCTATCCCTTCGCCGAGGCGGCCGCCGACTCGGCCTCGACGCCGGAGGAGCTGCGGCAGCGGATAGACATAGGCGGTCCCTGCATGATCAGGGCGGCCGCCAAGAACTACCTGCGCATAGCCTCCGTCTCGAGCCCTGCCCAGTACGCAGGCCTCCTCGCCGAGCTCCGTTCGACGGGCGGCAAGACGCGTTTCGAGACGCGCCGGCGCCTGGCCGCCGAAGCCTTCGCCCTCGTCTCGCGTTTCGACGCCTGCGTCGCCGCGAGACTGGGCGGCCTCGATCCGGCGGTCCTCGCCTCGGCCTATAGCCTCGAGTAATATCGCCGCCTAGGCGAATCCTCTCTTCCCGCATAAGGAGCGACCATGGCCAAGAAACTAGCCGACGCCTACAAGACCATCATCGACGATCCCTTTCCCCCGCGGATGGAGCTCTCCTTCGTGGAGGCCGGGGGGAAGAGGCAGACCCTCGTCTACGAGAAGGTCCTCTACGAGGTCGAGGGCGAGAGGAAGGGCCTGCGCTACGGCGAGAACCCCGACCAGGCCGCGGCCCTCTATAAGCCCGTCGGCGGCAATCTCGCGATAGGGGAGGCCGTCCTTCTCGAGCCGGGCGAGGGCCTGGTCTCGGCCGCCGAGCTCCTGCAGTTCGGCAAGCACCCGGGCAAGACCAACCTGACCGACGTGGACGCCGCCCTCGCCCTGCTGCGCTATCTCTCCGCCAAGCCCGCCTGCGCCATCATGAAGCACAACAATCCCTCCGGCCTGGCCTGGGCCCCGAGCCTGGCCGAGGCCTACGCCAGGGCCTACATGGCCGACCGCGTCGCCGCCTACGGCGGCGCCGTCGTGGTCAATCGGAGCCTCGACCTGGAGACCGCCAAGGCTATCTCGGCATCGTACGTCGAGGTCGTCGCCGCGCCGGACTTCGAGGACGGCGCCGTCGAGGTCCTCGCCGGCCGCAAGAACCTGCGCATCATGCGCGTCCCGGCCATGGCGAGGCTCGAGCGATGGGCCCTCCGGCCAGTCCTGGACTTCCAGGCCCTGCTCGACGGCTCCCTGGTCGTCCAGAGCTCCTTCGTCTCGCGCACTGTCGCC
>DBTW01000174.1:11238-11385 GCA_002307245.1 Spirochaetaceae bacterium UBA1306 | reverse complement strand
GGACGCGATGATGGCCGCGGGCCTCGCCGAGGAGTTCGCCGAGCTCGAGCGCTCGGGGCTCGGCCCCGATGACCCGGGCATGAAGGCCATCGGATATCGCGAGTTCTTCGCCGCTTCCCCTGGAAGCGATGCTTCCCCTGGAAGCGA
>DBTW01000174.1:0-10924 GCA_002307245.1 Spirochaetaceae bacterium UBA1306 | reverse complement strand
GAAGCGATGCTTCCCCTGGAAGCGACGCGAAGGCGATCGCGGAGCTCATCAAGGCGGATACGCGGCGCTTCGCGAAGCGACAGATGACCTTTTTCCGGGCCCTGCCGGGGATCGCCTGGACGGGCAGCGACGAGGGCAGCCTCGCCGCTGCACTCCGCTCCATTGTCCACGAGGCTCCGCGGGGGCTATAGTCCTCCATCCCGATGAAGATAGACTACGAAGGCAAGCTTAACCCCGAGCAATACGCGGCCGTGACGAACGTGGAGGGGCCCCTCCTCATCATAGCGGGGGCGGGCTCCGGCAAGACGACAGTCATCACCTATCGCATGGCCTACATGATCGACAAGGGCATCCCCCAGCACTCGATCCTGGCCCTCACCTTCACGAACAAGGCCGCCCGCGAGATGGCTGACCGGGTGCGCTCGGTGACGGGCCGGAAGCTGCGCGACCTCACCGTCTCGACCTTCCACGCCTTCGGCGTGAAGATCCTTCGCAAGGAGATAGCCGCGCTCGGCTACAAGGACAATTTCTCGATCTACGACGAGGCCGACAAGAACCAGCTGATCAAGGATTGCGCGAGGGAGCAGGGCTTCCGCATGGAGTCCTTCGACGCCTACAAGGTCGGGACCCTCTTCTCGCAGATCCGCTCCGAGCAGCGCCCCTGGTCGAAGGCCGACGACGCCTACCGCGGGCTCTACGACGAGTACCGGAGGTCCCTGCGCATCTTCAACGCGGTGGACTTCGACGACCTCATCGTCCTGCCGATCGAGCTCTTCGAGCTCCATCCCGAGGTGGCGGAGCGCTACCGCGACACCTTCCGCTACGTGATGATCGACGAGTTCCAGGACACCTCGCTCATGCAGTACCGCTTCATCCGCCTCATGTCCTCGCGCAACCTCTGCATCGTCGGCGACGACGATCAGTCGATCTATTCCTGGCGGGGCGCCAACTTCGAGAATTTCGGCCTCTTCGAACGGGACTTCCCCGGCTTCAGCGAGGTCAAGCTCGAGCGCAACTACCGCTCCACGGCCACCATCCTCGACGCGGCCAACGCGATCATCGCGAACAACGAGAACCGCAAGGAGAAGGCCCTCTGGTCGCCGGCCGGGAAGGACGGCACCCCCATCGAGCTGTATACGCCGGAGGACGAGGGCAAGGAGGCCGAGTTCATCGCGCGCATGATCAAGGAGATCAAGCTCAAGGACCATCTGCCCTGGGGCGAATTCGGCATACTCATCCGCACGAACAACCTGACCCGGCGCATCGAGGAAGCCCTCCTCGCGGAGCAGGTGCCGTACCGGATCTCGGGCGGCACCTCCTTCTACGGCCGCAAGGAGGTCAAGGACGTGATCTCCTACCTCCGCGTGATCGCCAACCCCGACGACGACGTGAACCTCCTGCGCATCGTGAACACGCCCCGTCGCGGCATCGGCAAGACCACACTGGAGAAGCTGAACGCCATCGCGAGGGCGCATGACTCGTCGCTGCGTACGGCGATGGAGCTCGTGCGCGCGGGGGACCCGCTCGACGCGGAGGGCGGGGCGGACGCGGCCTTCGCCCTCCGGGCCGAGGAGCCGACGAGCGGCCTGGCCTCTCGCGAGGATGCGCGCGGCGGCCTTTCGGAGAAGGCGGTCGCCGACATAGGCGTCTTCCTCGACCTCCTCGACGAGTACCGCGAGGAGCTCCTCGGCAAGAAGAAGATCGCGGCGAAGGTCCGCCAGCTCGTGGACGCGATCGACTACTGGGGCTACCTCGTCGAGGAGAACAAGCAGAGCGATAAGGCCGCCAAGTGGAAATTCCACAACCTCGAGATCCTCGTCAAGTCCATCGAGGAATGGGAATCCAATCCCGACAACCTATCCCCGGGCATCTTCGAGTGGCTCAACCGGGTATCGCTGATCACGCGCGACGACCTCGAGGACGAGGAAGGGGGCGAGGTCAACCTCATGACCATCCACGCCGCCAAGGGCCTGGAGTTCGAGGTCGTCTTCATCGCGGGCTGCGAGGACGGCATCATCCCCCACGCCAGGTCGCTCGAGGAGGGCGAGGGCAACCTCGAGGAGGAGCGGCGCCTCTTCTACGTGGCCGTCACCCGGGCCAGGCGGCGCCTCCTCGTGAGCTCCTGCCTGCGGCGGCGGAAGCAGAACCAGACGATCGACTGCGTGCCGAGCCCCTTCCTCCAGGAGATCCCGCCCGAGCTGCTGCAGAATTGCGTCGGCGAGTCCGAGTTCACCGAGGAGGAGGGGGCCGCGCAGTTCGGCAAGCTCATGGCCATGTTCGATTCGGGCGAGGAGCCCGAGGGCGAGCCGCGGGGCTGAGCGGGGCGCTATGCTTGGGGCCTCGAGGCCAGCTCGTTGACGTAGGACATGTAGGCCGTCTCCTCGTCGGGGCTGCCGAAGCTCTCGATCTTGATGCCGTACTCGTACTCGCCGCCGCGCTGGCGAGAGTGCATGACCCTGCCGCTGGTCGTGACGCGCATCTCGCCCGAGCTGGGGTGGACGCGGAAGCTCGCATGGAAGATCCCGCCCTGGCCGGCCAGGATCTCGCCCCTGACGAGGTAGCCGCTCGCGCTGAGGTCCAGGACGCAGGGCGGCTCGTTTCGGCAGTCCCGGCGCTCGACGTAGAGGTTCACCGAGAATCGCGGATGCTCGCGGCGGTTATTGTCCATGGCGAACGATTATATTCCCGCCCCCGGCGCGGCGTGAAGCCTGTCCCGCTCGAGGTTGATCCAGGTGAGCTCGTGGCGGTTGTGCCAGAGGTGGAGGACCCTCGAGCCGGGTATGGCCGCGAACCGCTCCGTCGTCGCCTTGTCGAAGAGCGCCCCTTGCATCTTGATCGTGCAGACGAAGTTGCGCGCGAGCCCCGACTCGAGCCAGGCGCCCACCCACTCGAGGAGGGCCGGCGGGTAGCAGATGACGTCCGAGCAGAGCCAGTCCGCCGGGCCGAGGTCCGAGGGCTTCAGGGTGAAGGCATCGTGCCTGAGCGTCCGCACCTTGGGCAGGGCGGCGATGCGCGGCTCGATCTCGGCGCGGTCGATGGCGAGGACCTCGGCCCCCAGGCCGGCGAGAGCCCAGGTCCAGCCTCCGGGCGAGGCCCCCGCGTCGATGCAACGCTCGCCCGCGGCCGGCATGGTCCCCGCGAGGACGAGGGCCTCCCAGAGCTTCCGGTAGGCCCTGCTCGGCGGGCCCTCCTTGTCCTCGTCGAACTCGAATTCTCCGTTGGGGAAGGGACTCGAGCAGACCGGGCTGGCGATCATCGTGTTCTCGTCGAGGAGGGTGAAGGCCCCCATCGGCACGTCGGGCGGAACGAAGGGAAAGGCCTTAGGCTTCAGGGGAAGGGGAGGGAGCTTGTCGGCGATGAGGGCCGCGCGGCGGTGCAGCCGGGCGGGCAGGGGCGCCCAATTGCGCTGGATGGAGCGCAGGGCCTTTGCAGCCTCGCCGACGGAGGCGAACTCGATGAGGAGCGGCTTTTCCCAGACGTTGCGGGTCCAATAGGGGCGCCGCCTCGGCCCGAGGACTGTGACGAGCTCGCCGTCGACCCGGTCGCGGTCGGGCAGTTCGTCGAGGAGGAGCGGCAGGAAGCCGCGCGCCGCGTGATAGCAGCTGGCGTCGAGCTCGCGCACGCGCTAGGCCGGTTTCCTCGCGCTCGCGCGGGCCTTTGGGCCTTGGCCGCTCATATGAGCTTCCGGGCCCGAGCGGCCTCGATGAGGGCGCGGTTCCAGCGGTTGGACTCGAGGAAGCCGTCCTTGAGCGAGGCCTCGCCCATCCTCGTGGAGCGGAGCTGCAAGGCCTTGAAAGCCTTGCTCAGGGCCGAGGCCCCGTCCATCGAGCTCGGCGAGGCCCGCTCGAGGATGAGGTAGCGGTAGAAGAGGTAGAGGTGGGCGGCGGGATGGAGTGCTGCCAGCCTGTCCTCCCGGGCCATGGCCGCGAGCCGCTCCGCCCGAACGGGGCCTTCCACGGCGGGGGCCGCCATCCCGGCCGCGAATTCGCCGAAGGCCTCGACCTGGTCGCGCAGGTAGCTCCTGGCGCCCGCGTAGCCGACGGCGCGGCCCTCGAGGGAGGCGAAGCCCGAGCTCCAATCGAAGGCGTCGGCCGGGGAGAAGCGTCGCGGCGGGACCCGGGCGAGGGAGGCCGAGGCTAGGGCGACCGCCTTGTCCGGCGCGCCGTCCCAGAGCTCGAGCTCGGAGAGGAACCAGAGCGCCTCGGCGTCGTCGCCCGAGCGGCCGAGCAGCTCGCGAGCCCTCGCGGACTCGCCCGCGAAGGCGGCGGCGCGGCCGGTCCAGACTTCCGCCCGCCTCGCGGCCTCGGGCTGGCCGTAGACGCGCGAGATCGCGCGCACGCGGCCGAAGCAGCCCTCGGCCTCGTCGTAGCGGCCGATCTCGAGGGCGGCACGGCCCTTGACGAAGGCCGCCGCCGACTCCCAGTCGGCGCGGAAACCCGCGGCGGCCCAGGCGGCGGTCGCGTCGGCGCGGCCGGCCGCCTTGCCCAGGTCTCCCAGCACAAAGGCCGCGGCCGCCTCGGAGACGGCCGCGAGAATGCATTCGAGGGGCTCGGGAATGGCTTGGGCGAGGTCAAAGGCGTTCGCGAGGTAATCGGCGCCCTCAGGAGCCTGCTCCAGGGCGAGGGCGCAGAGTCCGAGCATTCGATGGGCCTTGGCCTCGGCCTTGCTCGCCCCCAGGGCATGGAGGGCGATGAGGGCGTTCTTGGCCGAGGCCGCGGCACTCTGCGCGTCGCCGTCGGCGTAGTCGAAGCCTGCGCGGGCGAGGGCGGCGGCGGCGACGAAAAGCCTGTCCTCGGGAAGGGACGCGGAGGCCGACTCGAGCTTGCGCATCGCGGCGAGGCAGGCTTCGCGCTCGGCCGCGCCGTAGGCGGCGAGGAAATCGGTCATGGGGTCGAGGGGACTGCCGACGGGACCCAGGCCAGGCGGGTCGGAGGCGCCGTAGACTGCGTCGGCGCTGATGCTGTCCAGGGCGAGGCCGGTTTTGGCGCCCGGGGCCTCGAGGCTCGCATCATCCCCGAGCCTCCGGAACAGCGCATAGGATGGCAGTATCCGGCCCTCGGCGCGCAATCGCAGGACCCTGCGGGTGAAGTCGGCGTTCACGGCCTTGCCGCCGTCGGGCAGGGCCTCGCCGATGCGGTTCGCGGCGGCCGCCGAGGCGATGCGCGGTCGAGTGTCGCGCGATGGTACATCGCGCGCTGTGCTATCGCTAGAGACGTAGCCGAGGCAGGCGAGAGCCTCGTAGATCGGCGATCGTACGCCGTCGACGTAGCCTGAGTCGCGCAGGTACTCCTCGACGCAATCGTCGGTGAGGACTTCCTCGGTGAGCTTGAGGGAGAGGAGGAGCTCGGCGTACTCGCGGGGAAAGGTGGCGAGTGCCTCGGCCGCGAGGGATTCGGTGGAGGCGGCCGGCGATACGCTTCGGCCCGAGGCGAGGAGCCTCAGGGCCAGGCGGAGACGCAGGGGATCCCCAGCGGCGGCGAGGGCGAGGGCGCTCGAGCTGCCCGGCGAGCAGAGGGCCTCCGCGGCGCGTAGCGAGGCCTGGGCTATGGAGGTCGGGCTGGGCCCGGATATCTCGAGGCTGCGGGGAGGGAGGCTGCGCCAGGACTTAGGCAGCTCCGAGCCGGCAGCCAGGATCGCGATGCCCTCCGCGGCCAGGGTCTCCGCTACGAGGCCGATGATGAGGGCGAGGCTTGGGTCCGGGAAGCGCTCGATGCCTTCCAGGATGACGAAGGCGGGAAGGCCGGCTGCGCGGGCTTCCCGCGCGTAGAAGCGGAGGGCCGCCGCCGTGCATAGCCGGAGCCGGATGTCGATCTGGGGCGAGCAGGCCTTCCTGTACGGCGAGCGGAGGAGGAAATCGAGCATTGGCCTGAGCTCCTCGAGGAGTCCTCGCTCGGCTCCGGAAAGCAGGGCCCCGGGACCGGAAACCCCGCGCTTGGGCGAAACCAGGGACGCGAAGGCCCCCGCGATGGGCCCGTAGGGCGAGCTTTCCACCGCCGAGGCCCTGAGGCGGAGGAAGCGGGGCGCTGCCTCGCCGTAGAGCTTGGCGAGGGCCGCATCCAGGCAGAGGATCGGCCCCTTTCCCGGCCCGAGGACGGCGAGGGCGGCCTCGCCCTCCTGCCCGACGCCCAGGGCGCCGAGGGCGTCGATGAGCTTGTCTACGGCCGCGGCCTGGGGCTGATCGAGATTATCCGAGACGGGCAGGGTGGCTCGCGCGTAGATCGCGTCGAGGACGGGTATGCAGGCCCTGCTGTCCTGGTCCCGGTCGGTCTCCTCCCTGCCTGCGCCGACGGGCCCGAAGAGGAAATAATCGTTGAAATAGGCCTTCGAGCGGGAGGAAACGTAGAGGCCGTCGCCCTGGATGCCGAACCACATCTGCCTGGCCACCCGCAAGGCCTCGTCCGGGGTGCCGGCGCCCGCGTCAAGGAGGATGGCCCAGCCGTAGAGCCTCGGGCCTAGGCTACCGAGCTTCTGTGAGAGGCAGCGGGCGGCCTCGGCGGCTCGAAGCCTGCAGGGCCTGGAGCTCTCGTCGAAACTGAGGAGGAAGGACTCGTCGGTCGGCTGCCGGGATGCGGCGAAGGCCGAGACGATCCCGTTCACGGCTTCCGCGACTTCGGAAGCCAGCCGCGGCTCGGCGATGCGGAGCTGGGCGTGGAACGGTATCTTCGCGAAGAGTCCAATCACTGAGATCCCCCTTGCGGCGAGCCGAAGAGCGGCTCCGCGCATTGTAGCCGCATTCCGGCCGCCCATTCAATTGTCGGCGATAGCCCGCGGCAGTCCAGGGATGGGTCGTAAAAACTTGACTCCGGTTATAGTGAATGCTACACTAGCCCACTAATTGCGGGTTCGAGGTCCGGCGCTCGGATAAAGAGGAAACTACGGTGTTGGATAGCATCATCAACGTGCTCCGCGGTCCCTTACTCGCCAAGCTAGCGCTCGCGGTCCTGCTCGTCGTCACCTTCTTATTCCTCCGCAAGAAGGATACCGAGGGCTCCATGTCGGGCTATGCCGTCATGGCCGGCCTCCTGGCCCTGCGCGAGTTCGCTTTCGCCTTCTTTCCCAACCCCGCCTTGTTCGACGCCACGGACCTCGCCCTCGCCTGCGGCCTGCTTTTCCTCTCGTTCCGTCCCTTCCGCCTCGGCTGGGCCTTCTGGGTCCCCGTTTCGGTCGATGCCGCCGCCTTCGCCCTCCTCGCCCTCGAGGGACTCGGCGCCCTGCAGGCGGGCTTCCCCGGACATCAGACCCTGAGGCTCGCCGGCCTCCTGCCCGCCGCCGCTTTCGTCTTCGTGCCTTTCTTCCTGCGTTCGCAGGCCGATACCCCGGCCAGGAACCTCTCCCTCCGCTCGGCTTTCCCGCTCGCCCTCGGCCTTGCCCTCTACATCGCCGCGGGCAGCCTGCTCGACATCGACGGAGCCCTGTTCTCCATATTGGTCTCCACCCTACTCTACGGGCTCGTCTTCTCGCTGGTGCTCATCTTCGTCGACATCGTCCAGGGCGAGCTGATCAGCGCCGTAGACTACTACGAGGAGTCGGTCGACTCCCTGTACGACCTACTCCTGTCCACCGGGACGGCCATGCGCAGCGAGTCCTTCCTCCAGGACGTCGTCGACAACATGCTCCGCACCGTCGTCGAGCGCTGCGGGGCCGACGGCGGGGTCCTCCTCCTCTCCGACGAGTTCGACGAGACGGTCTCGGTGCGGTCCCTGTACGGGAGCTATCCGCCGCCCTTCAAGCTGCCCGAGACCCTGCCCAAGGAGCAGGAACGCGTGGAGTCCTTCGTCCGCCACGCCCGCTTCAAGCTCGGCGAGGGGATCCTCGGCGAGGTCTCGCGCACGGGCAAGCACGTATTCGTGCCCCAAGCCGGCCCCGATTCGCCCCTGCCCGACAACGGCGACGAGGCATGGCTCAAGGCCGGGGCCTTCATCGCCTCGCCCCTCATCGTCCGCGATCGGATCATCGGGGCCGTATCGGTGGTCAAGGGCGGCGCGGGGAGCTTCACGGAGCGGGACTTCGACCGCTGCAAGCTCCTCGCCAACTTCGGCTCCATCGCCGTCGCCAACTCCTTCTCCTTCCTCGAGGCGGCCGAGCGCAGCGACATCGAGCGCGAGGCGGACATAGCCGCCGAGGTCCAGGCGACGCTCATACCGAAGGAGCTGCCCGGCCTGCGCGGCTTGGAGATCGGCGCCTTCACGACCCCGGCCTACGGCGTCTGCTCCGATTATTACGACGCCATCCAGACCAAGGCCGAGAAGGTTCTCCTGGTGGTCGGCGAGGCGGCGGGCAAGGGCGTGGCGGCGGGCGTGGTCCTCGTCATGATCCGCGCGATCCTCCACCTCATCACGGCTTCGACCAAGGACACGGCTACCCTCCTCCAATGGGTGAATCGCGGCATCACGGGCAAGGTCGACTCGGACCATTACGCGAGCCTCTGCCTCGCCTCGATAGACTCCCGCTCGGGCCAGGCGGAGATCGCCTCCGCCGGCCACCAGAGCGCCCTTCTCCTGCGCGCCTCCGACGGCAGCCTGGAGGCCCTGGACGCCGCGAGCGTGCCCCTCGGCGTCGCGCGCGGCACCGCCTACGGCCAGTCCTCGATCGGCCTCTCCGAGGGCGACGTCCTCGTCCTGTACACCGACGGCATCGTGGAGGCCATGAACGCCCAGGGCAGGCAGTACGGGCTCAAGGGCCTCGGCTCGGCCGTCCAGCGCGCGAAGGGGCTCGGCGCCGAGGGCCTGGCCGAGCGCATCAAGGAAGACCTCGATCAATTTGCGGGGCTAGCGCGCCCGCACGACGATAGGACCATCCTCGTGATCAAGAGGACGAGGGCATGACGAACAAGGAGCCGATCCCATGGATTTGAAGATACGCAAGAACGGCGAGAGCTACATCATCGACGTCAACGGCGAGATGGACCTCTACAACTCGTATAAGCTCAAGGAGCTCGTGATGAAGATGCTCGAGAAGAAGGTCGAGCGCTTCATCATCAACCTCGAGAACGTGGACTACATCGACTCGAGCGGCATCGGCGCGCTCATCTACATCTGCTCGACCATCAAGAAGATGGGCTTCAAGCTGGTGATCACGAATATTCACGGCTCGGTCAAGAAGGTTATCGAGCTGACCAAGCTCATGGGCTACTTCCCGATCTCCCCCACGATCGACGAAGCCCTGAAGCGGATGGAGGCCTGACATGGCGCAGAGCGTGAAGGAAATCAAGGTCGACGAGAATTCGCCCCTATTCGACAAGACGGGCATGCTCCACAAGGAGTTTCCCTCGGACTTCCGCCAGATCCGCTATTTCACCCTCCTGATCGTCCAATCCGCGCCCCCGGACATCAAGGACGTGAACCTCCTCGAGCAGCAGATCAGCGAGATCATCAAGAACGCGGTGAAGCACGGCAACAAGTGCGATACCGCCAAGAAGGTGCGGGTCTGGTACGACTTCAGCCCGGAGCACGCCCATCTCATCGTGGAGGACGAGGGCCCGGGATTCCAGGACCTCGAGAAGTGGAACGACTTCAATCGCAAGCGCCAGGCGGCCCTCGAGGGCAACGACTTCGAGACCCTCTCCGAGTACGTGTCCTTTCGAGGTGAGCGGGCCGACGACAACGACGGCGGCAACGCCTTGTTCGCCGCCCTGGAGTACTGGGACGGCGGCTTCGTCTTCAACTCGAAGCGCAATTGCGTCTCGACGCTCAAGCTCTTCCCCAAGAAGCGGCAGGGCATCAAGGTGAGCCGCTAGCGTCCAGCCCTTCCTCGTTCCCGTAGAGCGCGGCTATTCCTGAAGGACCGCCCCGTCGCGGCGCTCCCGGGCGAAGACCCGGGCCAATGCCGCGCAGGCGAGGGCGATCAGGGCGGCCACGAGGGCGTAGCTCGCGAAGCCGATCCGGATGCCGAGGCTCTGAGAAATCCAGGACATGATGAATGGGAAGGCGAAGAGCCCGACGCCCCCCCCGGCCACCGCGAGGGAGACGGCCGCGGCCTGGTCCTCCCGACAGGACGCCCCGACGAGGGAGATCACGGTCGGGTAGATGATCGAGCAGCCGAGGCCCGCGAGGAAGGTCAGGACCGAGGGAACCATGAGCGGGATCCCCGGGCCGCCGGGCGAGGCGACAAAGCCGATGGCGCATAACGCGGCGGTCGCGGCTACGAGGAGCAGGGTGAAGCCGACGAGGACCGCCTCCTGCCTCCTGCCCCGATAGAGGATCGGCACGCCGAAGCGCCCCGCGAGGAGCCCAGCCCAGAACAGGGAGACCGTGAGCGAGGCGAAGGCCGGGCTCGCCGCGAAGATCCGCGCGAAGTACTCGGCGATCCAGTTCGAGATGCCGAGCTCCGCGCCCACGTAGAGGAGCAGGCAGAGGAAGCCCAGCCAATAGGCGGGGCTCCTGCGCGAGCGGGCCTTCTCTCCTTCGCCCGCGGCCGCAGGCTCGGCGCCGGCCGTCCCGCCGAGCCGCGAGAAGGGCATGGCCGCGAGCGCGATCGCGATGAGGGCGAAAAGGGCGGCTATGGCGCGGAAGAGGAGGGTCCAGGAAAGGCCGGCGGAGATGAGGAGCCCGAGGGCCACCGGGCCGGCGACGGCCCCGATCGCGAAGGCCCCGTGCATCAGGTTCATCGGCTTGCCCGAGCCCTCATCGTCCATGCGGAGGGCCGACCAGCTGATCGTCGGCTCGATGAGGCCCTGCCCCGCGCCCACGAGGGCGTTGAGCAATAGGTTCGCGAGGAAGGAGGGGCTCGCGGCGAAGAAGGCGAGGCCGGCGACGCAGCAGGCTAGGCCCGCGAGGGCCGTGGCCTTCGGTCCGAGCCGCTTGAGCACTCGGCCCGAAGCGAGGCTCGAGAGGAAGTAGGCGGCGGCGCTCGCGGCTATCACCGCCCCCGCAGCGGCGTAGCTCCAATCGAAGTCGGCGAGGATCTTGGGCAAGGCCGCGCCGAT
>DBTW01000187.1 GCA_002307245.1 Spirochaetaceae bacterium UBA1306 | reverse complement strand
GCATCGTTCTGCGCGGGGATGAAGTTGGTCATATTCTGCGGATAGTCGAAGGTCTCGCGATAGGCGACATCCCAGCCCCTGCGACGGAGCACCCGCTCGGCTTGGGCGAGAGCCTGACCCTCGTGGCCGTCCCTGACCCGGTCGCTGATGCGGCCGTTGACCGAGAGTAGCGCGACGCGCGGCCGCGCGCCTCCCCGAAGCCGCGCGCGGCCCAGGGCCTTCATGTAGCGCTCCATGATCCTGGGCACGGCCATCGCGTAGACGGGGAAGACGAAGGCCTCGAGATCGCGCGCCTCGAGATCGCGCGCCTCGCCCTTCCCCTCCTTGAGCCTGGCTATGAGCGCGGCTGAGACCTCCAGGATCTCGACACCGAAACCGCGTGCCCCGAGGCGCTCGGCCAGCTGGCGTGCGATATATCGGCCATTACCGGTGCCGGAGAAGACGTGGAATCGGGCCGTGCTCATGATTCGCTCCTTATCGAGGGCATGAAGGAGGCGACGAAACGCTTGGCGAGCTCGGCATGATCGGGCAGTCCCTCGGGGATGAAGCCCAGGACTCTATGCAGGGAAAAACCGTCGATGAGCGCGGCGAGACAGGCCGCGGCCGCCAAGGTCGCAGGCCCGTCCAGTCCGGGCGCGATCGCGGCGAAGCACTCGGCCATCGCCGAGCCCTGGCTCTCGTATGAGCGCTCGAAGACCTCGGAGAACTCGCGATCGCCTATCGCGATGCCGAAGAACTGCACGAAGAGCCTCGCTTTATAGCGCGACGTGAGACCCCGCCCGGAATCGAGCGGTGGCAAGGGTGCGGCCTCCAGGTCATCGGGCGAGAACGGAGGCAGGCAGGCGTCGATGACGGCATCGAGCGCGGCTCGGGCGCCGGGCTCTCGCCCCAGGCCTGCGAGACGCTCCGCGATCTCGCCATCATATGAGCGCAGAAAAGCCTCGAAGGCTGCAAGCAGGAGGTCCCGCTTCGAGTCGAAATAATAATGGACAACGCCCTTGGAAAAGCCGCCTGATTCCGCGACGCGCTCGATCGTCGTGCCAGAAATCCCATATTGAGCGATGCAGGCCCAAACCGCCCGTATCGTCTCATTCCGTCGCTGATCTTCGATATGCGGTCGTCTCATTATATCTCTCGGAGATATTATACTGTCCGTCCAGTATTTATTCAATATTTCTTGGGTGTTACAAAGATTGTTGGAAAAAAATTGATATTTAGTTTAATGAAAACAAATTAACTATCTGCGTGTCGAATAAACGCATGCCCGCATTTATTGTACCATATCTTGCTAGCCCCGTTCATCTGGGGAAAAAAGCTTCGTAACACTAGCTATTATTTGGAAGAGGGGGCGCGGGGCGAGAAACCTTTTATAAAGGTTTCGCCCCCGCTCCCCCCATTACAACAAGCTTCGATGAACCAATTAACTCTTTGCGCCGTAATATGCTCTCAGGTACAGCTCCTTGATCTCGGCGATCAGGGGATAGCGAGGATTGGCGCCCGTGCACTGGTCGTCGAAGGCTTCGAGGGCGAGAGCCTCGAGATTGGCGAGGAAGGTCGACTCGTCGACGCCGGCGTCCTTGATAGAAGCCGGGATGCCGATCCTGGCCTTGAGCTCGGCGACGGCCCGAATCAGGGCTGACACGAGGGCGGCATCGTCGTGAGCGATGCTCGCGTCACCTAGGCCGAGGTAGCGTGCGAGTCGCGCGTAATCCGCCCTGGCATGTGGCTGCCGGTACTGGGCGAAGGCGGCCATCTTGGTCTGATAATCGGCGGAGTTGAAGCGGATAACCTCCTCGATGAGCAGGGCGTTGGCCACGCCGTGGGGCAGGTGGTACTTGGCGCCGAGCTTATGCGCCATGGAGTGGCAGAGGCCGAGGAAGGCGTTGGCGAAGGCCATGCCGGCCATGGTCGCGGCGTTGTGCACGCCCTGCCTGGCCTCGAGGTCGGCCGCCCCCCTCTCATAGGAGCGCGGCAGGTACTGGAAGAGGAGCCGCGCGGACTCCAGGGCGAGGGGGGTCGTATAGTCGCTCTGCATGCACGAGACCAGGGCCTCGAGGGCGTGGGTCACGGCGTCGATGCCGCCGGCCGCGGTAAGGCCCTTGGGCATGGCCATCACGAGCTCGGCGTCGACTATGGCCATGGAAGGCGTCAGCGCGTAGTCGGCGAGGGGGAACTTCTTCCCCGTCGCGTCGTCGGTGATGACGGCGAAGGGCGTAACCTCGGAGCCTGTGCCCGAGGTGGTCGGGATCGCGACGAGGATGGCCTTGCTCCCAAGCTTGGGGAATTCCACGATGCGCTTGCGTATGTCCATGAAGCGCAGGGCGAGGTCCTCGAACTTGAGCTCGGGATGCTCGTACATGAGCCACATGAGCTTGGCGGCGTCCATCGGCGAGCCGCCGCCGAGGGCGATGATGACGTCGGGCTTGTAGCTCGCGAGGCGCTCCACGCCCTTGCGGATGGCGGAGATGGTCGGGTCGGGCAGGACGTCGGAGAAGACCGAGAATTCGATGCCGAGAGCGTCGAGCTTATCCGTGACCTTGGCGGCGACGCCTAAGTCCAGGAGCGGCTTGTCGGTGACGACGAAGGCCCGCTTCTTCCCGGCCAGGTCACCCAGGGCGACGCCTAGGCCGCCGTACTTGTGGTAGACCCTCGGTGGCAGCTGCATCCAGAGCATGTTCTCCCGCCTCTCCGCCACGGTCTTGTAGTTGAGAAGATGCTTCGGCCCGACGTTCTCGCTCACGCTATTGCCTCCCCAGCTCCCGCAGCCGAGGGTGAGGCTGGGCTCGAGCCTGAAGTTGAAGACGTCCCCTATGGCGCCGAAGGAAGTCGGCATGTTGACGAGGACGCGGCCGGCATGGGCCCGCCTGGCGTACTCCTCGACGCGGTCCTGGTTGGCCGGGTCGGTATAGAGGACGGCGGTATGGCCGAGCCCCGCGAAGTCTATAAGGGCGGCGGCCTTGTCCACCGCCGCGGCGAAGTCGGGGACTCGGTAGAGGGCGAGGACGGGCGAAAGCTTCTCCCAGCTGTAGGGCTCACCCGCGCCGACGGCCTCGATCTCGGCGATCAGCACCTTCACGCCGACGGGCGCGTCGATGCCAGCCATCGCGGCGATCTTGGCCGCCCCTTGGCCGACGATGTCGGCGCTGATGCGGCCGTCCTTGACGAGGACTGAGGCTAGCTTGGCCTTCTGGGCCGCGCTGAGGACGAGGCAGCCCGCTTCGGCGAATTTGGCGCGGACGGATTCGTAGACGGCCTCGACGGCGACCACGCTCTGCTCGGAGGCGCAGATGACGCCGTTGTCGAAGGTCTTCGAGAGGATGATGGAAGAGACGGCCATGTCGAGGTCGGCGCTCTCGTCGATGACGGCGGGGGTATTCCCGGCGCCGACGCCGAGGGCGGGCTTGCCCGAAGAATAGGCGGCCTTGACCATGCCTGGGCCGCCGGTGGCGAGGATGAGCTTCACGTCGGGATGCTTCATGAGGCGGTTCGAGGCCTCGACCGTGGGCTCGGCCAGCCAGCCGATGATGCCCTCGGGGGCGCCCGCCGCGACGGCGGCGTCGTGGACGAGCTTCGCGGCCTTAACCGTGCAGCCCTTGGCGCGGGGATGGGGGCTGAAGACGATGGCGTTGCGGGTCTTCAGGGCGATGAGGGCCTTGAAGATGGCGGTCGAGGTCGGATTGGTCGTGGGCACGACGCCGGCGATCACGCCGATGGGCTCGGCTATCTTGGTGTAGCCTCCCGCCGCGTCGCGCTCGACTACGCCCGCTGTCCTCATGGACTTGTATTTGTTGTAGATGTACTCGGAGGCGAACTGGTTCTTGATAACCTTGTCCTCCACGATGCCCATGCCCGTCTCCTCGACCGCGTCTATGGCCAGGGGGATGCGCTGGGCGCTCGCCGCGAGGGCGGCAGCGCGGAAGATCGCGTCCACCTTCTCCTGGTCGAAGGTCGCGTATATCAGCTGAGCTTCCTTCGCCTTCTTGACCGTCGCGTCGAGCTCGTCGAACTCGGAGGTCGAGACGGCGACGTCCTTGACCGCGAAGGCTTCTCCGCTCGTCTTGCCCTTGGGCAGTTTCTTCTCATTGATTACGATGCTGCTCATGTCTACGCCTCCTATCAATTAGCACCAGACTTATCTGTATCTTTTTATCGATAAACGAAAGATACAAATCCTAATAGAAAACGTCAAGTACCGTGTTCATTTTACGTATTTGGTAGCATTTGGTCGTATTACTTGCTATTACGGGCTTTTATTATAGATATAAAGCATAATTACCTAGAGATGCACTACGCATCTCTAGGTTGTTATTGGAGGATGGTCGCTCGGATTTTTCCCACTTCGCGGCATGGGGAACTCTCGTTCCCGCGCGGATAGAAGGACGAGCCCATGCAAACAATGATCTTGTGCATGATCAATGCCTCCTTCGATTAACATGAGTTTCTACATTTTGGAGATATAATTACAATATACTTTATTTATAGATACGTAAATACCAATTGCCGGTAGCGCGCTTTTTCACCAAACGATACCATACGGTGTAGTTTGACATAGCATTGGTAGAGGATTTTGTACAGAACAGACATATACCATGCTCATGTCATATTGACAATATTTGCTAATTTTGTATTCTATCTCACTATGACAAAGTTTTTATTCTTTGTCATATGGAGGCGACAATGTCGATACTCATCCGGTCCGTCGGGGTGAGCATTCCCGAGCAGAGGATCAGCAATGAGGAGCTTGCCGCGCGCGTGGACACCACCGATGAATGGATACGCTCCCATACGGGCATAGGCGCGAGGCACGTGGCCGCCGAGGGCGACCAGACCAGCGACCTCGCCGCGCGCTCCGCCTTGGACGCCCTGGCGAGGGCCAAGATCGCCCCCCGCGAGATAGACCTCATCGTCGTGGCCACGGCCACGCCCGATTACTTCGGCTTCCCCTCCACCGCCTGCGTGATACAAGAGAAGATCGGGGCCCTGGGCTGCGCGGCCCTCGACGTCACGGCGGGTTGCACGGGCTTCATCTACGCCCTCGATGTCGCCTCGAGCATGCTGGAGGCGAGGAAGGGCAGGCACGCCCTGGTGATCGGGGCCGACACCCTCACGCGGATCACCGACTGGTCGGACCGCTCCACCTGCGTCCTCTTCGGCGACGCGGCGGGGGCGGCGGTGATCTCCCGCATCGAGGAGGGGGGCCGAGGGGTCCTCGGCTCGGTGCTCGGGGCGGAGGGCGGAGGGGCCAGGGCCCTGTACCTCGAGCAGCCCGCGAGGGACTCGACTTTCGGGCGCCCCGAGCAGGTCGTGCCCGTTATCCGGATGGACGGCAAGGAAGTCTACAACTTCGCGGTCAAGTCGATCGCCGTCCTCGTGGAACGGCTGCTGCACGCCTCGATGTACAGGCTCGAGGACTTCAGCTGGATCGTGCCGCACCAGGCCAACGCGAGGATCGTGCAGGCGGCGGCAAAGCGACTCGGCGTGCCCGAGTCGCGCTTCTACATGAACATCGAGGAATACGCGAACACCTCATCGGCCAGCATACCCCTCGCCCTGCGCGAGATGGTCGACAAGGGACTCCTCGTACAGGGGCAGCTGGTGATGCTCGTGGGCTTCGGCTCCGGGCTCACCTATGGGGCCATAGCCATCAGGTGGTGATCCGCGCCCGCCGCGCCATGCTGACGCGACGAGGGCGGAAGAGCTAGAATCGAAGCGGCCAATCGCGGCCGGAAGGGATCCGATATGGAACGGAGAGTTGCGGTCACGGGCCTCGGGGTCATAAGCCCCCTGGGCAACGACGTAGGCTCCTTTTGGGACTCGATCAAGAGCGGGAAGAGCGGCGTGGGACCCATCACCCGATTCGACGCCTCGCGCACCGACGCGAAGATCGCCGCCGAGGTGAAGGGCTTCGACCCAGGCCTATATATGGACAGGAAGGAATCGCGCAAGATGGCGCCCTTCGCCCAGTTCGCGGTGGCCGCGGCCGTGCAGGCCTGGCGCGACGCCGGCCTCGGCGAGGGGCTCAAGCCCGCGGAAGGGGGCGAGGGCGCCGCGGCCCGGCCCTACCCGCCCGAGCGCGTGGGTACGGTGATGGGCATAGGCATCGGCGGAATCGACGTCGTGCTGGACTCGCACCAGAAGCTCATCGAGTCGGGCCCCGGCCGCATGCCACCGATGACCGTGCCCCTCATGATCTCGAACGAGGGCCCGGCCAATATCTCGATGCGCCTCGGCCTCCTCGGCCCGGCCTTCACGGCGGTAACCGCCTGCTCCTCGGGGACTGACGCCCTCGGCCAGGCCCTCGACCTCATACGCTCGGGCCGCTGCGACGCCGTCGTCGCGGGCGGGGCCGAGGCCGCGATCACCGAGTTCGCCGTCGGCGCCTTCTGCCGCCTCCAGGCCCTGAGCACGGCGCACAACGACAGCCCGGAGCTCGCCTCGCGTCCCTTCGACAAGGCCCGCGACGGCTTCGTGATGGGCGAGGGCGCGGCCGCCCTCATGCTCGAGGACTGGGACAAGGCGGTCGCACGCGGCGCGAGGATCTACGCAGAGTTCGCGGGCTACGGGACGAGCAGCGACGCCTACCACCTCACAGCGCCCGACCCCACGGGCGAAGGCGGGGCCCGCGCGATCGCCCTCGCCCTCGCGGACGCGGGGCTCGAGCCCGGGGACATCGACTACTACAACGCGCACGGCACCTCGACCCAGATCAACGATCCCACCGAGACCCTGATGATCAAGAAGGCCTTCGGCGAGAGCGCGAAGAGCCTCGCGATCTCCTCCACGAAGGGCATGACCGGCCATATGCTCGGGGCCGCGGGAGCCATCGAGGCCCTCGTCTGCGTCAAGGCGATAGTCGAGGGCTTCGCGCCGCCGACCATCAACCTGGACGAGCCCGACCTCGAGGCGGGCTGCGACCTCGACTATCTGCCCAAGGTCGGGCGGGCCATGCGCATAGGCGCCGCCGCCTCGGCCTCGCTCGGCTTCGGCGGCCACAACGGCGTGGTCGTCTTCAGGAAGGGCCTATGAGCGGAGAGCCTTCCGCCGCCGAGGCGGCCGCTGCCCTGGCCGAGGTGATGGGCTACCTCCCGCACCGCCCGCCCTTCCTCTTCGTCGACCGCGTGGAGCTCGAGGGCTGGCCCGCCGAGGATCCAAAGGACGCCGTCATCGCCGGCTTCCGCCTCTTCAGGCCCGAGGAGTACTTCTTCCAGGGCCATTTCCCCGGCTATCCCGTGGTCCCGGGCGTGATCCTGCTCGAGTCGATGTTCCAGATGGGCGGGGTCGGCGTGCGCAAGATGGGCATCGCGGGCGCGGGAACCTTCTTCCTGGCCAAGGTCAAGGAGGCCCGCTTCCGCCGCCAGGTTAGGCCCGGGGACAGCTACCGCGCCGAGATCGAGAACCTCAAGGCCTCGCCGCATATCGTGCACCAGCGCGGCGTCGGGTACGTAGGGGACGAGACGGCCGTCGAGGCCGAGTGGATTTCTATCGCGGGAGACGCATGATGATTCTCAAGCCAATGGTCCGGAACAATATCTGCCTCAACGCCCATCCCGAGGGCTGCGCCCGGGAGACCCTGCGCCAGATCGAGTACGTCAAGGCGCGGGCCGAGGCCTACTCGAGGCTCGAAGGCCCGAAGGCCGTCCTCGTCATAGGCTGCTCGACGGGCTACGGCCTGGCCTCGCGCATCGCGTCGGCCTTCGGGTTCAGGGCGCCGACGGTCGGCGTCTCCTTCGAGCGCAGCCCCTCCGACACGAAGACGGGCACGCCCGGCTGGTACGACAACCGCGCCTTCGACGAGGCCACGGCCGCCGCGGGCCTGAGCGCGATCAGCCTGGACGGAGACGCCTTCTCCAAGGACATGAAGGCCCGCGTCATCCGGGCCGCCCGCGACCTGGGCGTGAAGTTCGATCTCGTCGTCTATTCCCTCGCCTCCCCCGTGCGCCCGGACCCGGAGACAGGCGAGCTCTACAAGTCCGTGATCAAGCCCCTGGGCGGGGCCTACCGCGGCCGCAACGTCGACGTCTTCACCGGGGAGCTCTCCTTCGCCGAGGTCCAACCGGCCAGCGAGGCCGAGGCCGCCCACACGGTCAAGGTGATGGGCGGCGAGGATTGGGAGCTCTGGATCAATGCCCTGCGCGAGGCGGGCGCCCTGGCCGCAGGGGCGAAGACGGTAGCCTACTCGTACATCGGCCCCGAGCTCTCCTGGCCCATCTACCGCGACGGCACGATCGGCGCGGCGAAGGCCCATCTCGAGGGCAGCGCCAAGCGCCTCACCGCCTCGGCCCCCGACGGGCTCTCGGCCTACGTCTCCATCAACAAGGCCCTCGTCACGAGGGCGAGCGCGGTGATCCCCGTCATTCCCCTGTACGTCTCCATACTCTTCAAGGTGATGAAGGAGCGGGGCATCCACGAGGACTGCGTCGCGCAGATGGACAGGCTCTTCCGCGAGCGGCTCTATCTGGGCGCCTCCGTGCGGCAGGCCGTGCCCGTCGACGCCGAGGGTCGGATCCGCATAGACGAGCTCGAGATGGGCGCCTCGGTGCAGGCCGAGGTGAACTCGCGGCTCGCGCGGATATCGAGCGACAACCTGGGCGAGCTCGCCGACCTCGAGGGCTTTCGCTCGGACTTCCTCGCCATCCACGGTTTCGGGATCGAGGGCGTGGACTATGAGGCCGAGGTCGCCTCGCGATGACCCGGGCGACCGGCGCGGCGGCGGCGTGAACATCCTCATCCTCGAGCGCGACGAGGTCGGCGCCCTCATCCCCCGCTCCGACCGTCGCTGGTCGCACCTCCGGAAAGTGCTCAAGAAGGGACCGGGCGACAAGATCGCCGCCGGCCTACTCGGCGAGAAACCGGGCGAGCCCGAATCGCAGCCTCTCCTGGGCGAGGCGACGATCCGCGAGCTGGGCGAGCGAGGCCTCGTCCTCGACTTCGAGGGGGGGCGCGAGCCGCCTCCCCTCGCGCCCCTTCGCCTCGTCCTCGGTTTCCCAAGGCCCATCCAGGCCAACCGCATCCTCAAGGACATAGCGAGCCTCGGCGTCGCCGAGGTCTGGCTCACGGGAACGGAGCTCGGCGAGAAGTCCTACGCGCAGAGCTCGATCTTCAAGGACAAGGATTTCCGCGGCGCCTTGATCGAAGGGGCCGAACAGGCGGGGAATCCCCTCCTGCCGCGCGTCGTCACGCACTGGAGCCTCCGGCTTTGCCTCGACGCGATCGAGGCGGAAGACGCGCGGGAAGAGCAGCGCGGGAAACGCATATTCTTGCATCCCTATGGAGGAGCTCCCCGCATGGGGGCCATAGGCCTCCTCGAGGCGCCGGTGACCCTAGCCATCGGAAGCGAAAGGGGCTGGACCGACCCGGAACTCGCAGCCCTTGTCGCCGCGGGCTACGAGCAACGCGGACTCGGGAACCGCATCCTCAAGACGGAGACCGCTGTCGTGTCAGGGATCGCTTTGGCCCTTGCGGGATTGGGTTTGCTTTGAATTAATCCTGGATTTACGGCAGTCTATCAAAATATACCTATTCGCTTTTCGCAATGATTTCTTGAATAGAATACGAAATCCGCACATTCCGCGCATACCGCTTCGGGAAGCATTAAAATAATCTCCGAGAATGACATACATGGTAGTTAAAAAAGCTACGCCAGCGTCCAATAACTACATTTTCGTTGATATTAATACAGCTAAGTTCGTATTTATCCAACATTCCGACTTGACGACACTGAGGCCAAGCTTCTAGACTCGGCCATATTCTCCGCGGTGAATGAAATATCGTGCTCATCGCCGCCGAGCAGCCTTGAGTCCTATTTAAGGAGGAATCGAAGATGCGAAAACGAATTTCCGTTCTCGCCCTATGCGCTGCGGCATTCAGTCTTGTCCCTATGGCCCTGGCCGCCGAAGGGCAGATCATCAAGATCGCGACGCAGAGCCCCCTCTCCGGCGGTCAGTCCGTCATCGGTACCGACATCAAGAACGGAGCCCAGCTCGCCATCGAGCAGCTCTCTGGCCCCCTGGAGAAGCTCGGATTCAAGGTAGTCCTGGCCGCCTACGACGATCAGGCCAATCCCGACACGGGCGTCGCCAACGCGAAGAGCATCGTTTCCGATCCCGCGATCCTCGCGGTCGTCGGCCACTATAATTCCGGCGTCCAGGTCCCCTCCTCCGAGGAATACCACGCCGCCAACCTCGTCAACATCTCGCCCGCCAACACGAACCCCAAGGTCACAGACCGTGGCTACGCCGAAGTCAACCGCATCTGCGGCCGCGACGACGTCCAGGGCGTCGTCGGCGCCGATTACGCCAAAGCCAAGGGCATGAAGAGCGCCTATGTCCTCCACGACAAGACGACCTACGGCCAGGGCATCGCGCAGTACTTCAAGCTCGAGGCCGAGAAGATCGGCATCAAGGTGCTCGGCTTCTCCGGCACCGAGGAGAAGGCCAACTT
>DBTW01000121.1 GCA_002307245.1 Spirochaetaceae bacterium UBA1306 | reverse complement strand
CTGCGCGCCGCCCTCGCCGAGCTCGAGGGCTTCCAGAAGGGCTTCTTCGACGCGATCGACAAGACCCTCGGCTCGGGCTACGCGGAGCTCGGCCAGGGGCTATCGGCCGCGACTTCCTTTTTCTCGACCCTGCTGGGCGAGGCGCGCAGCGTGCGCGATCCCGTGCTCCGCGTGATGAACGAGATCCAGCTCCAGGACATCGTCCGGCAGTCCCTGCAGCACGTCGGGATCTCCCTCGAGGAGGCTCGCGCCGTCTCCGCGGCCGGGGCCGGCGAGGCGGGGGGCTCCGTCGCTTCGACCGAGGCCTTCGTCGCAGCCGTCGCCGAGCTCTCGAGCAGCCTCATCGACGACATCGTGGCCAAGCTCGACGCGAGCGCGGCGACCTTCGGCTCGGACATGGCGGCCGTCAGCGGGATCGTGGGCGAGAGCGAGCGCAAGCGTCGGGAGTTCCTGGCCTCGGCCGGCCATCCCCTCGAGGCCGACGCGGATTCTAGCGGCTTCCGGGACGGCACGGGCCGCTACCTCGAGCTCAAGCGCGACGTCGTCTCCATGTCCTCGCGCCTGGCCGAGAACGTCGGCAAGCTCGACGCTAGCTTCAAGGGCCTCGCTGCGCTCCTGTCCCGCTTCCAGAACATCGTCGTCGCCTCACGCATCGAGGTCGCCAAGACCAAGGCCCTGGCCGGCGTCGCCACCACCGTCGGGGGGATGATCACCCTCACCGAGCGCATCGAGGCGGACGTGGCCGAGGCCATGGAGTCGACGAAGGGCTTCAACGCCCTCTCCAGCGGGGCAATCGCGGGCTACGCCCAGGGCGGCGACGCGGGCGACGAGCGCCTGGTCTCCACCCTGGAGGCGGTCAGCGCCGGAATCGAGCGGCTTTCCCTGGCGAAGGCCTCGATGCGCGGCGCGATAGACGATTTCTCCCTCTATACCGAGGCCTTCATCGCCCTGATCGGGCGGGCGGACGAGGAGCTCTCCAAGCTGCGCGGCCTGACCGACAGCCTTCGAGGCGTCGGCTCGACCCTCGACGAGCTCCGCGATTCCATCCGCGCTTACCTGGGGCCGGAGGCTTCCCGGGTCGAGCCGGACCGGATGCGTCGCATGGTCGAGCGCTTCACGATCTTCACCCACAAGAAGGCGGCAGGCGACATAGGCCGCTTTGCCGTCGAGGAAGGCGGCGAGGCCGGCCAGGTCACGCTCTTTTAAGTAGCCCTCGGGGCCAAGGGAGCCGCCTTGTTCAAGCACAGCATCTCGCAATTCGAGCAGGAGCTCATCACGATCCACCCGGGCGAGTTCTTCGCCACGAGGGATGATACCATCATCTCCACCGTCCTCGGATCCTGCGTGGCCGTCGGGCTTTTCGACGCCGAGGCGAGGATCGGTGGGCTCAACCACTTCATGCTGCCAGGGGAATTCGGCAAGGTCGACTTGATCAGGAGCCCCAACGCGAAATACGGGATGTTCGCGATGGAGCTCCTGATAAACGACATGATGAAGCTCGGGGCCAGGAAGTGCTCGCTCACCGCGAAGGTCTTCGGCGGCGGCTCCGTGCTGCGCTTCGTAGGCGGCGGGGGGTCGAAGATACCCGGCAACAACATCGATTTCGCGTTCGAGTACCTGAAAAAGGAAGGCATACCGATCATGGCGTCGGACGTGGGTGGGAGCGAGCCGCGCAAAATATTCTTCTTCGCTCAATCGGGGAAGGTTCTCCTGAAGAGGATCGCCGGTACGCAGGTCGATCTCGTCGAGCGCGAGGAAGAGCGCTATATAGCCGGGCTCCAGAAGCACGAGCCCGAAGGCGAGGTCACGCTATTCGATGTAGGGCGCGAACACTAAAGGGCCTACCCGGGCAGGTCCCGATTGGGCCTTCCTCGCGGCAGGCCCGGGCCATCAGGCTTCCGAGCTCTTGGAGTCCTTCTTTGCCTTCTTGTCGGCCCTCTTTTCCTTGAGGGTCTTCTGAGGCTTCTTCTTCTCGTCGCTCTTCTGCTTGTCCTGCGATTTCATGTTGTCCTCCTATCGAAGGGTTTTACCCATTGTATCCCGTCGGTCGTTTTTTTCAAGCCCGTGCCCGGCGCCTAGATGTACGATCCCTTGTCGAGGAATTGCGCCTCGACCTTCGCTAGGTGGTCGCCTTCGGGCAGGTACACGCGCGAGTAAGGCGGCACCGACCGCGTGACCCAAACGTTGCCGCCGATGACCGAACCCTTGCCCACCGTGGTCGCGCCGCCGAGAATAGTCGCGCCGGAATAGATCGTGACTTCGTCCTCGATCGTGGGATGCCGCTTCCTCTCGCTCTCGCCCTTGCGGACGGACAGCGCGCCGAGGGTCACGCCCTGATAGAGCTTCACGTCGTCGCCGATGACGGCCGTCTCCCCCACGACCACGCCGGTGCCGTGGTCGATGAAGAAGCGCTTGCCGATCGTGGCGCCGGGGTGGATGTCGATGCCCGTCTTCGAGTGCACGTGCTCGCTCATCATCCTTGGGATGAGGGGGAGCCCTGCCTCCCAGAAGAAGAACGCGATTCTATGCACGACGACGGCCTCGAGGCCCGGGTAGGCGAGGATGACCTCCTCGACCGTCTTGGCCGCTGGATCGCCCTTGAAGGCCGCCTCGACGTCCTCCATCAAGAGCGTCCTGATGCCGGGCAGGGCGGCGAAGAAGTCCCCCACGAGGTCGCGCGCCTCGATATGGCAGGCGGCCGGGCAGCCGTTCTGGCCCGAGACCCGGTACTTGTACTCGAGGCTGCGGGTGGCCTCGCGCACGAGGACCTTCGCGGCGCGATGCGCGAGCTCGCCCGCGACGTAGCCGATGTTCGTGTCGTCGATGCCCTCGTCTTGGCGGAAGCCGGGGAACACGAGGGTCTGCACGTCGGCCAGGGCGCGGACCACCGCCTCCCGGCTGGGGAGGTTGGGGCCGTTCACGTGGTTGACCCCTCCTTCGCGCTCGTAGGACAGGAGGAGCTTCTCGACCGATCTCTCAATGTCGTCCATGTTTGGCTTCCTTCGGCTTCGAGCCCGGCGCCGCGCCGCCCTCAGGCAGCCCCGCCGGGCTCGCCCTTCGTGACTTTGCCCATAAAAAAGAAGGCCGCGAGCATGCAGAGGGCCGCGAAGGCGAAAATGCCCGGGTAGCCCACGAGGTCGATGAGCGCGCCGGTGATGGGGGGCGAGGTGATCGCGGCGCCTTGGCTGAAGGTGTAATAAAGGCCGGTGTAGACGCCGATCGTACCGAAGCTGGCCATCTGCCAGAGCATGGGGAAGGAGTTGGTGACGACGGTGATCCAAAAGATGCCGAAGGCGAACATCACGCAGAGGAGGGCGGCGAAGCGGCCCCCGCCGCCCAAGCCCGCGGCCAGGGGGCTCGAGATGACGGCCCCGACGACGAGGAGGACCACGAGGGCTACGAGCGAGGCCCTGATCGCCCGCCTCCTGCCGACCCGATGCGCGACGTAGCCCGAGGGGATGGCGAAAACGAGCTGGGCTATGGCCACCGCCGCCGCCGGGAGGCTGGCGTCGCTCGTCGTGCTGCCGAGGACCTCGACGCTGAACTTGCTGATGAAGGGAAGTATGCCCTGATAGCCCCAGAACCAGAGGAAGAGCGAGACGAGGATCCAGAGGGCGCTCTTGTCCTTCTCGCCGGCGATGGCCTTGAGGGACTTCGCGAAGGGGACCCTCTCTTCCTTGGCCTCGCCGTCGCGGTTCCGCTCCCGGACGAAGGCGAAGACGAGGGCGGTCGCGAGGACGACGAGGACGCCGGCCACGGGGAAGGGCAGTGCGTCCTTGGTGCGGCCGAGGATGGGGAGGACCAGGTCGAGGCCCATGAGGCGGGCCAGGCCGATGGTGCTGATGATGGCGCCGAGGGCGCCCATCGTGTTGAT
>DBTW01000027.1 GCA_002307245.1 Spirochaetaceae bacterium UBA1306 | reverse complement strand
AAGTTCGTCTGCAAGGCCAGGAAGCCTGCCTGCGCCCCGGCCTCCGGCATGCCGCCCTGCCCCATCCTGGCTTTATGCCCGAAGATCGGCCTTTGACTACCGGCTTTCATATCGAGGGCATCCTCGTGTATCCTGGCCGCCATGCTTGAACCGACATACGGATGCGCCCTCGTCACGGGCGCCTCGGGCGGCCTCGGCCGCGAATTCGCCCGGCTGCTGTCCCGGGCCGGCTGGAAGCTCGTCCTCGTCGGGAGGAACATGGAGCGGCTCGAGGAGACCAGGCTCTCCCTCGAAGGCGCCCTGGCTCGGGAGGCCGTCGCGATCCACGCCGACCTCTCCGCCCCGTGCGCCGCGGCCAGGCTGCGCGACGAATGCGCCGGCCGAGGCCTCGCTATAGAGCTCCTGGTCAACAACGCGGGCTCGGGCCTCTTCGGCGAGAGCGTCCGGCTCCCGGCGGACAAGGCCGAGTCGATGCTCGCCCTCAACGTGATCGCCCTCAGCTCCATGTGCTCCCTCTTCGGCGCGCAGATGGCCGAGCGGCGGGCCGGGAGGATCCTCAACGTCGGCTCCCTGGTCGGCAAGTTCGCGATGCCCTATTTCGCCTCCTACGCGGCTTCGAAAAGCTACGTCCTGTCCTACTCCCTGGCGCTGCGGGCCGAGCTGCGGCGCTGCGGCGTGTCGGTCTGCTGCGTGCTCCCGGGCTATATACGGACGGCCTTCGACGAGAGCGCGGGCATCGGAAGCCCCGCCTACCGCGCCTTCTCGGAGCGCAACGGCATGAGCCCGGAGTCCGTGGCGCGCTCCGGGCTCCGGATCCTCGAGAGGGATAGGCCGTATTCCGCCGCCGGGCTGCGCAACAAAATCAGCTCGGCCTTGTCTATCTTTGTGCCCCGTTCGTGCCTGCCGGCGCTCGCGAAGCCGGCCCTCGACCGCATGACGCGGGAATAACCCTCCAGGAGCCTCGATGAAGACCAATTTCGCCCTGGTGCCCAAGCTGCTCGGAGCCGATCCGCGGCTCGCGGCCAAGCTAGCCAGGTCCTTCGCCTCGCAGAAGAAGTCCATGCGCATAGACCACCGTTTCTACGGCGGCAGGACCCATGAGCTCGGGCTCCTGTACTTCAGGCTCACTCCGCTATGCAACCTGCGATGCGTGATGTGCGGCCAGCGGGGAGACAAGGGCGTCCTCAAAGGGAGCTTCGCGGCCGAGGAGGCCAAGAAGATCGTCCCCCTGGAGACCTACAAGCGCCTCGTCGACGAGATCAAGCACAAGAGCCCGACGATCTATCTCTGGGGAGGGGAGCCCTTCCTCTACCCAGAGCTCTTCCCCCTGGTCGACTACATGAAGGACGCGGGGCTCGTGGTCAGCGTCAACACGAACGGGACCCTGCTCGCGAAGAACGCGGAGGAGATCGTCAGGCGCAAGTGGCACGCCATCTTCGTGTCCCTCGACGGCTTCGAGGAGACCAACGACCGCATCCGAGGCGAGGGCTCGTACCGCCGCGTCGTCGAGGGCTTCGAGGCGATCAACCGCGAGAAGAAGCGCCAGGGCTCGCACCTGCCCCACATGGGCATCGTGAGCACGGTCAACAACCTCAACTACAAGGACCTCTACCGCCTCGCCGAGGCCGCCCAGGGCTTCGGGCTGTCCTGGCACATCTTCAACCTGGGGACCTACACGAACGAGGCCATCGTCGAGCGGCAGCGGAGCTTCATGCGCGAGCGCCTGGATACCGAGATCGGCTGCCTCCAGGCCTACGATACCGGCTACAACGCCGGGATCGACGGGCTGCAGCTCCACGATATCCTCACGCGGATACACGCCATGGAGACCGACCACCCCATCATCACCGTGCCCGCGCTCAACCCTGACAAGATCAATACCTACTACAGCGAGCTTGAAATCCCCGTGCGCACCCACTGCTCCGTGCCCTGGAGCCAGGCGAACATAGACTACGACGGCGGCGTGCACTTCTGCGCCGACTACCCGGACTACAAGCTCGGGAACATCAAGGACCAGGGCTTCTTCGAGATATTCAACGGCGAGAGGGCGAGGCGATTCCGCAACGAGCTGAAGGGCAGCCCCGACGGCATCTTCCCCGGCTGCGTCCGCTGCTACCAGAACATGCTCTGCGGCAAGAAGGTCAAGGGCTTCTAGCGCCGAGGAACCGCCCGGGCCTCAATCGAGGCGCCGCGCCCGGCGCGTTAGGGTGGCATGGACATACCCGACCCCGTCGCGGTCCTCGCCTCGGAGCGCTTCGGCCTCGATTACCTCTATCCCTACCAGAGGCTGGTGGCGGCCAATGTGCTCGAGGCCTCGGATCCCGGCCCCGACGGCGCCGGGGCCGAGGCCCTGCGCCAGATAGTCCTCCTGCCCACGGGCTTCGGCAAGTCCATCTGCTTCCAGCTGCCGGCGCTGCTCCTGCGCGGGCCGACCGTCGTGGCCTATCCCCTGCTCGCCCTCATGGACGACCAGAGGCGCCGCCTCGAGTCCCTGGGCATCGCCTGCGCCCTCTTCCGCGGGGGGCAGGAGCCCTCCGAGAGGAAGGCGGCGGAATCGGCGGTGGAGCGGGGCGAGGCCAAGATAGTCATCTCCAACCCCGAGTGCCTCGCCTCGCCCCGTCTCTTGGATTTCCTGAAGGAAGCGCGGCCCTCGCACCTGGCCATAGACGAGGCCCATTGCGTCTCCGAATGGGGCGAGAGCTTCAGGCCCTCCTACCTGGAGATGGGCAGGGTGGCCGAGGCCCTCGACCCGCCGGCCCTCAGCGCGTTCACGGCTACCGCAAGCCCGACCGTGTTCGAGGCCGTCGCGCGCATCCTCTTCGGCGGCGCATCCTATCGCGTGATCGAGGGCGACCCCGACAGGCCCAACATCTCCTACGCCGTGGTCCGGACTCTCAATAGGGAACGCAGCCTCGCCCGCCTCGCTGGGGAGCTGGAGCGGCCCCTCATCGTGTTCTGCTCGTCGCGGGAAGGCAGCCAGATGCTCGCCCGCGTCCTCTCGGAGCGGCTCGGCGAAAAGGAAGTCCGCTTCTATCACGCCGCCCTCGAGCGTCACGAGAAAAAGACGGTGGAAGAATGGTTTTTCGGCTCCGCTGACGGGATACTGGTGTCGACCTGCGCCTACGGGATGGGCGTCGATAAAAAGAATATCCGCAGCGTGATCCATTTCGAGGCGCCCACGAGCGTGGAAGCCTACCTGCAGGAGGCGGGCCGCGCGGGGAGGGACGGCAAGCCCTCGCGCGCCGTGCTCATCGCGGGGCCCGGCGAGGAGGCTCGGCTCGCGATGGAGAGGGACGAGCTTCGGCGCTCGCGCTTCCGGGCCCTCCTCGACTACGCCCTTTCCGAGCAGGGCTGCAGGCGCGATACGCTCCTCGACCTCCTGGGCGCGCCGCGGGAGAGGCGCGCGCCTTGTTCGGGCTGCGACCGCTGCGAAGCCGCGAGCCTTGGCGAGGAAGAGCCGGCGCCGGAGGGCGAGGCGGAGATCCGCGCCTTCGCGAAGGCGAACCGGAGGCGATTCACGAAAAACGAGGCTATCGTGCTGCTGTTGGGAAAGGGCGGGTCTGCGCGGGAGCCGCCGCGCTGCGCGCACTGGGGCGCGCTGGGCGGCTGGGAGGACAAGGACGCCCGGCGCGCGATGGACGAGGCGATCAGGATAGGTGTCGTGAGGGAATGGGACAGGTGGCCCTGGAAAGGGAGGCTGTCGCCCCGCCATTGAAGAAGCCCGCGTTTCGGTTGATAGTGTAGACATGGAGTCCCCAGCCTCTCCGGAGCACACGCGCCGCAACCTCCGACTCTCGCGCACCGAATTCCTGCATGGAGAGGAGAAATGGTACGTCCTCGATAACGCGGCTTCCTTCATGCCCGGCCTCACGGGGAGGACGGTAACCCTCGTATACAGGCTCTCGGTCAACCTCGACCGGACCGTGAGGCTCCCGGCCCTCCAAGCCGCGCTGGCCGCGATAGCGCCGCGCTTCCCCTATTACATGGTGGTCCTGAGGCGCGGCTTCTTCTGGTACTACTTCGAGCCGGCGGGCGAGAAGCCGCTCCGCGTCTCAGCCGACTCGAAGTATCCCTGCCTCAACCTCAAGGCCAGGCGAGGAGGCTACCTCTTCCGCGTCCGCGCCTACGACCGGCGGATAGCCGTGGAATTCTGCCATATCCTGGCCGACGGCTCGGGCGCCCTCGCCTTCCTGAAGGCCCTTCTCCTCGAGTACGGCAGGACCTTGGGCATGGATATACCGGAGGCCGAGGGCATCTTCGCGCCCGGCGAGACTCCAGGCCCCGAAGAATCCGAGGACGCCTTCAATCGGCACGTGCGCCCCGGGACGCCTGGCCCTGAGCGCGTCCCCAGGGCCTTCCATATTCCGGCCCTGCCGCTGAGGCGGGGTCAATACCGGATCATCACGGGCAGGATGCCCCTGGGCTCGACTCTCGCCCTATCGAAGAGCCACGGGACGAGCCTCACCGAATTCCTCGCGGCAGCGTACCTGGCGGCCCTGCAGGAGCTATTCTACGCCCTGCCGCCGCCCCTGCGCGCCGCCCAGCATCCCGTGCTCTCCCTGGAGATACCGGTCAACCTGCGCAAGCTCTTCCCCAGCGGGACCATGCGCAATTTCACGCTCTACGTCCTGCCCTCGCTCGACACGCGCCTGGGCTTCTACGAATTCGAGGAGATTGCGACGCTCGTGCACCTATTCATGCGGAGCGCGGTCAGGCCCAAGCACATCGCCCGTCAGATAGCGCGTAACGTCATGGGCGGCAGGTCCATGCTCCTCAGGGCCCTGCCCCTCGGCCTCAAGGACCTGGCCGCGCGGCTCGTATACAAGGGCATCGGGGAGAACACCATGTCCGGCTCGCTCTCCAATCTCGGCGAGGTGAAGCTGCCGGCGGCCCTGTCCTTCCTCGCGGAGGGCTTCGCCTTCATCCCCGCCCCGAGCCCCGTATGCAAGACCAAGGCCGCCTGCCTCAGCTACAAGGACGACCTTTACTTCAGCTTCGGCTCCCTGGCCTCGAGGCCCGAGCTGGAGAGGCTCTTCTTCAGCCGGCTGGCGCAGATGGGTCTTCCCGTCAGCGTCGCCACCAATTTGTGAGGTGATCATGGCCCTATGCCCGAACTGCAGAGTCGAATTGGGGGACGATGCGCGACATTGCCCTTTGTGCCGCGCGCCCATCCGCGGCGACCAGACGCCCCAGGGCGCGCGGCCTGCCTATCCCGAGCAGGTGATCGACCCGGAGGACCTGGACGGGCTGACCTCGGCCGAGAAGCGCAAGATCTTCCTGGAGCTCTTCACGGTCTGCAGCGCCATCGCCGCGATAGCCGTGACCGTCATCGACCTGCTGCTCGACGGGCGCCCTAGTTGGTCGCCGTATGCCCTGTCGGCCATCGCCATGCTCTGGCTCCTCGTCTGCATGCCCTTGATCCTCGCGGGCCGGCCCTGGCTAGTCTTCTCGGTACTGGGGCCCTCGAGCCTGGCCTTCCTCTTCCTGATCGACATCCTGGACGGTAGGGCGGATTGGTTCCTGGCCCTCGGCTTGCCCCTCGGAATCATCGGCGAGGGCGCTATCGTCGCCTGCGGCACACTGGTCGCCGTCTCGAGACGCAAGGGAATCAACGTCATCGCCATAGCCCTGGCGGGCTCGGCACTGGCTTGCGCGGGGATCGAGCTCGTCCTGAGCCTCCGCTTCGCCGGGCGGCCCGAGCTGTCATGGTCGGCCATCGTTCTGGCCGCCGGGCTGCCCAGCTCGGGCTTCCTCTTCTATATGCATTACCGGATCGTGAACCGAGCCTCGCTCCGGAAGCTGTTCCACCTCTAGCAGTATGGGCTTACTCGATCAGGTCGTCGTCGGAAGGCTCGGCGCGGGCGGCGCCCCCGCCGACCTTGGCCGCGGGCGGCTCGGCCGCCGCGGCCGAGGGCCTTCGGTTGACTCGCGGCCGCTTGCGGTAAACCGACCCGACGAATCGCAGGGCCGCCCAGGTCAGCAACATGGCAAGGGTGATGAAGATGACCCTCGGCTCGACGAGGACCTTCAGGGCTATGGCGAGGGCGTCTTGCAGGCCCAAGGCTAGGCCCCCGCTCCCGAGGGGAAGCCCTCGTCCTCGCCGTAGAGGCCGAGGGAAAGCTCCGCCGTGTCCTGGGCGGAGAGGTCCATGAACGCGATGCCGCAGAAGCTCACGCCGCCCTCGCTGTAGCGCCGGGCCACCTTGCCCGAGCAGACTACGGCCCGGTCCTTGAGGCCGAGGCGGATGCGGATCACGGCGCCCTGCTCTATCTTGGGCCCGCCCGGGGGCAGGACGGCCAGGAGCCCCGCCGGGCTCGCGTCGACGATGCTGCCCTTGCGCGGCTGCGAGCCGGTCGCGGACTCGGCGAAATAGCCGTGCCGCTTCAGGAACCAGGCCAGGATGCGGGAGAATTCCCAGGCCAGGTCGACGGCGCCGAAATCGAGAGCCCGGGGCCGCTCTGGCCCGTTGGCCATGAGGACGACGCCGACCGAGTAGCGATAGTAGACGACGGGGCACCAGAGCCCCGAATTGAGGCCCGCTTGGTTGCGCTCCCGGAGGTAGGCCGAGAGCCGGGAGCCCTGGGCGACCGACGCGGGACTCTCGAAGTCCTCGGCCATCTCCCGCGTCACGATGCGCCCGGCCGGATAGGGGTCGACCATGGGGAGGGCCCCGATGGTGGAAGGCACATAGAGCGTGCGGCCCAGCCTCGCGGCCAGCTCCTCGGCTATGTCGGCGGGGCCCCTATCCTTGTACATGACGACTCGGCCCTCGCTCGCGATGAGGGAAGCCTTGGCCTTGAAGCTGTCCACGAGGGAGACGAGGCTATGGGAGTCCAGGCCCTCGCGGAGCTCGGGCAGCTCCACGTCCGCCCACTCGTCGGACTCGGGGCAGTCGAGGCTCAAGGATGAGTCGGGCAGAAGGAAGTCGACGCTGAGGTCCCTGGGCGAGCGCACCCGGGGCCAGCGCCGCGAAAGGCTGCGGTACATGGTCTCCGGCAGGCCGAGCTCGATCAGGTCCGAGCCCGACTTCAGCACGGGGGCGTCGAAGGCGACGGCCTGGCCCCTGAAGTCGAAGCATACGGAGACGAGCTCCTTCGGGACTAGGGCCGCGGGGCCGCCCGAGGGGGATAGGCCCAGGCGATCCCCGTCCGCCTGGGCGAGGCGGCAGGAGATGGACCGGCCCGAGACCCTGAGCTTGACGACGGTATTGGACTCGGCGGCCGCGCCGAGTATGAACTCGCGCTCGACCCTGTCGATTCTTACGGCCACGACGCCTCCGTTCTAGCGATGCAGTATATACCTTTCGGCGCCGGGAGGCCATTCGATAACGAGGGTTCGGCCGCCAGGCGGCGCCCCTCGAGCCTTGATGAATGGGTGCCGCGCGGGTATCATGGAATCAGGGACGAGCCCCTCGTTCCGCCACGAAAGGAGCCACGATGATCGAATACAAGCGACTGGACGAGACCAAGGCCTTCCCCAAGCTCGCCGCTCTGCCGATACCCCGCGTCGACCGCATCCTCACGGCGGAGCGGATCGCCGCCTGCGACATTCCCTCGGGAGGGGGCCTCACCTACAACTGGGCCGCCTCGCCGGTGGACGAAAAGATCCTCGCGGCCCTCGGCGAGCTCGCCGAGGAGCAGGGACTCGTGGACAAGTACAAGCTCCTCGCCGATGGCGAGATCATGAATACCGGCGAGGGCAGGATGGTCCTCCACCACCTCGCGCGAGGCAGGCTGGGCAAGGCCGTCGTCCGGGAGGAGCGGGACCTCCGCGCCTTTTACGAGGGCGAGCGGGAGCGCGCCGCCGAATTCGCGCGCTCGGTTCACGCGGGCAAGATCGTCGGATCGACGGGACAGGCCTTCGCGACGGCCGTGCAGATCGGCATCGGCGGCTCGGACCTAGGTCCCCGCGCCCTCTACCTCGCCCTCGAGCGCTGGGCCATGGCCGAGGGCCGGCTGATGATGGGCGCCCGCTTCATCTCCAACGTAGACCCCGACGACGGCGCCCATACCTTGGCCAACCTCGACCTCGAGACGAGCCTCTTCATCCTCGTGTCCAAGAGCGGCGTGACGCAGGAGACCCTCGCGAACGAATGCCTCGTCCGGGACGCCCTCGAGGCGGCCGGCCTCGACCCGGCCAAGCACATGGTCGCGGTGACGAGCGAGACGAGCCCCCTCGCCGGCAACCCCGGCTACCTCGAGTCTTTCTACATCGACGACTTCATCGGCGGCCGCTACTCCTCCTCGAGCGCGGTGGGCGGGGTCGTGCTCTCCCTGGCCTTCGGGCCCGAGGCCTTCGAGGAATTCCTCTCCGGCGCCCACGAGGCCGACAAGCTCGCCCTGGAGAAGGATATATCGCATAACGCGGCCCTCCTCGACGCCATGATAGGCCTCTACGAGCGCAACGTCTTGAAGATGGGCCAGACCGCCGTGCTGCCCTACTCCGAGGCGCTCTCCCGATTCCCGGCCCACCTGCAGCAGCTGGACATGGAATCCAACGGCAAGCGAGTCGACCGCGCGGGAACGGAGCTCGGCTACTCCACCGGCCCCGTCGTCTTCGGCGAGCCGGGCACGAACGGCCAGCACTCCTTCTACCAGCTCCTGCACCAGGGCACGGACGCGACGCCGCTGCAGTTCATCGGATTCCTCGAGGGCCAGACCGGGAGGGACATCGAGGTCGAGGGCTCGACGAGCCGCCAGAAGCTCAACGCGAACCTCGCGGCCCAGATCGTCGCCTTCGCCCGCGGCAAGGAGGACTCGAACAAAAACAAGGCCTTCCCCGGCGGCAGGCCGAGCACGCTCATCCGCGGCGGGCGGCTCGAGCCCCGTTCCCTGGGCGCCCTCCTCGCCCATTTCGAGAACAAGGTCATGTTCCAGGGCTTCGCCTGGAACGTGAATTCCTTCGACCAGGAGGGCGTACAGCTCGGCAAGCTCCTCGCCAAGAAAGTGCTCGCAGGGTCGCAAGGCGACCCCGCCCTGGCGGCCTACGCCAGGATGCTCGGCCTCGAAGCATCGGAATAGCCGTGGCGGCATCATCGTCCCAGACGATCGCCTTCACCGGCGGAGGCACCGGAGGGCACATCTACCCGGGCATCGCGGTAGCCGAGGCCCTCCGAGCCCGGGGCTTCCGTGGACGCATCGCCTGGATCGGCTCCAAGAAGGAGGCCGACAGGCGCACCGTCGAGGCGGCAGGGATCGAGTACCTCGCCGTGCCGGCGGGCAAGCTCAGGCGCCAGGCCTCGCTCGAGAACGCCGCCGACGCCTTCCGCGTCCTCGCCGGCTACGCGGCCTCGCGCCGGGCCCTCGCGGGGATCAAGCCGGCCCTCCTCTTCTCGAAGGGCGGCTACGTCAGCGTGCCCCCCTGCCGAGCTGCCGCGAGCCTCGGCATTCCGTATTTCACGCACGAGTCCGACCTGACGCCGGGGCTCGCGACGCGCCTCAACGCGCGGAGGGCCGATAGGGTCATCCTGAGCTACGAGTCCACGCGGGCCCTCCTCCCGGCCGCGGCACGGGAGCGCGCGATCGTCGCGGGCAATCCGGTGCGCGCCGCCATCCGGCAGGGGGACGCCGCGAAGGGAAGGGCCATCCTCGGCGCGCCCGAGGGCTTGCCGGTGATCTTCTTCCTCGGCGGTAGCCAGGGCGCCAGGCAGGTCAACGAGCTCGCCGCCGCAGCCCTGCCCCGCCTGACCGAAGCCGCCTTCGTGGCCCACCAGACGGGCGCGGAGACGGCGCAGGGCGGCGCGCGCGCGGCGCCCGATTCCCCTCGCTACAGGTCCTTCGCCTATATCCGCGAGGAGATGCCCGACATCCTGGCCGCCGCCGACCTCGTCGTCGGCAGGGCCGGGGCGGGTACCCTGTGGGAGAGCTCCGCCCTCGCCAAGCCCATGCTCCTTGTTCCGCTCTGCGGCTCCGGGACGCGCGGCGACCAGGTGGACAACGCAGAGCTCTTCGCCAGGTCGGGGGCGGCGATCAGCCTCGTCGGCCCCGAGGCCACGGTCGATAGGCTAGCCGACGAGGCCCTCTCCCTGCTCGCCGACCCCGCGCGGCTGGGCGCCATGGGAGAGGCAGCCCGGGCCTTGGCCGGGCGCGACGCGGCGACCGAGATTGCAGACCTGATAATAAAGACAATAGGAGACGCATCGTGAACACCCTCGACTGGATCTTCATCGTCGTCCTCGCCCTGATGGGCATCCGCTGCATGATCAAGGGTTTCATATCGGAGATCCTCTCGGTCGCGGCCGTCCTCGTGGGCCTCTTCGCCGGCCTCCTGCTTTACAAGAGCGTCGGCGCCATCTTCGTCGGCTGGGGCCTGCCCGCCACACCGGCCGTCCTCCCCGGGATACTCGGCTTCGCTGCCGCCTTCGCCATCGCTTACCTCGTCGTGAAGCTCCTCGAGCGCCTCCTCCGCGAGGGACTCGAGGCCGCCGAACTCGGCGGCGTAGACCGCGCCCTCGGCTTCGTCCTCGGCCTGGCCGAGGGGCTCGCCGTCGTGGCGCTCATCCTGGTGGCGATGCAGCTTCTCCAGCCGATATTCAAATCCGTTTCCGGCTACGCTGGGCTGCTCGAGGGCTCCGCATTCGCCCGCGTCATCCTCCCGATCATCGGCCCCGAGGTGATCAAGGCAACCCGGGGAATCAAGATGGAAACGCCGGAGCTGAAGCTCACGCTCCCCGCCGTCAAGAAACCCTAGGCCGCCCCGGTGTTCGAGAACCTCCTCGGGCAGGACGAGGCCCTTTCCGCGCTCAAGTCCGATCTCGAGCGCGACAGTCTGCCGCCTTCCATCCTGCTCTCGGGCCCCCCCGGCTCTGGCAAGACGACCGCGGCCCTCGAGCTCGCCCGAGCCCTTTCCTGCGCAAGGGGCACGGATGGCGGCGCGCGTGCCGCCTGGAACTGTCCATGCCCCGCCTGTTCGCGGCATAGGCTCCTCGTCCACCCCGACCTCCTCCTATTTGGCCCGCGCAGCTTTCCGGAGGAGCTGTCGGCCGCCCTCGAGCTCATGGGCCGCGCGCCCGGCCCTGCGGCCTCCTATTTCTTCCTCAGGGCCGCTCGCAAGCTCGCGAAGCGCTTCGACGCGGTGCTCTACGAGGGCGAGGAGCAGAGGCTCGCCAAGGCGGCGCCCCTCCTCCGAGAGCTGGAGGAACAGCTGGACCTGATCGCGCCCGACAAGGCCCAGGCCGGCAGCCTCGCCCCCGCTGCGGCGGCGGCCGCGGGCAAGGCCGCCTCGGTGTCCGCCAAGCTCGAGGCTTTCGTGCCCGACGCGCCGCCTGTGTTCATGATCCGCAACGTCGAGTGCTGGGCGCGACTCGCTCCCCTGGGCCCCCGCAAGACCATCGTCATAGAGAACGCCGACCGCATGCTCGACGCCTCACGCAATGCCCTGCTCAAGATTCTCGAGGAGCCCCCCGAGAGCGTGCGTTTCGTCCTCGCGACCTCGCGCCGCAGCGCGATGCTGACGACCATCCTCTCGCGCTCGCGGACCTATCGCTTCGCGATGCGCGACGCCGAGGCCACGGCCCTCGTCGTCGGACGCGTGTTCCGCTCCGAGGAACCCGCGCCCTCGGTCGAGGCCTTCCTCGCCGCGCGCAGGCCCTTCCCTCCCGCCGAGGCGCGGGAGAGAGCCGCCGAGTTCCTGGGCGCCGCCTTGGCCGCGCGCCCCGACTCAGGCTCCCTCGCGCCGCCGCTCGCGGCCCTCGCGATGCGCGCCGCGTCCGGGCCCATGGGCGGCCGGTCCTCGGCGGCCGGCACCGACGAAGGCATGGCCCGCGCCCTCGCCTCCCTCCTCGAAGCGACCAAGGACTTCGGGGCCAAGGATGAAACCTTCTCCTCGAGCTTCCGCTCCTTCCTCGCCGCCCTCTCTTCCATCCTCGGCTCCGTCCTCCGCGAGGATGGCTTCGACGCCGCCTCGGTGGCCCTGGTCGAGCGCGTAGCTTCCCTGGCCAGGGAAGCCTCCACCGATTACGAGACCCTCAACCGCAACCCCGGCCTCATTGCGGAATCCCTGATCTACTCGATCGCTGGCGGCGCGGCATGAGGCGCTTCGTCGAGCGCGCCCTCGCGAAGCTGCCCAGGCTCAACGAAGATCAGATGCGCTCCCTCCTCTACGCCCTCGCCGAGGACAACGGGCAC
>DBTW01000089.1 GCA_002307245.1 Spirochaetaceae bacterium UBA1306 | reverse complement strand
CCCGCGAAGTACGAGGACGCGCGCAGGACCTACGCCACCCTCCTCGAGCATTACGGGGACAAGGACCTCTACCTCGAGCGAATGCTCCTCTACTTCATCAGAGTCGACAAGCTCAAGGAAGTGCTGCCCCTCAAGGCCCATTTCCTCGCCGACCCCAAGAAGGCCGCCCTCGGCCCCGAAGTCCTCGCGGAGCTCGGCGGCTACCTCATGGACAAGGACATGCTCGAGGACGTCCGGGACATACTCCTCTCGGCGGCGAAGAAGGGGCCCGAAATCCCCGAGGCCCATTACAACCTCGCGCGCTACTTCCGCCGCGCGGGCGACCCGAGCGAGGAGCGCAAGGCCCTCGACAACGCCATCAGGACCTTCGCCGACCTGCCCGGCCTCGGAGCGAGGCGGGCAAGCATGTACATCGACAGCCTCATCTGGCGCGCGCGCTTCCTAGTCCGGGCCAAGGAATGGATCGGCGCCGAGCGCGACTACGCGACCGCGGCCGCCGAGTACGAGAAAGCCCTCGAGCTCCGGCGCGTGGAGAAGAGCGGACGCTTCGGCGAGGCCTACGCGGGCCTGGGCGACGTGGCCTACTGGCAGCGCGACGACAGGGCCGCGGCCCTCGCCTATTACGAGCGCGCCGAGGTCAACGGCTACTCGACCCGAGACACGAACTACAGGCGCGGAAACATACTCTACAGGGACAAGCGCTATCAGGAAGCCCTCGAGCAGTTCTATAAAGCGAGCGCTGACGGCTCCGCGAGCCCCAACCTCGCCTTCGCCTTCGGATCGGCCTTCCTCGCGCGGAACGACTTCTTCTCGGCCGAGGCCTCCTATCGCCGTACAGCAGCCGCCATGGCGAAGCTCCTCAAGGAGAAGCTCGAGCCCATGCCTCAGGAGCGCCCCTCGGAGATCGAGATACTCAAGCTCTACCTGCAGTCAGAGAACAACCTCGCGGTCGCCCTCTACCGCTCGGCGGCACGGGCCGGCGACGCGCGCCGCCGCAACGAGGCGATGGCCGACCTCGCCGTCTCGATCAAGCTCTACGATCAGCTCTCCCAGGCTCCCGCCGCCCTCGAAGGCCCCGAGCCCCGCAACCTCGCCCTGCTGAACATGAACACCCTTCTGCAAACGGGCAAGGGCGAGAGTCTCCTCTTCTACGGCGAGATCGAGAAGGACATGAGCTTCCCGAAGAAGGACTAACCTAACTTGGCTTGAGCTAATAGTGGCGACAGGCTTTTTGAGGGCGGAAGGGGAAGCTGTGCTTGTCCACAACTCCTGAACGCAGCTAGATTTGTATCTCGATTTAAGCCGCAACGAGCTTCGAGGAACAAAAAATGTTTCGGATGGTCGATACTGGGTTTGAACCAGTGACTTCTACCGTGTGAAGGTAGCACTCTCCCGCTGAGTTAATCGACCATCCGAAACACTATCGATTCAATCTATAACGGCTCTCTATGTGCTCTGGCACTGCCGTTTTAGCTCAACTAAAAGACGATCCGCATAGCCCCGCGGATAATAAGCATCGCCGGTAAAGGGCTGGCCTACGGCAGAGACTAGCATTCGGTTTTGTGCGCTGTCAAGGACATGCCGATATACGAAGTACTCGAAATAGCCCTTAAGACTGTATTTATTTTTATACAGAACCTATATAGTGATGGAATCGCAGCTGACCAATCTGTTACCAACATAGTACTTACAACTTTTTAGTAATTCCTCCAAGGATGGCACACGACCTGCTTGTTATTAGGCTAGGTACAAAGATGGAATACAGCCCAATTTCTTCACGACGAGCCAATCTACGTGGCCTTCGCTCAATCTCTGAGGAAATCCGGATAGAGGTCCTCAGAAAAGGCATTCACCTGCTCATCGCATTCGTTCCCGGGATCGCGCAATTGAACCTGGGCTTGGCGGTGGGCCTCCTAACGGGCGGTGTGCTTTTCTATTCGACCTGCGAAATGCTCCGCATGGGGGGCTATCGGGTTCCCGTAGTCTCGAGGGTTACGGCCCTGGCAGCTCGGCGCCGCGACGGGGATCGCTTCGTCCTGGGGCCGGTGACCCTCGGCCTTGGCGCCCTGCTTTCCCTCCTCCTTTACCCGAACCCCGCGGCATCGATCGCCATCTACGCCCTCGCCTTCGGCGACGGCCTCTCGAGCCTGGTCGGAAAGACCTTCGGGAGCATCAGGCTGCCCTTCACCGGCGGTAAATCGCTCGAAGGCAGCCTGACCTGCCTCGTGGCAGTGTTCATCGCGGCCAGCGCGGTCACGGGCGACCCGTTGCGCGCGCTCGTCGTCGCCGCGGCGGCCATGCTTGTCGAGGCCGCGCCCACGAAAGACATGGACAACATCATCCTGCCGGTGGCGGTCGGCGCAATAGCTACCTTGCTCTTCTCCTGATACTGCTCACAGCCCCAAGCTCGAGGCCCCGTCCGATCATGGGTGGGGCCTCGCCATATTTATGCCTATTGCCAGAGGTAGTAGGTGTGGAGCCTCGAGACGAAAAGCCAGGAACCGGCGACCAGGAGCATGAAGCCCCCGACCATCGCTATGGGGTTCCACTGGGTCGTCAGGAGCTGGTAGCCCGCGAGGAACACGGCCGCGCCTAGGGCGACGAGTCGGTACGAGCCCTCCCCCGTCGAGCGAGCGGCGTAGAGATAGTCGGTTACGGTGACGAGGGAGATCATCAAGGCCAAGCCCGAGTTTAGCGGGGCGTAGCCGGCCCGCAGCTCGAGGGTAGTCGCGTAGGAGCCGGTGTTGATCGGCATGGCCGAGGCCAGGCCGATGGAGATCGCCAGGATGACGGCGGCGACCATGCCCAGCTTCTCGTTGCGGAAGCCGGCGGCGTAGAGCCCGGAGGCGAAGAGCGAGAGGAATCCGGAATACCTGGCGAAGAGGAGGGCCTTCGTCAGCGCTATCTGCCAATAGATGGATCCGCCCCCGGCCGTCAGGTCGAAGACGCCCAGCCTCAAGGCCTCGAGGCCGACCGATAGCACCCAGAAGGAGAAGAAATAGATCTCGGTCGATACGGTCTTGCGGAAGGAATAGAGGATGAAGCCGAGGCAGAGGGCGGCATAGACGCAGCAGAGCCCCACGCCGGCGGCCGCCAGGAAATGCGAAGAGACGGTCGAGTTCCCGAGGCGGAGGCTCATGAGGGCCCCGGCTTTGACGAGGAAGGCGGGCGCCGCCGGCCCCCGCGATAGGCGCAGGAACAGGGGGAAGAAGGCGACCAGGCAGGCGCAGGCCGCAATGAAGAGACTCCAATATGTCCGCCGTCGCGCCGCTATGGTCACCCTCCCAGGATACTACGCGGAGTCCCCCTTTGAAAGGGCGTCCGGCCAGGGGCGGTCCGGCGCGCATCGCGAGAATATGGGTAATTCCGGTCAAGGAGGGCCGGGGGACTTCCGATACTCAATGCAGGAGCGCGCCATGAAGAAACGGAGCCTGTTCGCGGCGGCATCATTCCTCATCGCCCTGGTCCCGGCCTTCGCGGGGGATGTCGCCACCTTCGTGAACCTGGGCTTCTCTCCCGATTCGGCCTATTTCATGTTCGGCCAGTACGGCATGGACCAGGCCGCGGGCAAGCCCTACGCGGAAACCTACCTCGTCGACGACAAGTTGAACGACTTCGTCGCCAAGGGCGTGGTCCGCAAGACCTTCGACGCCTCCCTCGAGCCCGGCCAGGACGCGTCGGGCGCGATCTTCGCCCTCGTGGGGGAGGAACAGCCGCTCATCAAGAAGTACAGAATCGACCATCTGCGTCCCGGTCGGCTCCTGTACGTCCTGATGGACGGCCAGGAGCCTCCCGCGAGCCTCTCCTTCAGGGACTTCAAGGCGGGGTCCTCCTACGAGATATCGCTGAACCAGAGCGCCTCGGAGTCGAAGGGCCAGGCCTCGGCCTCCTTCGGCATAGCGATCAGCTATACCGCGAAGGACGGGACGGCAAAGCGGGTCGTCGGGGGTAATCCCGACATCAAGCGTCAGGGCGTGAAGTCCTACGCGATCCGGAGGATCATCGCGGCGCCCGACGAGAAGACCCTGGTCTTCATCGTCGAAAAGCGCACGATCGAGAAGGGCGATCCCGGCGTCCGCTACATGGTCGAGGCGCTGAAGCTGCCTTGACCAGCGCCTAGGCGCGAAATGAACCTGTAGGTAGGCCCCGAAGCCGGAGTACGCGAGAGCGCTCTCCGGTGGAGGGGCTAATTTTTTCCCCTAATCGCTATCCGCGGTGGTCGAGAGCTCGACCCAGACGGGATAGTGGTCGCTGAGCGCGCGCTCGGTGCCCGCGCTCGCCTCCGTGCCCTCGCAGCGCGAGAGGTCGTAGGACTCGCCCGGCTTGATCACGCCCCAGCGGCCCGTCCAGTCGCCGGACATGGACGAGCTCAGCTCGATGCGGTCGTAGGCGAGGGCCCCGGACGCCACGGTCGTATCGGCCTCGTTGGGTATGGCCGTGATGAAGCGCGGCGAGGGGAAGCCGGCGAGCCCCGGGCCGGGGCCCTCGGGATAATAGGAGCCGTCGGCATTGAGGTCGCCCGCGCAGAGCACATCGGGTTCGCCTAACGCGCACGCGAGCTCGTCCATGGCCGCGGCGAGGGC
>DBTW01000071.1 GCA_002307245.1 Spirochaetaceae bacterium UBA1306 | reverse complement strand
GCCGACCTTCAGCTGGAGCTCGGGCGGCTTTGGCAATGGCTCCTACGACTATTATCTCTATAATAGCACTACGGGATTGACGGTCGAGACCTTCACGGACTTGACCGATACCAGCTATACGCCCTCTGCGGCCCTGGCAATCGACAATAACTACCGCTTCTACGTGAGGGAGCACGACGCTGGCGGGGAGGTCGGATCCTACACAGTCATCTATCGCTACATCAGGGAGAGTTATCCGGTGAGCGCCGCGACTGGCGTGAGCAAGACCCCGACCCTGTATTGGAACGCGGCCACGAACGCGACGACGTATTACCTGGACTACTCGACCGGCTCGAGCTTCGCGACTGGGACTTATTCGACTGTAAGCTCGTCGTCGCCATCCTACACTTTCACGACTGCCCTTGCTTCTGGAACGAAATATTACTGGCGCGTGCGATACACCTATAAGCTGGTCCCACTGTATCTCGTCGGTAGCTCGAGTTCGGGTGTCTATTTTACTACGACCAATTGATGCGATAGCGGCCTAACTCCCGTTGTGGGATTAGGCCGGCACCAGCACTCGCGCCCAGGTCGGCGGCAACTCCAGGCGGAGCTTGCCGCCGATCGCGCGATACGAGCCTTCGTTCAGTGCGTCTTTCCAGGCTGAGTTGCCGCCCCCCAAGGCGAGCTCGAGCGTCGCAGGTATGGCCGCGGCGTTGACCGCCACGACGGCGCGCTCGGCTCCGGCCTGACGCTCGAAGGCCAGGCTCTCGGAGGCGACTGATAGCTCACGGTAGCCGCCCTCGCGGAGCGCGACCTGGGCCTTGCGCAAGGAGGCCAGGGCGCGGATCGTGGCTTCGAGGTCGGGCTGCCTGCCCGAGGCGAGGGCCTCGTCTATCCGAGGCCTGAGCGCCCAGTCGGATCCTGGCTCCTTCCTGGCCCGCGCCCCGCGCTCCGAGCCGTAGTAGATCGAGGGCAGGCCCGGCATCGTGAACAGCAGGCAATAAAGGGGATAGAGCTGCGCCTCCCGCGTGAGCTTGCTCGCCACCCGGTCGACATCGTGGTTGTCCGCGAAGGAGTAGAGGCTCATGCCTCGGTAGATGCCGCCCTCGCCGAACTGGCGCTTGAGCGACCAGGCGATCTCGAAATAGTTGGCGTCGACATGACTGGACCAAAGTCCTTTATAGCATTCGTAATTGGTGATCGAGTCGAGGGGACCGCTTCCGATGCCGGAGGCCGCTCCAGCCCACCTACGGTAGTCGCCGCCCACGATCTCGCCCATGAGCCAGAAGCCGGGCTTCATCGCTTTGCAGGCCGAGGCGAGCTCGGAGAGGAAGCCCAGGTCGAGGCAATCGGCGGCGTCCAGCCTGAGGCCGTCGATGCCGTAGTCCTCGATCCATGAAAGGGCCGCCCCGATGAGCTCGGCCCTGACCTCGGCGTTGCCGAGGTCGAGTTTCGCGAGGTCGTAGTTGCCGGCCCAGCCCTCGTACTCGAAGCCGTCGCCGTAGGGACTGCGCCCCGGGCGCACGGAAGAGTAGCGGGCGGCCGCCGGCGAACCGGGACCGGTTTCGCGTAACGCGCGAAACCAGGGATGCTCTCGTCCCGTGTGGTTGAAGACCGCGTCGAAAACCAGGCGCAGGCCGAGGCGACGCGCCTCGGCGCAGAGCCGCCTTAAGGCTTCGCGGTCGCCGAGGCGCCTATCCACCTCGCGCCAGCTCACCGGATCGTAGCCATGGGATACGGATTCGAAGACCGGCCCGAGGTAGAGGGCGTTGCAGCCTAGGCCCGCGATCCGCGCGAGGTCGGCGGTTAGCGAGTCCAGCCTCGCTAGGCTGGGCGTAGAGGGCTCGTTGACTCGCGGCGCGCCGCAGAAGCCCAAGGGGTACACATGATAGAAGATCGCGTCCTTGGCAAGCTCGTTCATTTCCTTCTCCTTGAATATACGTACCGGTAGGTATATTAGAATGCATGTGTTTGCCGCATTTACCTGGATCCATGTCTACGAGAAGATCCCGTACATGAATTGTCGGACCGCGGCGCCGATTACCGCCTCCGAAAGCTCGACGCGCTTCGCGAGGTAGAGGCCAATATAGGTATCCAGCGTACCGATAAACGCCGCGGCATAGGCCCAAGATCGGCCTTTCATGTTCCCGTGGTCCGAGGCCGCCGCTCGAAAAAAGGAATCCACCGCGTCAAATAGGCCTTCGATCATTCTGCGCGCCGCTTCGCTCGCCTCGCTCGAGGGCGGGGAAAAAGCCAAGGCGATCCTGAGCCGAGCGAAGAGGGGGTCTTCCTCGGCGGAGCGCGCGATGATGTTGGCTATGTTTCCGAGGCCGTCGGGAACGCCCCGAGCGCGATCGCCCTGTGTATAGGAGGATGCCGCCGCCTTAACGCGCGAAACGAAGGGCTCGCCTTTTTCGGTGATGATGGCGTCGAGGAGCCCACGCTTGGAACCGTAGTAGTGGTATAGGGTCGGCTTGGTGATGCCCGAAGCCTCGCAGAGTTCCGCTATGCCTGTTGCCTCATAACCCCGCTCGGCAAAGAGACCGATAGCCGTTTCAAGGATGAGGGCTTTGTTATCGGCTTTGCTGTCAGGCATGTTTTCCATACTCAGACTATACCGAACGGTATAGTCTGGTGTCAAGGTAAAAACGAGTATCTAGTACCCCCCTAGTGTTACGTAGATTATGGATCTAGGTGCCGCAACTTGATATAGGAATAATAATTATGTGATGTGTTGATGTGAAAGAGTGACATGCGTGTCTTTATCACGCTACCATAATCAAATAGCTAATCCAGACCAATAAGCTTCGTAACACTAAGCTTTTCTTGACAGGATGCTTGTGAAAGTGGCATCCTAGGCTGTTTCTGAAATATCAGTAGTATTTCAGATTGGGTCGGTAGGCCTTCGTTCGCCTACGATATGAGCAGCGAGCCAGTAACGACGCGCATCACCGGATGGATGGAGAACCCATGCGTAGAATACTCGAGCATCCCGTGCTGGATCCCCCCAAGACCAGGAATGAGGTCGCTTTCCGCTTCGACGGGAAGTCGCTTGTCGGCTATGAAGGCGAGGCGATCTCGGCAGCGCTTTTCGCGAACGGCGTGATGCGCTTCTCCGAACACCCTAAGGATGCCGCCGCGCAGGGCATCTTCTGCGCGAACGGCCAATGCAGCCAGTGCACAATCCTCGTCGATGGCGTCGCGCGCAAGGCCTGTGTGACCTCGCTCGCCGCCGGGATGGACCTGCGAACCCTGAAGGGCTTGCCGGCCCTGCCGCTCGAAGGCCCAGACGGCGCGCAAGGCCGCGTCTCCAGCGCCGTGCCGCGTAGGCTCTCGGTCGATGTCCTCGTCGTGGGCGGCGGGCCTTCGGGGATAGGCGCAGCGAAGGAGCTGGCGGCCTTGGGCCTTAGCGTGGCCATAGCCGACGATAAGGAGAGCCTCGGCGGCAAGCTCGTCCTGCAGACCCATAAATTCTTCGGCTCCGAGGCCGATTGCTATGCGGGCAGACGGGGCTTCGATATCGCGCGGGAGCTCGAGTCCCAGCTGCGCGCTTCGCCCAAGGTGACCATCCTGACGAATTCCCCCGTGGTCGGGATCTTCGAGGACGGGGTGGCGGGCGTTTACGAGAATTGCTCCGCTTACCTCCTCGTCGCCTTCCGGGCCCTCCTCGTGGCGGCCGGCGCGCGCGAGAGGTCCCTCATCTTTCCGGGCAACGATCTTGTCGGGGTCTACGGCGCCGGCGCCTTCCAGACTCTCGTGAACCGCGATCGGGTCAAGGCGGCGAGCCGGGTTCTCATAGTCGGTTCGGGCAACGTGGGCCTCATCGGCGCCTATCACGCCCTCCAGGCCGGGATCGAGGTCGCCGGCATCGTAGAGATCGCGGACAAGATCAACGGGTACAAGGTCCACGCCGACAAGATCCGGCGCATGGGCGTGCCCATCTACCTGTCGACCACCATCGTGTCGGCGGAGGGCGAGGGCAGGGTCGAGCGCGCGACCGTCGCATGCGTGGGCGCCGATTGGCGGCCCCTCCTCGACACGGCGAGGACCTACGAGGTCGACACCGTCCTGGTGGCGGCCGGCCTCTCGTCCTGCGACGAGCTTTATCGACAAGCGGTCGGCTACGGTCTTCTCGCGATCAAGGCCGGCGACGCCGACGAGATAGCCGAAGCCTCGAGCGCGCTTTTCGGCGGCCGCATCGCGGCTTTCGCCCTGGCGCGGACGATGGGAGTCAAGGTCGAGGTCGACGAGTCCTGGATAGCCAAGCGCGAGATCCTCAAGTCGCGGCCCGGCGAGCGCATAGCGAGGGAGGCGGTCCGGCCCTCGGCATCCTGGCGGCCGGTCTTCTTCTGCGACGAGGAGATTCCCTGCAATCCCTGCACGACCGTCTGCCCCACCAAATCCATCAGCTTGAGCGGGCGAAAGGGCAACATGCTCGACCTGCCCTACTTCCAGGGCGATGACTGCAAGGGCTGCGGAGCCTGCCTATCGGCCTGTCCCGGACTGGCCGTCTCCCTCCTCCGGGCCGTCGGCGAGGGCCGCTGCGAGGTGGAGCTGCCTTTCGAATTCGAGCCTCGCATCGAACTCGGCGAGAGCCGCCTCCTCCTGGGCGCTGGAGGCGAGGCCCTCGAGGAGGCGGTCCTCGTGAAGAAGTCCTTCAACAGGAAGTACAGGACCTGGGCCCTGCGCTTCAACGCGAGCTCGGCCAACGCGGCTAGGGCCATCGGCCTCCGCGTCCAGGGCAGCGAGGCTACGGCCGCCCTTGCCGAGCCCCGCTTCACCTATGCGCCCGACGACGCGATCGTCTGCCGCTGCGAGCGCGTGACCTTCGGCGAGCTCGTGCGGTATATCCGCGAAAACGAGGTTCGCGACGTGAACCAGCTCAAGTCCATCCGCGCGGGCATGGGGGCCTGCGGCTCGAAGACCTGCGCACCCCTGTACGCGGCGGTCTTCAGGGCCGCCGGCCTGGACCCTGGAGCGGTGACGACCGCGCGCCTGCGTCCCCTCGCCGTGGAGCTGCCCATGAGCTCACTCGCCGGCCTTGAGGGCGAGGACGCCCGAGCGAAAGGAGCGCGAGCATGAGCACCTACGATGTGGTGATCGCCGGGGCCGGCTCGGTGGGCGTGCCCCTCTCGTACTACTGCGCGCAGAAGGGCCTCAAGGTCCTCGTATTGGACCGCGAGGCCTCGTGGGGCAGGGGGCAGAACAGGGCCGCGATAGGCGGCATTAGGGCGACTTTCTCCGATCCGGCCAAGATTCGCATCTGCGCCGAGTCCCTCGCCATTGCCTCGAGCTTCAAGGCTGAGCATGGCATCGACATCGAGTGGCGACAGGGGGGCTATCTTTTCGTCGCCTATGACGACGAGAAGGAACAGGCCTTCAGGGAGCTCCTGTCCGCCCAGCGCGCGACCGGCCTGGACATTGATTGGATCGGGCCTGAACGGGTGCGGGAGCTCGCGCCGGGGATCAACATGGAGGGTCTCCGGGGCGGGACCTTCAGCCCGGGCGACGGCTACGCCTCTCCCCTCCGGACGAGTACGGCCTTCCATAAGCTGGCCCTCGACGCCGGGGTAGAGTTCAGCTTCGGGGAGGAAGTGGCGGGCCTCGACATGGAGGGGCGGCGCGTCGCGCGGCTGCGGACGAAGGATCGCGCCTACGAGGCCGGACTTTTCGTGAACGCGGCCGGCGCCCAGGCCGCGGCCATCGCCGCCATGGCCGGCGCCGAGCTGCCCGTCCATCCCGACTGCCACGAGGCCGGCGTCACCGAGCCCGTAGAGCGCTTCATGGAGCCGATGCTCGTCGATATGCGCACCGACGACGAGTCCAGCAGCTACTATTTCTACCAAGCAGCGACCGGGCAGGTGGTGTTCTGCATCACGCCGCGGCCGCAGGTCTGGGACAGCGACATCGACAACAGCTCGTGGTTCCTGCCGCGCTGCACCCGCCGGATGATCGAGCTCTATCCGCGGCTCGCTTCGCTGAAGGTTAGGCGGACCTGGCGCGGTATGTACCCCATGACGCCCGACGGCCAGCCCATCGTCGGCTATGCCCGAGAGGCCGAGAATCTCCTCCTCGCCATAGGGATGTGCGGCCAGGGCTTCATGCTCGGGCTTGGCCTCGGCAGGATCCTCGCCGAGATCCTCGCCGGGAGCGACGCCGGGAAGTTCGGCTTCATGCTCGACCAGCTGTCGCCCTATCGCAAGTTCGAGGGCATGGAGATGCTCAAGTAGGCGTCGGCGCGGGTGAGGCCGTCGCTAGTGTCCTGTATTATTCACAATGCCTAATGCCCGATCCGCTCCCTGCCATGCGGCCGGGCATTTGCGCAATCGCACGTTGAGCGAAGCGAATAATACAGGACACTAGGTAACGAAAAGGCCCCCGCCTAGGCGGGGGCCTTCCATTATATCGGGGATCGCCTAAAAGCCGACCGAGGCCGCGAGACCGAAGCCGATGATGCCCTTGTCGTAGTCCGCGAAGGGCGCGATATAGTCCAGCTTGAGCTTGAGGCCGGACTGGAGGCTGCCCGCTATGACATTGGACAAGAGGCTGACGTCCATCTCGAGGCCGACGACCTTGGTGGCGCCGGTCAGGCCGAAGAGGGTGGAGAATCCGAGCCTCGGCGCGACGGCGTAGGAAAGTCCGAAGAGCCGGTAGCTCGGGAAGACGCCATCGCCCTCCATCATGGCCACCTTGGCCTGCAGCTTGTCCGAGAGGCCGATGGCGATTGCGAAATCGAGGCTGGAGCCGATGTCCGATGCGCTCAGACTGTAGCCGGCGGTATAGCCGTTCTCGATGGAGACGAGTGGGATGTCGCCCGGTTCGGCCGCGAGGGAGGGAATGGCCGCGAAGAGTGCGAGGACGAGCGCTAGGCCAGCTATCGCGAGGGGCTTCTTGTTTCTCATGGCCGTCTCCCTCATATCCCGACCGAGCTGCCGATGGTCAGGGCGACATCGCCCTTGGCTGGGCCGTTGGTCAAATCGAGAAAGTAGCCGAGGCGAACCTTGAGCGAGCTATAGAGGCCTGCGTCCGACCTGCTCCGCGCCAGTCTGATGAATGCGTCGAGGCCGGCGGCCGCGTTACCATCAGTTCCGAGGTAGATGTCCATGCCGATGAGGGGCGTGAAGCTGTAGCCCAGGCGGAACATCTGGTAGGAGATGGGGGTGGCGCCTATCGAAGTGCTGGTAAAACCTACGGCCAAGTTGTCGGACATCATGATGCCGAGGCCGAAGCTTTGGCCCACTGTGGGCTTCTTGTCGTTGAGGCTGTAACCCGTGGCGACGCCGAAGTCGAAGGATAGGAGACTGCCGTCCAGGGGGCCCAGCTGAGCCGCGGACCCTCTCGGGGCGGGCTGCTGTGCGGGGGCTTGCTGAGTCTGGAGCGGTTGTGTGGTCGTCGCGGCCGGGGCGACGCGCGCAGGGGCGGGCTGGGCCGCCTGGGCGGCGGGGACGGTTTGCGCTTGTGCCTGTGCGCCGAGAGCGGCGCACAGGCAGAGGCATGAGAGGAGATATTTCCTTACGGTTCTGTTTTGCATAGATCCTCCTATAATCAGGAGGATATCCCCAATTTAGCTCTTTCGTCAGCTCCCGATTGGGATTATTTGATCGAGGTGAATTTCCTTGAACTGCTTGGAGAGCTGGGGAGACAGGGCAATAATCCGCATCCCTCCGCCCGCTTGGTCGAAATGCTTGTAGAATGCCAGTAGTTTCCCGATTCCCGCGCTCGTGATGGAGGGAACGTCGGAGAGGTCGAATTCGGCGTGCCGCAGCGTCGGGTCCTTGGCCAGCTCGGCGAATTTCGTGCTGAGCTCCGAGCCTCCCGCCGTGTCGATCGGCCCCATGATGTTGATTCGTACCCTGTCCTGCTCGATATTGATGTCAAGGTCCATTCAATTCCTCCTTAACTAGGCGCGGTACTCGAACTTGGTCTCGTCGAGCCAGGACATGATTGCCGCGATCACCTTGTCGCCCCGCGCGCCTCCCATGGGGTCGTGGCGCTCCCGGGGAAAGCTCGCAAAGCGGCTGTCCTTGAGGGGGAGCCCGCCCGCGACTTCCCTGAGCCGATCGAAGGGCACGAGCGGATCGGACTCTCCGACGAAGAAGGAAGCCTTGCGCCCCTCTAGGAAGGAAGGCTCGGAGAGGAGCTCCTTGGCCGTCTTGTCGAGGTCGGCGGCGAAGGAGCTGGGTATCGAGTCGACCCGTTTGTCGTCGGCCTCTATGCGCTTCCGATGCCCCTCGTCCTCGGCGAGGGTCTCGGGCGTGGCATCGACCGGCACGCCGAAGATCAGCGGCGCGACCGTCGCGACGCGTATGCGCCTCGCTGGGTAGCGCTTGAGGAAGAGGAGGGTCGCGACCGCGCCCATGGAGTGGGCGATGATCTCGATCTCCCTGCCTCCCTCGGCGGCCTCGATGCGGCGGCAGAGGGCCTCTATGGCGTCGGCCATCGCGAGGACCCCGCCTGCTCCGCGCTCGCCCGGGCTCGCGCCGAAGCCCGCGAAGTCCAGGGCGATCACCTTGTACCGCGCGTCGACGAGGGCCGGCACGAGGGCCGGATAGGAGCCCGAGTGGCAGCCGAGGCCGTGGAGCACGAGGGCCACCCTGTCGTATCCCTTGGAACTGTCCTCCCAATACTGGTAATGGAGGCGCGCGCCCTTGGGGTCGGGAAAGAAGGAACTCAGGTGGTTCACTGTGGGACGCCCCTTTCTATCGGCTCAAGGCCCTACTTGGATACTGGGAATATGCGGTCGAGATGGATCTCCATGAACTGCTTGTAGAGCTGATCGGAGATGCCCTTGACCGACATTGTCGCCTTCTTTCCGTCGATGAACTTGAAGAAGTTCATGATCTTGCCGATGCCGGATGAGGTGATGGTGCGGACGGTCGTGAGGTCGAATACGACGGTCTTGACGCCGTCGATCTCCATCGCCTCCTGGAGGGAGACGCCGAGCTTGTGCCCGCCGTCGGTATCGATATTGCCGTCGATGACGATTTTCAGGGTGTCGCCCTTCTTGTCGAGCTCGATATCCATATTTCCTCCGTCTCAATCTAGAATGACATATTTGCGGATGCCGCCGAGCGAACGCTCGACCGCCTCCAGAACCGCTGCCTGGACGTTGATGGCGATCTGCTTCCGCAGGCGCTCCTTGCCGGCCTCGACGCGCTTAGCGTTGAAGTACGAGGGGTAGTCCTCGGCTTCCGGCCGGATCGTGAGCGATGCGGTCACCTGGTCGCCGTCGATGCCTTCTTTGAAAAGCGCGGTCGCCGCCTCGGCCCCGAGAGCCTCGACGGCGTCCGGGGGCAGGGAGGCGGCGAGGCGCGATCGCTTGTCGTCGCTCGCTTGGCCCTTGAGTTCGGCCCGGACGTAGGCGTAGAAGCGACCTAGGGCCTCGTCGACGTCCGCCGGGTATTCCCCGTCGGTCCTGACCTCGAAATCGTAGAAGGCGTCGGGCTGCCCCGACAGGAAGGCTTCCCAAACCATGCGATAAGGATCGACCGCCCCGAGCCCCTCCGGTGTGAGGAGGTACGCGTCGCCGCAGATATCCGCGAGCTCCGCCCCTCCCTCCTGGGCTCGTAGGGTGGTCCACCCGAAGGAATCGAGCAGGCGCTCCTGATCGGCCCTAATGCCGGCCAGCACCGCCTTGGGCAGCTCGTCGATCGCCATTTTCTCGGCGTAGGACATCCTGGCCTTTGAGTAGTAGGAGGGGAAGTCGTCGCTCTCCGGCCGCAGCGTGAGGGCCTCGGTTACCTGACGGCCCTTGATCACGCTCGGGATCCGCGAGAGCACGGCATCCTTTCCGTACTGCGATACCAGGTCCTCCAGCGCGACCGCTAGCTTTTCCTCCCTCTCCTCGGGCGTTATGCCCTTGAGCTCGTAGCGCAGATAGGCGAAGTAGCGTCCCGACTCGTTGATGTCCGCGTCGAAGACGCCGTCTGAGGCAATGCCCCTCTCGTATAGCGCGAAGAGATCGCGCGACGCGAGCCCGGACGCCAGCCCCTCGAGGTCGCGCAGGCGCGAGAGCGGCTCGGGGGGGCCCACGAAGGTCCTCCCTTCGACCGTCACGCCCGCGTCGAGATCGAGCGTGCGCAGCGCCTCGGCGATGCGCGGGATCTTGTCCACTTACTTCCCCTTCTCCTTCTCTTTCTTCTCGAGCTCCTTGATGGCGATGCGCTTGCGGGGGGCGACTTCCTTCTCGTGGTAGCTCGCCTTGACGAGGAGCACCGGCGGGATCACGTCCTCCATCCGCTTGCGGTCGTCGAAGAAGGCGTTGCGGACCGCGGACGCGTGGATGGCGGTCTCTTCCATGTCGGCGTCGGTGCCGACGCCCTCGAGCTGCCCGACGCGGTCGAGGATGTTGAGGATCGTGCGGTTGAGCGGATCCTCCTGGCCCTTCTCCTTGTCGAGGTGCTTGGCCAGGCCGTTGAGGTCGGCGATCGAGAGCGGATAGATGCGGTAGCCGTCGCGGGCCGAGCTGTAGTTGGACTGCAATACGCCGAGGATGACCGAGAGGTTCTTCGGGTAGATGCCGCCCTTGTGCCACTTGGTCATCATCGCGAAGATCTTCCCGATGATGTACCTGTTGGGCTGCACGGGGCTGAGGAGGAGGAAGGGGTCGGTGTCCCCGATCAGGGAATCGATGACCCAGTGGTTCTCTATCTCCAGCATTCGCAGGAAGACCGGGTAGTTCTCCGGGGTGAGCCCCACCGTATTGAGGAAGGACGCGTAGGTGATGGCCGCCTCGACCGCTTCGTAGGTGCGGCAGCCGATGATGCCTTGCAAGAGTCTGTTCTCGATGCCGTTGATCTGGTCGTCTGACCAGCTGTCGTTGACTATGACTTCGTCCATGGTTGCTCCTTTTGCGCTCTCGCCGTTAGTCGTGGCGGAGGGCCATGTCGATGTCCTCGGCGAAAAGGGTCCTCGGGGTTACCTCGTCCTTGAGGTAGTCGCCGCGGACCATGAGGACCTGGGGGATGCAATCCTCGAGCTTCTTGGCCGTGTCGAAGAAGAAGCTCCTGATGCGGATCGCCTGCCGTGACACTTCCTCCATGCTCTCGTCCCAGCCGAGTCCCTGGAGGGATCCGATGCGGTCGAGTATGTCGAGTATGCAGCGGTTGAGCGGGAAGTTCTGGCCCTTCTCCTTCTCGAGGTGCTTGCCGAGGTTGTCTACGTCCGCGATCGTGAGCGGGTAGATCTTGTAGCCGTCCTTCGGCGAGCTGAAGGCGTTCTGGAGCACGCCGAGCGCGATCGAGAGCGTCTTCGGGTAGATGCCGCTGGGGTGCCAACGCGTCAGCAGCGTGAAGCACCTGGATATGACGTAGCGGTTCGGCTGGATCGTCGAGAGGAAGAGGAAGGGATCCTCGTCCCCGATGAGGGCGTCGAGCACCCAGTGGTTCTCGATCTCCAGCATCTTGAGGAAAAGCGGATAGTTATCGGAGGTGAGCCCCGATAGCCGCAGGAAGCGCGTGTAGGCTATAGCCGACTCCACCGCCTCCGGCGTCCTTGACGACATGACCTGTTGGAGAATGCGGTTCTCCACGGACATGATGTTTTCGCGGGTCCAAAGCCGCGCCTGCTCCTCAGCTTTCGTGGTAGCCATCGTTCCTCCTTGCCAGGGTCACTTCGACCTAGTCTTCGCGTCGCCGGTCTTCCCGGCGATGCCAGCCTTGCTGGCGCTGCTCTTCTTGGCGACGGCCTTGGCCCCGCCCGGCGATTTCGCGGCTTTCGCCGCGGTCGTCTTCTTAACCTTAGGCGCGCCGACCGCGTTGTCAAGCTTCGGCGCCCTCATCTTGCCCGTCGAGAGGATGGCCAGGCTCTCGTCCATCTCCCGGTCGAAGCGCGTGCGCTCGGACTTGATGGGACCTACCTTGTCCTCGATCTTGCCTATGACCGAGTTCACGACGACGGCCTTGTTCTGCTCGCTCTGGCTCGCTCCCGATACCTCGCCCCTGAATCTGTAAAGGGCTTGGAGCAGGACCTTGAGCTCCTTGTCGCTAAAATCCATGCATACCTCCGAATAAAGATGTCAACACTCCGCTGTGCCGCACCTGCGATGGCAGGCGCTTACCCCGATTCCCGTCGATCCATCGCCCTATGCCTTCGGCCGCCGCCGCGATAGCGTCAGCCTATTACCCTTTGGATTGTACGCGGCCGAGTCGAAGGGCCGCCTAATCAGCCAGAAGCCCTTGCCCGATACGTCGAGGCCGCTGGGTTCCATGTCGATCCGCGATACGTCGAAGCCCTCTCCCTCGTCCTCCAGCACCATCGTGGCCTGGTCCCGGTCCATAGCCAGGCTGATCCGGACGAGCTTGTCCCCGTAGGCCGGGTCGGCCATCCGCTTCGAGCGCTCGAGCTCGTAGCGGTCCTCCTGGAGCGGGTCGTCGGGCCTGAGCGCGGAATCCAGGCCGAGGTTGCCGTGCTCCGTCGAATTGACGAGGGCCTCCTCGAGGGCCAGGGCGCACTCGTCCTCGCTCGAGCGGTCGGGATAGAAGCCCGCCTCGGCGAGGAGCCCCGCGAGGCGCCGGCAGACGCGGCTAACGTCGAAAACCGAGGTCTTCCAGGAGAACTCCGCCTCGAGCTTGTCCAGGCCCGCGAAGGCGTGGGCCCCCGAGCTGCGCTCCTTCGCCTCCTCGTCGAGGGCCGAGAGAGTCCGCCTGAGCTCGCGGCCTTCCGGCGGCATGAGCAGGACCCGCCCCTCGCGCGCGAAGCAGGCCGCCGCGATTAGGCTCCGGTCGCCCGAGGGCACGCAGAAGCACCAGGGGCGCCGGTCCTCGGAGGCGGCCGCCCGGAGGGAACGGAGGCCCGATTCGTCGTAGGCCGCTGCGAGCACGAAGGTAGCCTTGTCGTCATTGACGGGATCGCCCCTGGACGCGGACCTGCCGAGCGCGCCTGCGGCGGCGCGCAGGGCCTCGGCGTCGGCGTCGCTGAAGCCTGATAGCAGAATGTCGACGCTCGTATTGTTAACCATGCCTATGCCTCGTCCATCCAAAGCCGGAATTCGCGTATGCCCTTGGCTATCACCTCGGCCGCCTTGCGCGCGTCGGCCTTGGGGAGCCCGAGGCGGTCGCGCATGACCATGATGAGGAAGTCCTGGATGTTGGCGTAGACCTCGGCCTGGTCGTAGAAGAGGACGGCGAGGTCTTCGCCCGAGGGCTTGAAGACCGAGAAGCTCGTCGGCATGAATACCGGTTTCCGCCCGATGAGGACGTTCTGAAAGCGCTTCGTGGTTATGCGGAGCAGCTCCGAGAAGCGGTAGGGGACCATTTGCTCGGAGGGCCGGTTCGGGGGCTCTACGCTCTTGAGCAGGTAGCCCGCGGGCTCGACTATCGCGTAGAGCTTGCAGCCGACGCTCTTGAAAACGAGAGTGTCGCCATCGGGGTAGATGTCCTGCATATTCTCGTAGCCGATGATCTCGAAGACCGTGTAGCCCGTCTCCTCCGTGAAGCGGATGCAGACTATGAACCCGCCGTACTTGGGCAGGCGATTCTTCTTGAAGGCGTCGAAGAGATGGAGGGCGGCGAAGCTGTGCTTGATCTCCACGTCGCCCGAGTCGTAGGCGGAGCCTGCTATCTTGTCCGCCCGCTCCTCAGCGGCCTTCGACGCGCTCGAGTATCTACTGCGGACGTCCTTGTAGACCTCATCGTCCTTCGAGGGAACGGATTGGGCGACTCTCCTCGCTATTTCCGTGGGTGCGCCTTTACCGGCCGCTTTTAGGGGGACGGGTTTCGTCGTCGCCTTGACGGCCGAGGCCTTGGGCTCGGTCTTGGGCGATGGCCTTGCCACCGGCGGCTTAACCGCCGCCGGCTTCGTCGGCGCCTGTTGCTGGGCGACTGCTTTCTTGGCGTCGGCCTTGGAGGTGGCGATTTCCTTCGGCGGGGAAGGCTTTTTTTGCAGCTTCTCCCGGGGCTCGGACGCGGATTTTCCGGGAGAGCCCAGCTTCGCAATCTCCGTGGCTCGCGCGCTCGTAGGGCGGGGGAACACCTCGCCCTTGGGCCTTTTTTTCGCGTCTACGAGCGAGGGTAGACTGCTCTTGCGCAGGGATTGGCCGGCCTGTCCCTTTTTCCCGCCCAATTCGGACTCGAGGATGCCGACGAGGGTTTCGCAGTCTTCGCGAACGGCGGCATCGCCGGAACTTATGCCGCCGCCGTAGATGACTTCGTATTGTCGGACGATCTTAACGAGCTTCCGAAGATCGACCGCTTGGATGCTCATAAAATCGAGTATAGGCGCGTCCAATCCTTTGTCAAATTCGGGCATCGTTTCTTGTGTAAAAAAATGAATAAGTTCGCTCACCGCGTCTGCGAGAAGGTTTTTTGACTTGAAGACGCCTATCGTCTACAATTTACCCGATGGATTATCTTCAGAGCCTCGAATTCCGCATGGCGACCCTCCAGCGCAAGCTGCGGCTCCTGCAAGACCTGCGCTTCTTCGCCGATACCGCCTCGCCCGAGGAGCTCGACGGCTTCGGCGACGAGCTCCGTTCCGTCATCACGGCCTCGGGCGAGAGCCTCGGCTCCTTCTTGTCCGCCCAGCTTGGCGGATCGCTGGCGGGTCAGGTCCCCACGCCGCGGCCGGCGCCAACTTCCCCGAAGCCGCCCTCCGCTTCTGCAGCGGAGCCTTCGCGGCCCGCACCCGAGCTTCCTGTCCCCGCGTCCGAGCCTTCCCGTCCCGCAACCGAAGCTTCGCCTTCTGTCGCGATAGCCGATACTGAGGCCCGCTCTTCGGTGGAAACCTCGATGAAAGCCATCGCGGCGGGCAGTTTCATCATGGGCTCGGAGACGGCGGAAGCCGAGAAACCGCCTCATACCGTCACCCTCGGCGCTTATCGGCTCTGCGACCATCTCATCACTAATAAGGAATATTCGCTCTTTGTGGCGGCTCATCCCGAATGGTCGAAGGACCGCGCCGATTCCGAGCTCCGCGATGAGCGCTACTTGGAAGACTGGACCGAAGGCGGCTATCCCGAGGGCAAGGACGATTACCCGGTCGCCTTCATTTCCTTCTATGCCGCCTCGGCCTTCGCCGCCTGGATCGGGAAGCGATTGCCCACCGAGGCCGAGTGGGAGCGCGGGGCCCGGGGCGGACTCGTCGGCAAGAAGTACCCGAACGGGGACGTGATGAACGAGAGGCTCGCGAATCTGGCCAAGCAACTGAAGGGCACGAGCCCCGTGCGCCGCTTCGAGCCGAACGGCTTCGGCCTGTATGACATGGCCGGCAACCTCTTCGAGTGGACCGCCGATTGGTACTCGCCCTACGCGCCGGGGTCGGCCAGCGATCCCAAGGGGCCGTCCGAGGGGGAGTACAAGGCCGTGCGAGGCGGCTCGTGGATGTCCGGGGCGGGGGCCCTCCGGGTGAGTTCCCGCGTGGATATGGATCCGCGCGCCTGCGGGCAGGTGGGGATCAGGCTGGCGGACGGAGGCTGAGGCGCGACGCCCGGGCGCGCTAGAGCGATTCGATCACCTGGGCCATGAGGATGGTGACGTCGTCGCTGGCCTCGGTGCCCGCTGTCCAGGTCAAGAGGTCCGAGAAGAGACCGTCGGAGAGCTCCGACGCGCCGGCGCCCAACCGCGAGGCGATGGAGCGCAGAATGCCCTCGCGCCCGAAAGGTTCGCCCGCGGCGTCCGGCGACTCGAAGACCCCGTCGGTGAATAGCACGAGGGTGTCCCCGGGCGCCAGCTCGACCCGCTTCTCCTCGTATTCCATCCCCTCCATCATGCCGAGGAGGAAGCCCATCGTCGCCAGCTCCTCCGAGCTCCCGTCCGCCCTCACGAGCAGCTGGTTGGGGTGGCCCGCGCTGCAGTAGCGCATCTCGAGGCTGTCTATGTCGATATAGGCCGCGAAGGCCGTAACGTAGTGTCCAGTGGTGAGGATGCTGCCGAGCTCGGCGTTCAGGGAGGACATGAGGGCGGCGGGCGAGTCCTTGCCCTTGCCCCGGCTCTCGAGGCCGAAGGCGCTCTTGAACATGGCGGTGATGAGGGCCGGCCCCACGCCGTGGCCCGAGACGTCGGCGATGACGAGTCCGAGGGTCTTCTCGTCCAGCCTCTGGAGGTCGAAGAAATCGCCGCCGATGGAATTGAGCGGGATGAACTTATGCGCGAACTCCAGGGGAGCGTCGCTGGGGTAGGACCTGGGGAGGAGGCTCTTCTGGAGCTCGCTCGCGAGGTTGAGCTCGTCGATGAGCTGCTTGTTGGCGCCGTCCAGCCGCCCGAGGGCTTCCTTCAGGCTCCTGGCCTGGTCCTCGAGGAGATCGTTGGCGGCGGAGAGCTCCTGCGTCCGCTGCTCGGCCATCTTCACCCGGATGTCCTCGAGCCGCTTCACGCGGGCATCGGACCTCGCCGCCTCGATATAGCGCTCGTCGGCCAGCCCGAGTCCCCAGGCCGCGGCCGCGGCCGCCGTCGCCGCGCCTTCCGCGGCCAGCCTCAGTACGGGCAGGCCGGCTTCCTCGGCGGCGTCTATGAGGGCTAGGCTAAGGCCCGCCTCGCCGACGAGGACTACGCAGTCGGCTTCGCCCGGGATGGAGTCCCGCGAAGGGATGCAGGCATGGCCCATGGACTCGAGGCGTTCCGCTACCGCCTTGCCTGAGGATTCGTCCGCGAATAGTGCGATGATCATCTCTTGGTGCTCGTGAGGTAACTATAGTCGCAGGGACTCCACGGCGCAACTTCGCGCGGGTGCTTCTCGATACGCGGCATTCCGCGGCTTTCGGCTTGCGCGTTCCGGGGCGCGGAATTACGATTGAAGCCTGCGTAGAGCGTGTCGAATCGCAAGCGATCGGCATTCGTATCGTTTTGGAGGCGGAATGAACCATATATCCAGGAGCTTCATGGCGGGCGGCGGTCGGGCCTTCAAATTTCATTCTTGGGAGATCCGCGAGGGCGGCTATCGCAAGACGGCTCTTTTCCTCGGCAACGGGCTATGGCCGCTCGAGAACGAGGAGAGGCTTATCCGATTCCTCCTCGATCGCAACTTCAGGGTCCTTGCGCCCGAGATCGCCTACGGCTCGGGCCCGGCGCCGCGCTTGGGGCTCCAGGCTTTCAGGAAAGCCCTCGTCTCCTTCGCGAAGGCCGAGATCGCGAGCGGCCTGCCCCTCTACCTGATCGCCTGCTCCGCGTCGGCCGGCGCCGTCTTGCCGATCGCGTCCACCCTACCGGAGCTCGCGGCCGTGGCCTTGATCGCGCCCATCGTGGATTTCCCGCCGCCCGGGTCCCGCCGACCCTTCTTCATCCTTCCCGGCGGCGAGCTGGCCATGACTCCCGAGGCCTTAAGCGGCGAGCCCGAGCTGCTCGAGGGTCTCGTGTCGCCCAAGACCGTCCTCCGGTTCCGCGGACGCGACCAGCGCGAGCTCAACGCCGGCCTCGGAAGGCTCTGCGCGCCCAAGGACCCGGTCAAGGCGCCGGCCCTGGCCTTCTTCGCGGGCGACGAGGATCCCTGCCTGTCTCCGGAGGGCCGCTCCCTCCTGGCGCGTGCGGGCGCGAAGCAGTACGGCTATCCTCGCGTCAGGCACGAGCCCGGCCGCGACCGATTCGCCGACAACTACTACGCGGACCTGGGCTCTTTCCTGGATGAAGTGGAGGCTAGGGCCAAGAAGCGCGGGAAAGCCTGAGCCCAGGCCGATTAGCCCTCGGGACGCCGCTTCGATCCGCTCATTTGCGTTTCGTTCGGCACTTGTCGATCACCGAATCGATGACCTTCAACTCCCGCTGCGTGGCGAGGAGGTAGGTGGGCAGGCGATTCCTATAGTCCGAGCAGCAGCGCACGATCGCCTCGCGCTCGGCATTGTTGAAATCCGAGGGCCCGATCCTGACGCTTCGCGGCGCCGGATCCTCGCCGGACGGCTTGGATGCCTTGGGCGCCTGCGCCCTCGGGCGCGAGACGCCTCCCGGGGCCTTAGGCCGCGGGGCCTCGGGCCGCCCTTCCTCGAGTGCCCGTAAGGCCCCGAAGATACTCAAGCCCGATTCCGCCCCGGGGCCGAGATCGGCCGGGACTCGGGCGATGCGCTCCTCGACCCGCGTCGCGTTGGCGCCCTTTATTAGCTGCTTTCTAGCCATGCGGCTACTTCCTTCGCGAGGGCGCGGTAGTCTTCGGCGCCCGTGGATCTGGGCGCGTAATCGAATATCGTCTTTTGGGCGTATTGGCTCTCCTCGACCGCGATATTCCTCCGGATGGTCGTGGCGAAGAGGCTTGGGCCGAGCTTGTCGCGTAGAAGGCCGGCGATCTCCTGGCTGATGATCGTCCTCTTGTCGAAGAGGGTCATGAAGTAGCGCACGGAGACGAGTCCGGCGTTGTCCTCCCTCGCCTCGACTATCGTCTGATTCAGGTCGCCTAAGCCCTCCTGGCAGAAGAACGTGGGCTGCACGGGCACGAGGACGTGGCTCGCCGACAGGAAGGCCGAGACCGTGAAGAGGCCGAGGGAGGGGGGCGTGTCGATGACGACGCGGTCGAATGCGTCCCCCAGCTTGGCGATCTCCCTGCGGAGGACCGTATAGGTCGAGAGGCTGCGCTCGAGGTTCTCGACCCGGCTGAGGCTGGTGCGGGCGGGGGCGATGAAGAGACCGGGCGTCGCCGTGGGGGCTATCGCCTCCTTGAGGCTCGCCTTGGCCGCGTAGACCGACGACATGTCGACCGCGAGGCGCTCGTAGTCCACGATGTTCCTCGTGAGGTTGGCCTGGGGATCGACGTCGATCATGAGGACGCGCGAGCCTTCGAGGGCCCAGGACGCGGAGAGGCTTAGCACGGTCGTGGTCTTGCACACTCCGCCCTTCTGCTGGGCGATGCAGAGTACTTTCATGGATCTCCCTACTCGATTATCGGCGAAGGAGCGCCATTCCTACAATTCGCGGCCTCGACGCGATCCGAGGTGGACAGCTCTGCGCGGAGGCGCTAGACTCATGCCCCATGCGCCCCGATGAACTCGCCGCCTCGGTTTCCCGCCTATTCGACCATAGCCCCGCGTTTCCCGGAGAAGATCTGGCCGTCGATCTGATCGCCAACCCGAGGGCCGGCGGCTTCATGCGTCCCTCCTACTCGAAGCGGCATAGGGCCGAGCTGGACGAGCTCGTGCGCCGGGCTTCTGCCCTGCCGCTCCGCGAGGGCAGGACGAGCCTCAGGCTCCACCTGACCGAGCGATCGGGCCATGCCATGGACATCGCGAGATCGATCATCGAGGAATCCCGGAGCGACGTGCCGGGCCGCCGCCGCATCGTGCTCACGGCGGGGGGCGACGGCACCGCGCTCGAGACGGCGAGCGCCCTCGTCGAGATGCCCGCCTCGGAGCACGGCCGCTTCGCCATCCTCCGGCTGCCGATGGGCACGGGCAACGACGGTTCCGAGGGCCGCGACCTCCTCGCCTGCCTGGGGCGCATCCTCGGTCCCCTCGTCCACTCGCCGCGTCAGGCCATCAGGATCCTGCCCAACCCCGAGGGCGGGCGGCAGCCCCTCTGGTCCTTCAACATCGCCTCGGTCGGCGTCGACGCCTTCGTCTGCAGGATGACCAACCGGCTCAAGTCGATCTTCCCGGGCGATTCCTATAAGCTCTGGGTCGACGTCTCTTCGGTCTTCTACGACCGCATCTGGCCTCCGGCCCCCCTCGGCGTGAGGGCCGAGGACGCTTCCGGCCGCGAGACCGCCTCCTTCACCAAGCCCTGCCTGCTCGTCGCGATGGGGGCCTCGGGGCACCGCCAATACGGCTCCAACAAGCCGATACTGCCCGACGACGACAACGCCTGCGTCGTGTTCCAGATGTCCCTGCTCAAGAAGCTGGCCTTCAAGGACCAGATAAGCTCGGGCGGGCACCGCAGCCTGGGCGCCGACCTGGTCAGGCTATTCTCGGCCACGCGCATCAGGCTCGACTACGACCGGGGCATCCTCCTCCAATGCGAGGGCGAGGTCACCGAGCTCGCGGCGGCCGACTTCCCCCTCGTGATGGAGCTTTCGGGGCCGGTCTACAACGTGCTCGCGCCGGCATAGGCCCGGGGGCCGCCTATCGCGGGCCCCTCGCCGCGAGCATCGCCTCGAGCTCGTCCTTCGGGAATCGATAGGCGCTGGCGCAGTTGTGGCAGACCGTCTCGACGGGCCAGGGCCCGTTATGCGCGAGGTCCTCGAGGAGCTCGCGGGACGTCGAGCCGAGGAAGGAGGCGAAGCGCTCGCGCGAACAGGGGCAGGCGAAGGCCGCCTCCCTCTCGCCCAGGGGCTCGGGGAAGAGCTCGCGGAGCCGATCCTCGAGGAATGCGGCGCGGCCGCCTCCCGAGGCGAAGTACTTGCCCAGCGGGCTCAGACTCGGCAGGGCGGCCTCGACCCGGGAGAGGAATCCGTCGTCGGATCCGGGCAGGGCTTGGATATAGAGGGCGCCCGCGCCGATCGCCCGGCCGGCGCCGTCGAACTCGATGCCGATGTCGAAGGCCGTCCTCGTCTGCTCGGACTCGAGGTAGTACCAGGCGAGGTCCTCGGCGAGGCGGCCGGTCTTGAGCTCCACCGTCCCCGTGAAGGGATGGGGCCGCCCTTCCGCGAAGCGGGTCATCGTGAGGGTGCCGGAGCCGAAGGGGGAGAAGCCCTCGCCGTCGAGGGCCTCGGCCGGGATGTCGAGCGGGGCGCCGAAGAGCCAGCCGCGCACGGAGCAGTCCGAGCCGGCCTCGACCGAGAGGCCCTCGGCCGGCCCGTCTCCGTCGACGCGCAGCACGAGTCGGTCGCCCCCCTTGATCGTCGTGCCGAGGAGTGCCGCGCAGAGGTAGGCGCGGCCGAGGAGGAGGGTCTCCAAGGGGCCGAGCCCGTGGTTGGCGCGCATCGCGTTGACCATCCGCGTGCCGTGGAGTATGGCTCCGCGCGCTCGGCCGCCTCCCAGCGTGAAGACCGTTATGCCGTCGGGGGGGAGCGCCGCGATCCTCGATTCGAGCTCGGGATCGGCGAGGGGGACTTGGATCATTGGTAGAAGGTACGGCGAGGCGGAGTCTCCGGTCAATCCGCGCCGACGTTACAAGGATTCGTCGGCAGGGGTCCTGGCGAGTAGCTTGCCGGCGCCGCGGTTGGCGTAGCAATAGGCGCAGCCTCGCGGGCAGCTGCCGTAGGAGCCGATGTCGACGCTGCGCCCGCAACGGCAGGTGCCGCGCTGGCCCGAGTCCTTGCGCGGGCGCGCGGGCTGCCCTACCTCGGCCGCGACTCCGGCGCCCGGCCAGATCGACGAGGCGAGGGCGGGGTCGACGCAAGCCCCGGCCTCGATGCCGAGCCGGTCGAGCTCGAAGGGCTCGGCGCAAGCCTGGGGCCGCATGCCCCGGGATCGCGCGATCGACGCCAGGTCGGCCAAGAGGGCGGGGAAGGGCTCGACCGGCTGGGTCGCCGCGCGCGTGACCTCCGACGGGCCGCCCGTCCCGGGGGCCGCCTTCCTGGGGCTACCGAAGCGCAGTCCCGTCTGGCCGGCCCTGGCCAGGCGCGAGGCGGTCGCCGCGTATTCGTCCAGGAGGCTCAAGGTGACGCGCTCTGAGCTCCCCTCGAGGTCCCTGGCGAGGCGCTCGAAGTTCCGCCTGTGCCAATCCGCGCCGATGCCCTCAGGCCCCCCGGCGACGAATATCGGGTCGTAGCGCCACAGGGTCCTGCGGGGACCGATCGTCGCCGCTAAATCGCGCAACGCGCCCGTCGCCTCGTCGAGGCCGGGCGCCCCCGGCTCGATCGGGCTCGGGTAGCCGGTGAGGGTCACCTGGAAGTAGGAGCGGATGCCCCTCGAGTCAAGCTCCGCCATCAGGGGGATCATCGGGCGGGGATCGCGGGTCCAGAGGACGATGAAGTCCAGGTCCTCCGGGGCGAGGCTGACCCTAGTGACGCGCCGAGCGTCGTAGGGATTGCCCACGAGGCAATAGCCGGCCTCGATGCGACCCATCAGCCAGGACGAGTAGTAGGCGGGGATGTCGGTGCGGCGCGAGGCGGAGACGATCATGCCAGCACTATATCAGCGGTGCGGACCGCGAAGTCAGGCCCCGGGAGCCGCGAGGCCGCGGCTCCTTTTTCCTGCCGGGGCCCCCGTGCTAGCATGACGGCCCGGAGGCTCCTTCCATGCGCGTTCGCGGTTACGCCGCCCTGTATTCCTCGGCCATCCTCTTCGCTTGCGTGTCCCTCTTCGTGAAGCTGGCCTCGGGCCATTTCTCCGGGCTCTTCGTGTCGGCGTCGCGCTTCGCGATCGGCGCCGTGCTCTGCGCGGCGGTGCTCGTCTTTTCCTACCGTTCCTTGAAGCCCGTCCGCCCGGGCCTCGTGGCCCTGCGCGGCATCTTCGGCGCCTGCTCCATGGCCATGAGCTACGCGGCCATCTCGCTCACGGGGCCGGGGCGGGCCGCACTCCTCGGCAATACCTACCCCCTCTTCGTCGTCCTCTTCGGCGCCCTCTTCTTCGGCGAGCGCCTTCAGTGGCGGGTCCTCCTAAGCATCGCGATCTGCACGGCCGGCGCCGTCCTCGTGATGAGGGACGGTTCCGGGGCGGCTCTCGCGGGGGACTTACTGGCCCTGGGCAGCGCGGTCTTCGCGGGAATGGCGGTCAACTTTGTCAGGAAGGCCACGGCCTTCGACAATCCCTTCATGCTCTACTTGAGCCCCTGCCTCTTCGGGCTTCCCCTCGTGGCCTTCGCGCCTCGGGGCGGCGGCCTCGCGGCCGGCGGCGCGGTCGGCATCCTCCTCCTTCTCGCCGTGGGCGGCGGCGCCTTCCTCGCCCAGGCCTTGATGGCCGTGGGCTATCGCGAAGTCCCGGCGGGGAAGGGCAGCGTAGTGTTCTACCTCGAGACGGCCTTGACCGTCCTCCTCGGCGCCTTGTTCGCCGGGGAGGATTTCAACCTGCGCTTTGCCTTGGGGCTCGTGCTGATCCTCGGCGGCCTGGCCTTGAATCACCTGCGGTCGCGGCCGGTCCACCGTCGGTAGAGTATCTCCTCATTAAATACCCAATAATCTCCCAAAATTAACCTAGCCTTAAGCCGCAGTTCGCGATAGAATGCCTCCAATTTATATATAGTTGGAGCATTGTACGAAAATAAATGCCGTTCTTATCTTCTCAGTTATTACGCTTCTGAGCATCGTTCCGACATACGCCCTCGATGAATCCCTCGAGGCACGCGTAGCCATCGCTCCGTTTTACAATGAGAGCGACGATCCGAGTCTTGCGATCGTTGGCCAAGCGGTCACCGATACGATCGGCCTCACTTTGAGGCTCCTTGGGAGCTTCCGGGTTGAGGAACCCGAGGGGCTTGCCGCGGTTCATGATCTCGAATCCGCCCAGGCTCTGGCCGATTTGAGCAAGATCGATTCTCTCGTCCTCGGTTCGGTGAACAAGGATGCAGAAGGGGCGTATCTTTTCACCGTTCGCCTCTTCGATCGACAAAAGTACGGCTTCACGATTACTCGTCATGCAAAGGCGGATTCCATCCTCGACGTATTTGATTCAGCCGACGGCCTTACCAAGGGCTTTCTCGAGGCGGTGTCGGGCACGCACATCGGCTTCGGCGCGGTCGAGCTCGTGAACTCGGGAGAAAAGGGCGACTACGAATTGCACGTCGACGGCGTGATCGCCGGCAAGGCCGTAACCACGATCCCGCAATTGCTCAACGGTCGCCATACCGTAGTAGTGACGCAGAAACGGCTTATGGGCGAGCTTGAGCTCGCTCGCGTCGAGACGCTCGTCGTAGAGGACCAGACAGTCAAGGTCGAGTTCGCCGTTCCCTACGAAACCGCCGTGGAAGACGCTAGGATAGATAGTCTTTGGGCCGAGGCGAAGAAAGGCCTTACGGAGAGCGGTAGCGCGACGAGCGCCAAGGCAGTCGAGGCGATAGCCTCGATAGCCTTGGGCGCGTCCTGGTCGCCTCGCCTGGGAGAGGCGCTAAAATCCGAGCTCGACGAGCTCAAGCCTCGCTTGGAGGCTATGGCCGTCCGCTTCGCCGTAGAGAAAAATCCGCTCGCACCCGATCCCACGGCCCTTAATCCGCTCCGAGGCATCATCGCCGCTTCCAAGGACGACTCGAAGACGCTCGAGCTTCGCACGAGCGCGACGGAGACGGCCGATATCATGGCCACACTCCTCGAATACGATGCCGCAAAGGCCGCCTCGGCCCGCGATTGGGTTAAGGTCCGCGAAATTTTCACTAGCATGAGGAATATTCTCGACCTGTGCGACGCGGAGCTCGCCGAATTGTACCTCGATCGCATCGAGCGTTTCGATCGAGCCTTCGACGCTTATCTCGACGGCTCGATCCACGGTTCGAAGCTGGCGCCCTGGGCTATCGGCGGCGGCTTAGCCCTCGCCGCGGGAGCCGCAGCGGTATTCGTCTCGGGCTACGACGAGTCCATCGCCAAAGAGGCCGAGGGACTTTATGCCACGTATAGCGCGACGACGGATTCCGCCACGGCCAGCAGCCTGCACTCGCAGATCGAGAAGGATTATTATATTGCCGACGCTCTGGGTATAGGCAAATGGGTAGGCGCGGGCCTCGGGTCGCTTCTCGCCATTCTCGGCACGAGGTCGGCCATCGCGAGCAAGCCCTCGAATATCTTTCAACGCTACATGGACGGCTTTTTTGCCGCTTCTATGCAATCGCGCAAGCGCTTCAGTCAAAGCGTCGCCCGACTTCCCGACGATCCCCTTCTCCGCTGGTCCGGACTTACCGCGAGCATAAGCGTCGAGGGAAAGAGCGCGCCCGTCCTCGGGGGTCTTTTCGATACGTCATCCGAGCCCGCCTGGGCGAGCGGATCGCATAAATAGAACGGCAGGAGAGTAGCGAGATGAAAACCGATTACGCGCGTCTTCATAGGGTACTTGGTGTAGCGGCCGTCGCGCTTACGCTCGCCGCCGCGCTCGGACTTGCCGCCTGCTCTCGAAGCCAGGAGAAGGCAGCCGCCGGGGCGGACGCGACGGCGCAGAGCGCGCAAGCCGCGACCGTGGAAGCGGCGCAGAAGGCCGCGACGCCCGTGCTGAGGGCCGCGATCGTGACCTTCTTCACCGGCACCGTGTCCGTCGACCAAGGCTCAGGCGGCGTCGAGCCCGAGCTCGGGCAAAAACTGCCCCTCGGCACGACGGTGAAGACGGGTAAGGACTCCCAGTGCGACTTGCAGTTCGGCTCGCTCGGGACGCTCAGGGTCCAGCAGAATACGAGCATAAGCCTGACGGAAATCGCCGTGGGCGAGACGAGACGAGTCGTCTCGACGAAGGTACTCATAGGCTCGGTCGCGGCGAAGGTGTCCAAGCTCGCGGATAGCGATCGTTTCAGCGTTGTGACCAAATCGGCGGTTTGCGCCGTCAGAGGCACCGAATTCATCGTACGCTCGGGTGAATCGGGCGCGACCAAGGTATCGGTAAAGGAAGGCTCCGTAGCCATCCTGCCCGCCTCGTTCGACACCGCGCCCATCGAGGCCAAGGCCGCCGCGAGCGCCGACGCCTCGGCCGCGAAGGCTATGGACTCGGTCTACGCTTCCATGCTCGCCTCCGCCCCGCGGGTGACGGCCGCCCAGGAGAGCAGCGTCGGTAAGGATGATCTCGCCAAGGCCGCCGAGGCTTGGACGGCGGTCGCCGCGGCTCTCGACAAGGCGGTGGCCGCGCCGGCTACGGCGGCAGCGCCGATGCTTGAATCCTCGGCCATCAAGGAATCCCTCGCCGGACTCCGCGCCGCCTCCTCGCCGGTCGCCAAGAATATTCAAGCCGCGACGAAGGCTACAGCGAGAGAACTCGACACCTTCGTGTCGATGACGATCTACCAAGTTCCGAGCGCGGCGGAGGCGCCGGCAGTATCGGGCTCAGCGGAGCCCTCCCCGCCGGTGGGCACCCCTAAGGATACCGCCGCGGTCGCGACGAGCGCCGCCGCGCCGCTGCTCGTGCCTGTAAGCATCGTCTGCGATCCTCGCGATGCCGAAATTTTCATCGACGGCGCGAAGGTGGGGCTGGGCTCGGCCTCCGTGCTCGAGCCCAAGGGCGCCACCATACGGATCAGCGCGAAGCGCGAAGGCTACGAAGACGCGAAGCTGGAGATTATAGTCGACTCCGAGTCCGGGGAAAGGCGCGAGCTTAGCTTGAAATCCAAGACCGTCTCCGCGACGCAGAGCACCCCCGCCGCCGTCCAGGAGCCTGTCGCGCCCGAACCAATATCCGCTCGCTTTAGCGCCAGCGGCGCGAAGGCCCTGGGGGCGAGCGCGGCGATCGAGGATGGAGCCATCTTCCTCGACGCTAAGGGGAACGTCTTCCGCGTCTCGACCAAGGCCCTCGTCTGGAAGGCCGCGACGGGCAACGCCTTCGCCGAGAACTCGAGTCCCCTCGTGGCCAATGGCCTCGTCTATGTCGAGGGCGACAAGAACCTCTCCATACTCTCGCTCGCCAACGGCAGCTTAGTCGCCACGCTAGCCCTCGACGCGAGCGACTCTGGCCTCTTCGGACGACGGCCCGAGATCATCGGAAACGAGGCCTTTATCTCCGCCTCCGACGGCCTGCGCGTACTCGACTCGAGCACGGGCAAGCAGGTCAGACTTATCGCCCTAGCGGAAGGCTCGGACATGAGCCCCCGAGCCTACCAAGGGAGCATCCTCCTCGCCGACCGCAAGGGCAGCTTCCTCCGGATAGAAACCGCCAGCGGCAAGCAACTCTTCTCCGCGCCGTTGAAAGCGGTCCAGCCCGTCGCCCTCGCGGCTACGATCGTGGGAAGCAAAGCCTACTTCGCCGACCGCAAAGGCCTCGTCGTCGCGGTGGACTTGAGCTCCGGCTCGATCCTCTGGTCGAAGAACGCGGACGAGGGCAACAAGGCGATCTTCGACGACATCGTCGTAGTCGACGGCGCGCTCTGGTGCTATTCCAAGGGCACGATAAACGTGCTGTCCGCCGCGACGGGCGAACGGCTGATAGCCGCGATAAGCGGAGCGGCCGCCCTTCCCTTCGACGCGCAAGGCTACGTATGGACTGCGATGAAAGGCGGCAGCCTCGTCGCGCACGACGCGGCCACGGGCAAGGCTATAAAGAGTCTCTCGGTACAGGGCGAGTTTTCCGGCAGGCCCAGCGAGGCCCTAGGGCTTTTCATTTGCCCTCTCGCGACGGGGGTGGTGGTTGTGCTCAATCCGGCCGCGGCTAAGTAAGTGGAAGAAGTAGTAGTAATCATCATGAAACGTTACCGAGCGCGGATAATGCGGGTGGGCCTTCTTTCCCTGCTCGCGTTTTCGCTCGTCGGCTGCCCCTACGCGATGCCCGACTTCAATAATCCGAATGACCCGGAGGGGAGTAATTATTCGCCGGCGGTGACGATCGACGTCATAGCCGTCGCTCTGGTTAACACCGGCACGATGACCCTCGAGCTTGGATCTACGCTTAGGCTCGGCGCGACCCAGGCCCCGGCGAATGCTAATACCGGCCTAAGCTGGAGTTCGTCGGACGACACAATCGCCACTGTAGCGGATGGCCTCGTCACCCCGGTCAAGCTAGGCACGATCACTATCACGGTAGCCTCGATCCTAGAATCGAGCATCAGCTCCAGTTGCACGGTCGTCGTTATCGCGGCGGGCGCGAGCGTGGACACGGGAAACTGGAAGCTCGCTAACCTAGCCAAAGGCAATACTATCGCCGCCACAACTTCTACGACCATTCCGCCCTTCATCAATGGCGTGCTCACCCTCCAGAACGGCAACACGGGAGGTTTCGCCAACGCCGGCATCACGAACTCGAGCATCCTTTATTACAATCAGACCCTGACCGGCGATTTCGTGATCCGCGCCCGCGTGCGCCTCGCTTCCGCCGTGTCGGCTAGCACGGGCCTGGGCATCGCAGTGGGCGCCTTCGAGGCGCCCACGACCGGGACTTTCGCTGCGTCGACTAAAATCGTCACCATGATGGGTCGCACGGGCAACGGCGGCAACAGGTGCTCCTACTACACGAAAGTGACTGGCAATGGTACTGGCAGCCCAGTCGAACTGGGTACCGACACGCCCATGGGCATCGAGCGCGTCTTCGAAGTGAAGCGACTCGCCGCCTCCGGATATGTCGTCAATCTCTACGAGACCGACGGCACGAGCCTCGTTGGGACGACCATGATCGTGTGGAACGACGACGCGACACTTTCGGAATCACTGAGCACTTCAGTCTTGGCTACGAGCCCCGTCGTCGCGGGAATAGCCCTCACCGGCGCTGTGGCAGAGATCGCCAACGTCTCCGTGGCCACGCTCGACTCGACCGGCGCGGAGACGGCGCTCTTCTCGAGTCCGAGCGTCGCGGCCAGCGCTAGCGGCGTCACGGTCAGTGGCCCCACTGGCTACGCGGATTCTTACTACGACACCCTGGCCAATGCTCAAGCCTCCATTATCACCCTGACTGCCGCTGTTCATTTCTCGGGTGTTTCGACGAAGACAGTCACCTGGAGCTCGAGCGATACGTCCGTGGCGACCGTAGCCGCTTCCAGCGACACCCTGACGGGGATAGTGACCCCGCTGAAAACCGGGACCACGAGAATCACTGTGACCAGCGTCGACGGTGGTTTTTCGGACAGTTATGCCATGGAATTTACGGAGACCAAGCTCCTAGTCTCGGACATCACGCTCGCGGGCGACAGCTCGGTCATGGCCGGCTGCTATGTTCCCCTCGTTGCCACCATTAGCGGAACCAGCGGCGCGATACCCACGGACTCGAGTTTGAGCTGGACTTCATCCGATACCAGTATCGCTACCGTAAGCGCTTCTTCCGCAGCGAACACCGAAAGGGTTAGTGGCATAGCCGCGGGCAGCGCGATCATCACCGCTGCCGCCAACGATGGAGGCGGCAGCAGCAAGACCTTCAACGTCAAGGTCACGACTGCTTCGAACGCGATCTGGAGCTGGACTGCTGGCGTCGATCCTGACTTCGATCTGACAGAGGCTACGTCCACGTTGAGCGGCATTAAGCTAGTCCGCGGCGCGGGTACTGTAGCTGGTTCGACGACGGGCATCAACCTCGCCACAGCTCGTTTCAACGTCGGCAGTGTCTATACCAATATCGATATTTGGTCTACAGTCGCCGGCTCTGCCTTCCAGGCCACTACGGATTCGCTTAACGTCCCCGACGGTCAGTTCAATTTTACAAAGAAGGCGACGGTTACCATCGCCTACAACGCCTACACCGGTACTACTTATTCTGGCTTCGTTCTCTACTTGAACAACAACACGACGAGCGATAACGCTACTACGACTCCACTGTATCAGGCAGCGGATCCCACCGCCACTCCGGTACTACTTAAAATAAGTTCTAAGTTAATACCTAACTCCGTCCTAGTCGCTTCGCCGAGCTCTGCGCAAACGGCAGTCTACACGATCGATCCAGTGTTATTTACCAGGAATACGGACACCCTGGCCCATGCCTTCCTCCAATTCAGGACAGGCAGTTCGGCCTCGATTAATATCACAAGCATCAGCATCGCCTATGCTCCGTAAGCAGGAGGAATGAAACCCCTATAGCGTACCCTTTTCCAGGGCCAGCTCCACGGCCTTGAGGATGCATTTGCTCGAGTAGGTGGCGCCCGAGACGGTATCGACCTGCAGGCTCTGCTTCGCGACTACGTCGGCCGTTATGCGCTCCGCCGGCTTGCCCTTGCCGCAATCGTGCCTGATGATCTTGACGGACTCTATGGCATGGGCCTTGACGGCCACTTCGACCTCCACCTTCACGAGGCCTCCGTCGTAGTAGCCGCGCCATGCCCCGTCGCTTACCTTGGCGAGCTCGGGCGAACCGATCTCGATCGGCTTGGTGGCGCAGGAATAGAGGCTGAGCATCGCGGCGGCCGCAGCGATCGCGAGGATGGAACGCCTGGCGATTGGCTTTATCGGGGCTTTCATTTCAAGGCCTTTTTCGCCGCGGCGATTGCCGCGAGCTCGGCGCCGAGGGCCTCGGCCTTGGACAAGTCGAGGGTCGAGGAGTCCGCCTCGCTGCCGCTTACCTTCTTCACGATGAAGCGCTCGAAGGAGCCGAGCTCGCGGAAGACGAGGCGCCCGCCGACGTAGGCCGAGGCCGCCACCGCGGCGCGGAGCGAGGCCGGCAGGGCGGCGATCGCGGCCTTGTCGCCCAGCTCGGCGTTCGAGCCGACGGCGAAGAGGCCGATGGCCTTTCCCGCGAGATCGGCTTCGCGCCTGGCGGCGAAGGCCTTCGCGCGCTTGGACCACATGCCCATGTAATATGGGCCGCCCAGGACGACCGCGTCGTAGGCTCCCAAGGGGGCCGCGGCCGCTCCCTTTACGCGGAGGTCGAGGAGCTCGGCCTCTCCCCCCTTCCCCTGGATAACCTTGGCGATCCTCTCGGCGACCTCGGCCGAGGCCCCGTGCTTCGTATCGTAGACTATGAGCGATTTCATATCGCCTCCTTTTTGGAGCCGCCTTCGCGGCCTCCGAATTCCAGGAAGATCCGGTCCATGCGCAGCCCCGGCCGGAAGGAAACCTTGCGGGCGAGATTACGGCACATGGCGAGGCCTATGCCTCTCCAGCGGCGGTGGGCGGGGTCGAAGAGGGGCTCGCTTGAGCCTTCGGCTTCCTTGGCCGCGAAGGCCGCGAAGGCCGGCGAGCGGAAGTAGAAGCCGAGGAGCAGCGGGCCGCCCGGGCGCCGGCGGGAGGCGCGCAGGACGACGGTATCGCCCAGGACGGGGTAGGCGTGCTTGACGATGTTGTCGAGGATCTCGCCGCCGGAGATCGTGAGGCGATCGCGCTCCGGGGCGTCGAGGAAGCCGAGGCCCTCGACGAAGCCCTCGAAGGTGGCGATCGACGACAGCCTGGACTCGAGGACGATGGTCGCCTCCGTCCTTCGGGGGCGGGCGGCCGCCACGCCCCGGCCGCTCTCAGGGCCGGCGTTCATGGGCTTTCAGGCCAGCTTGAGGTTCTTCACGATGGGGAAGCGGTCGCCGAAGCCCGTCGAGTCGATCGCCAGCTTCGCGACCTCGGAGGGGTTCACGATGGCGAAGCCGTGGCCGGTGGTCTCGGCGTCCTCCATCGCGGTCATGATCACGCCGATGCCCGCCGAGCTGAGGGCCGTGACGTGCTCCATGTCCACGGCGGTGTCGGCCTGGGCGATGGCCTTGTAGACCTTCTCCTGGAAGTCGGTGAAGGTATAGCTGTTGATGGGCCCCGAGACGGAGAGCAGGAGCCTGTGGTGGTCGTTGTGCACGGTGATGTCCAGTTGGGTCATGTAACGCTCCTGGGATTGAGTTTCATCACGAAGAGGGTCACGTCGTCCTCCTGCCGCCTGTCGGTGAAGGTGAGCATGTCCTCGAGGGAGCCCGCGACGATCTCGGCGGAGCTCAAGGACAGCCGCTCGTGGATCGAACGGGCGAGCCGCTCCTTGCCGAAGCGCTCGCCGCGGAGATTCTCGCTGTCCAGCATGCCGTCGGTGGCCGCGACGAGGGCGGAGCCGGGTGCCAGGGCCAGCTTGCGGGGCTTGAGGTAGGGCCTCACGTCCTTGACGAAGCCGAGGATCCGGCCCTCGCCCTGGACGTCGATGAAGGTGTCGAAGCTGGGCGTGTAAAGCATCAGCTCCGGCACGCCGCAATTGATGTAGTAGAAGGCGTCCTTGGAGAAGTCCAGATAGCCGAAGACTCCGGCGAAGAAGGTGCCCTTGGGGAGGTTCTCCTTGATGAAGGAGTTGACGCGGGCCACGAGGCTCACGAAGTCCTTCTCGACTCGGAGGAAGGTGCGGATCATTGACTTGAGGATGAGCATGTTCATGGACGCGGACAGGCCCTTGCCCGACACGTCGCCCATCACGAAGAACCAGCGGTCCTGGCTGAGCCTCACGAAGTCGATGAAGTCGCCGCCGAGGCTCCTCGCCGACTTGGCGAGCCAGGCCGCGTCGGCCTTGGGATGCTCGATGCGGTCTACCTTCTCAAGGGCGAAGCGGATGATCTGGTCGGAGAGGGCGATCTCCCTGTCCACGGTGGTCATAATGGACTCGCGGGCGATGTTCTTGAGGTAGTACGCGATGACGAAGAGCTTGCCGTAGATGGCCTTGAAAGTGTCGTAGTCGTAGGAGGTGTACTCGGCGCCCGTGCTGCGAGCGCCCAGGGCGAAGAGCCCCATGGTACGGCGGCCCTCGAAGACGACGATGAGCGCCTCTGCCTTGAGCGCCTCGAAGAGCTCAAGGAGCTCGGAGCGGACCGCGGAATAGTCCGCCGCGCTCTCGGCTTCTGACTTGAGGATGACGTTGGAGCCCGACTTCTCGAGGAGTTCCGAGAGCTGGGACCCGCGCTCGACGGTGGCCCGGCCGCCGGTGGGCGCGTAGACCGTGCGTAGGAAGCCCTGGTCGTCGTCGATGAGGACGCACAAGTCCTTGAAGTCGAGATCCCGGGCGAGGTGTCCGTAGACCTCCGCGAGGACGGCGTCGCGGCCCTGCGCAAGGTCGATGCGGGCGAGGTCGGACTCGAGTCGCTCGCGGTAGTCGCCGCGGGCCGAGAGCCTGGCGAAGAAGCGGTCGAAGAAGAGCTTACCGAGGAGGCAGGCCCCCACGAAGGCGAGGACGGAGAGGATCGCGGCCATGACCGGGGAGACGTCGTCCGCGAGGGCGGCCAGGCCGGCCGTGGCGAGGCCCATCGGCAGGCCGACCACGGCGAACAGGGCGGCGTAGCCGGTGATGGTCTTGCCGATCGCTCGCCAGTCGAAGAGCCTCGAGATCCTGAACGCGAAGGCGACGCCGATCGCGAGGAGGAGGGCTCCGGCCGGCGCGAACACGTAGCTGGGACGCTTGGCTTGGCCGGTGGAGAGGAGGCCTGTCGAGATGAAGATGAGGGCGCATCCGGCGAGGATGAAGGCGGCGGCGAGCGCGGCTTTCTGCCTTTGCACCCGGTTCTTGGCGGCGAGCGCGCGGATGCCGAAGATCGCGACGGCGATCGCGGCGATGAGGGCGTCGCCGAACACGAAGATGTTGTAATAGCGGCCCTCGATCCTGAAGATGGTGGTCCAGGGCCGATAGACCGAGACTATGTAATCGAAGGAGAAGGCCGCGTCGTAGGCGGCGGTGAGGGCCACGGGCACGGCGACGACCCAGGCAAGCCTCCGCAAGTAGGGATGCAGGGGCGTGGGGAAGTCGAATGCCAGGAGGAAGAGGAAGATGTGCGTGGCGACGATAAGCGAGCCCGACAGGCGCTCGAGGAGGAGGGCGTCGTTCTGGCGGAAGCCGGCTCCCGTGAGGATGAACACGAGGCCCTGCAGGAGGGAGTAGGCCGCGAGCGCGGCGGAGATGGCAGCCACGATTCCGCGTCCCGGCGAGCCCCTCCCGCGGCGCATCGTGAGGATGAAGAGGGCGATGAAGCCCGGCAGGGAGATGAACGCGATTATCGTTAATCCCATAGCCTGCCTACCTTGGCCGCGAGCATCGTGACGTCGTCCTTGAGGGGCGCGTCGCCCACGTAGGAATAGAGCATCGCGCTCACCGAGCTGACGAAGTCGGAGACGCCCGACTTAGAGGCCATGGCGAGGGAGCGGTCGAAGATCTCGGCCTCGCCGAGGCGGGCGCCCGTGGAGTCGGCGACCTCGGTCACGCCGTCGGATGCGAGGAGGATGATCTCGTCGGTCCTTAAGGGGAGCTCCTCGACGGGGACCTCGTCGAAGGGCACGAGGCCGACGAGGCCCATCGTGGGCTCGAGCCGCACGACCCTGGGGCCGGTGGCCGTCTGGGTGATCAGGATCGGGTCGGCCATGGCGGCGTTGACGTAGCGCAGCGTGCGCTTGGCCGTGTCGACGAGGCCGAGGAACATGACCGTGTACTTGTCGTCGAAGCCCATGTCCCGAACCGCCGCGTCGACCCCGCGGATCAGCGCGGCGAGGTCGGTCTTGTCGGCCGAGACGCGGATGGTGTTGACGATGATGCCCATGATTAGGGCGGCCGCGAGGCCCTTGCCCGACACGTCGCCTACCACGAGGAGTGTGCGGTCCTCGTCGACGACGATCGCGTCGTAATAGTCGCCGGAGACGTTGACCAGGGGGCGGTAGAGCACGGAGAGCTCGAGCTTCTTGGGCTCGGGGAGGCCGCGGGGCAGGAAGGAGCGCTGGGTCTCGGCGATGAGCTGCCATTCCTTGGAGAGGGAGGCCACCTCGAAGAGCTCCGAGATCGTGGACACGCGCTCGAAGTAGATCCCGAGCTCTCCGTGGAGGGTCCTGAAGGCCTCGGGCTCGACGAGGGAGCACAGGCGCGTGAGGACGAAGAGGCGGTAGGCGCCGGAGCGGACCACGAAGCCGCGCGCCCCCGAGCCCGTCGCGGCCGAGGAGTAGTCCTCGGCGATGAAGGAGACGCCCTCGGGGCTGTCGCGGAACCTGGCGAAGAGGGTCTCCAGGAGCCTCGCGTCGCTCGAGGCGGCGGCGGGGCTTTGGTAGATGATCTCCTGGGAGTCGGACTTCACGAGGATGGCGCCCATGTCCGCGGCCTTCTCGAGCTTGTCGCGGATGGCGTCGACGAGGTCGAGGACGGTGAAGCAGACGCCCACCCTCTCGGTGAACTCCATTATGAGCCTGGTCTCGCGCCCGCGGAAGGAAAGATCGTAGGCCTTGCGCTCGAGGGCCGCCGCCGCGGCGCTCTTGAGCGCGTAAAAGGCGAGGAAGGCGGCGGCGCTCACGGCGGCCGCGGGGATGAACCCCAATCCTGCTACGGCTACGAGCGGTATCGCGAGGAAGGCGAACGCCGCCATTCCCATGGTGCCAATCTCGACCGCCCTGCGTGCTGTTCGATAGGTCATCGGCTAAGGTACTCCAGGTAGGTTATCGGCATCATTTGTACGCCCATAGAGGGCCGCCGTCAACAATTTTCCAGGGCCGGGCCGGCGGCTTTGAGGGGCGTTTGTGGTTAATTCGTAGCCAGTATCGAGTTAATAAAGCGGATGAGGACGTCGAGGGCCCGCTCGTTGGCCCCTCCCTCGGGGATGATTATGTCGGCGAACTGCTTCGTGGGCTCTATGAACTCGTAATGCCCCGGACGGACGACGGTGAGGTACTGCTCGATGACTGAGTCCAGGGTTCGTCCCCGCTCCTTGATGTCGCGCGTTAGGCGGCGGATGAAGCGGATGTCGTCCGGCGTGTCCACGAAGACCTTGAGGTCGAGCCGATCGCGGACCTCCTTGTTCGTGAAAATCATGATGCCCTCGAAGATCACGAGCTTCTTGGCCTCGACGTGGACCGTCTCCTCGGTGCGGCGGTGGTGGACGAAATCGTAGGTGGGCATATCGATCGGCCGGCCGGCCCTGAGGGCGTCCAGGTGCTCGATGATGAGGGCGTTGTCGAAGGCGTCGGGATGGTCGAAGTTGAAGGCGGTTATGTTGGCGTTCGAGATATACGAGGCGGACTTGTAGTAGTTGTCCTGGGGGATAAAGACGAAATCCGAGACCATCTCGGATATCTTGCGCACGATCGTGGTCTTGCCCGATCCCGATCCGCCGCAGATGCCGATTACCTTCGCCTGTGCCATGGGGCTTCAGTCTACACCGGCCGCCGCGCCCGGCGTAAGGCCTCGGGCGAGCCGGTCCTCGACCTCGGCTATGAGGCGCTCGGGCGTGGATGCGCCCGCCGACAGCCCCACGCTGCCGTAGCCGAAGGCGGCCTCGGGCAGCTCCTCGGCCGTCTCCACCAGCCAGGCCGGCTTGCCGAGCTCCAGCGCGGTGGCGAGGAGCCTGGCGGTATTGGCGGAGTTGCGGCCCCCGACGATGACGATGGCCTCGACCTCGGCGGCCAGGCGGGCCAGGGCGGCCAGCCTGTCCTCGGTGCAGGGGCAGATGGAATCGACCGTCTCGAGCCCGGGAAAGCGCCGGGCCAGGACGGCCCGGATGGCTTCGTACTCCTCTTTCTTGATCGTCGTCTGGGCGATGAGGGCGACGGGTCGGCCCTCGGGATCCACCGCCTCGGCCTCCCCGGGGCCCCCGACTACGACGGAGCCGGGGGCGTAGCCCGCGATGCCGGCCACCTCGCCGTGGCCCTCGTCGCCCGCGATGACCACCTTCCAGCCCCGCGCGGCGTAATCGGCGGCGCGGCGCTGGCTCGCGAGGACGCGGGGGCAGGTGGCGTCGACGATGCGGGCGCCGAGGGCGGCGAGGCGCTCGCGCATGGCAGGCGGGACCCCGTGGGCGCGGATCACGACCGCCGCGCCGTCGAGTCCGCCGGCCGCGAGTCCGCCGGGCTCGAGCTCGGCCTCGGACAGGGCATGGACCCCCGCGGCCTCCAGCTCGGCCACGGCCTGGGGGTTGTGGATGAGGGGACCGAGGGTGTAGACGCGCCTGTCCCCCTCCCTCAGGGCGGTTCCAAGGGCCAGCTCGACCGCCCGGCGCACCCCGACGCAGCGGCCCAGCACCTCCGCCCGCTTTACGCGCATGCCGCGGCCACCACCCGGTTGCGCCCTAGGGCCTTGCCCTCCAGGAGGGCCTCGTCGGCGCGGCGGAGGCATTCGTCCACTGGCTCCTCGCCGGCCGTGCAGGCCGCCACCCCGGCTGTGACGGTGACGCCGAACTCACCGCCGTCGTACTCGATCCTCTCGGCCTCGATTCGCCGGCGGATCTTCTCCGCGAGGCCGCGCCCGCCCTCGAGGTCGGTATGTGGGAGGAGCACGACGAATTCCTCGCCCCCCCAGCGCGAGGCCGCGTCCGTGGAGCGTATGGTCTCGGCTATCCGGGCCGATACGGCCTTGAGCACCACGTCGCCGCACTCGTGGCCGTACTCGTCGTTGAAGAGCTTGAACTTGTCGATGTCGATCATGATGGTCGAGTAGTCGCCGCCCGCCCTGCCGCGGCGCTTCCTCTCCTCCTCGAGCTTCTCGCGCATGCTCCTGCGGTTGAGGAGGCCCGTGAGCGGGTCGTGGCGGGAGAGGTAGAGGATCTCGTCGGCCTCCTTCTTCTCCTCGGTGATGTCCTTGACGATCGAGGCCCAGCCTATCCATTCGCCCCGCGAGTCGTAGAGGGGCGTGTTGTACCACTCGCATGTGATCTCGCGGCCGTCCTTCGTGACGTTGTCGTTGACGTGGCGGTCGATCACCTCGCCGCGATTGAGCCTGTCGATAATGCTCCCGATCTCGCCCTTCAGCCGATCGGGCACGATGAGGCCGATCACCTCGCGGCCGATGGCCTCCTCGGCCGAATAGCCGAAAATCCTCTCCGCGGCCTGGTTCCAGGTCTGGATCCTGTTGCC
>DBTW01000128.1 GCA_002307245.1 Spirochaetaceae bacterium UBA1306 | reverse complement strand
TCCGCCCAGGTCCAGGTCGGTTCCATCGCGCAGGTCAGCGGCGCTACCGTAAACGATTTCTCCAAGCCCGTAACCTACGCCGTCGAGGCCGCGGACGGCACGAGGGCTTACTACAGGGTGACGGTCGGCTATCTACCCGACACGGGCAAGAGTTTCACCAGCTTCACCTTGCCCGGGAGTCTCAAGACGGAGATCGATGCCGCGGCCGGCACCGTCACGGTTACGATGCCCTTTGGATCGGACCTAAGCAAGCTCGTCGCTTCCTATACGAGCTCGGCCAAGACCGTCAAGATCGGCACGGTCTCCCAGAAAAACGGAACGACCGAAAATAACTTCCTGGTGCCAATCGTCTATACCTTGACCTCCAGCGACCTTTCGACGGCGAGCTGGACCGTCGCCGCCGTCTGCGCCCCCGACAGCGCGAAGGCCATCACCGCGTTTTCCTTCCCCGCCTTAGGCCTCCGCGCCGTGATCGACGAGTCGGCCAAGACGATCGTCGCGACCTTGCCCTATGGTACGGATAGGAGCAGACTGGTCGCGGCCTTCGTGCGCAGCGGCGTCAGGGTCGAAGTCGGCGGGCTAGTCCAGGTGAACGGGAAGACGGCCAATGACTTCAGCCTTCCCGTCGCTTACGTCGTGTACGCCGAGGACGGAACCAGCGTCACCTACACGGCCAGCGTCGGCTTCGCGCTCAATACGGCCAAGGCCATGACGAGCTTCCGCTTCTCCAAGCTCAGCCCGGCGGTGGTCGGCACCGTGAACGAGACCGTGAAGACCATCACGGCCACCGTGCCCTACGGCACGAACCTGGCCAACCTGGTGGCGTCCTTCACGACCACGGGCGTCTCCGTCTCCGTTTCCGGGACTGCCCAGGAGAGCGGCGTCACGCCCAATAATTTCACCTCGGCCCTTTCCTATCGCGTCACCGCCGCGGACGGCAGCATCGCGACCTATTCCGCGATCATCTCCGTGGCGCTCAATCCCGCCAAGGCGATCACCGCCTTCTCCGTGGCCGGGACGAGCTGCGTCATCGATGAGGTCGCCAAGACGATCACGGGTCACCTCGTTACCGGCACCAGCCTGGGCAGCCTCGCGCCGACCTTCTCGACCACGGGGGCCAAGGTGGAGATCCTCCCGGGGCCCGTCCTCCAGGCGAGCGGCTCCAGCGTCGTCAATTTCACGAGCGCCGTCACCTACCTCGTGACCGCCGCCGACGGGCTTACCGCCACCTACCTCGTCACCATCCTGGCCGATAAATGAGCCGAAAGGAAAACACCGCGATGAAGCCCTTCGGCATGCGATCGAAGATGATCGGGGCGAGGTCCCCGAACCTAACCATGCGTCTCTCGGCCGCGCTGCTCGGCGCCGGGCTGCTCCTCGGTCTGGCGGCCTGCAAGAATTCCTCCGAGGCATTGAACGACGACAAGACCCTCACGGCCTTTTCCTTCGAGGCCCAAACGGCCGTGGGCGTGATCGACGAGTCCTCGGGGAGTGTCGCCGTCACGGTTCCCTTCGGTACGAGCTTGAAGAACCTGGTCGCGACTTTCGCGACTAGCGGGGACAAGGTCCTCGTCGGCGGCGTAGCCCAGGTGAGCGCGACGACTTCCAACGACTTCAGCTACCCCGTCGCCTACCGAGTCTGCGCCGAGGACGGTTCCTCGACGAGCTACCTGGTTACGGTTTCCCTCGCCTCCAATACCTCGAAGCGAATAACTTCCTTCGTCTTTCCAGGATCGGTCTCCACGAGCCTCAGCGAGACGAACAAGACTATCGCCGTCAAGATGCCTTACGGCAGCAGCCTCGCCGCCCTGGTAGCCAGCTTCACGACGACCGGGAAGGCGGTCAATGTAGGCGGCACGGTCCAGGTCAGCGCCTCGAGCGTCAATGACTTCTCGAGCCCGGTAGTCTATACGGTCGTGGCCGCCGACGGCTCGAGCGTCGACTACACGATCACCGTCACCCTAGCCTTGAATCCGGCCAAGGCGATCAGTTCCTTCAGCTTCTCCATCGCCGGCGAATCGGTATCCATCGACCAGGACGCGGGAACTATCGCGGTCAGCCTGCCGTATTGGAACGGCGCCGCGACGACGGATATCTCCGCGCTCAAGGCGAGCTTCGAGACGACCGGGGCTAGCGTCAAGATCGGGACGACGGTCCAGGTGAGCGGTAGCACCGTCAATAGCTTCGCCTCGGCCAAGGTCTACAAGGTCATGGCCGCCGACGGGACATCGAGGAGCTACACGGTCACGGTGACGAGGTCTCCCGCGCCCAAGGCCCTGACCGCCTTCTCCATCGCCGCTTACCCGGACGCCACAGCGCTGATCGACGAGAGCGCGAAGACCGTCTTCATCGTCCTGCCCGTGGGCAGCGACGTGAGCGCCTTGGTCCCCTCCTTCACCCTATCCCAGGGCGCCAGCGCCACGGTCGGCGGCGTCGCCCAAACGAGCGGGACCACGGCCAACGACTTCGGCGCCGTCCTCCATTACCTGGTACTACCCGCCGATGGGGGAGCGTCCGCGGACTACGCGGTGACCGTGGTCGCCAAGCCAGCAGTCCCCGCAATAGCCATCTCCCCGGCCGGAACCTACGTGAGAAGCATAACCTTGAGCTGTGCCAGCGCAGGGGCGGAGATCTACTACACCACGGACGGTTCCGCGCCCAGCTCGGGATCCTTGCACTATACGACCGCGATCACGGCGGCGGGCTGCGAGATCGCGATGCAGATCCGAGCCGTCGCCACCAAGCTGGGGGCCAGCTCCGACACCGTCTCCCAGGCCCTGCGCGTCGGGAAGGATTTCGCCGCCCTTACCGGCGCAGTGAGCAGCTGGGTCTCCACAAACGTCAGTTATCCCTGGGACCTCACCAGCGATGGGACCTACCTCTACGAGACGATCGACGACAACGGCCAACCCGGCGACGTTCATTCGTATATAAACAAGATCGATATCTCAAACGGAACCGTGACCGCGCTCGCTGGCTCGAAGACGGAACGCGGTAACAAAGATAGCTTTGGCAGCGCCGCCCTCTTCAACCAGCCGGCGGGCATCGTCTGCGACGGGCAAGGCAAGCTCTATGTCTCGGATTGCCAAAACCACACAATCCGGAAGGTGGTCATCTCCTCTGGAGAGGTGAGCACTATCGCGGGCAACGGCATCCAAGCGACGCTGGACGGCGTCGGTACGGAAGCCTCCTTCCAATATCCCTCGGGCCTCGCCTACGACGGAAAGTATCTCTATGTCGTCGACTGCGGCGGATGCAAGATCCGCCGCATAGACCTCGCGACGATGAAGGTCACGACCGTCGCCGGCGGCGGCTATTCACGGATCGACGGCATCGGCCTGAAGGCCGGATTCATTTCCCCGCAGTATATCGCCATCGATGGCGCCAATCTCTACGTATCCGAAGACCAAGGCTTCGTCTTCAGGAAGATATCCCTCGATACCTTCCAGGTGACCACCCTTGCCGGATCGAGCCAAGGCTTCGCCGACGGTCCCGGCTCCACCGCAAAGTTCGACTGGCCGGGCGGCATGGTCTCCGATGGCAGTTATCTTTATGTCGCTGATGGCTCAAACCAGAGGATCCGCAAGATCGATATCGCGACCGGCGCGGTGAGCACCCTGGCGGGCGACGGCAGCTCCACGTATTTTTCGTATCCCGACGCTCTCGCGACGGACGGGAATCGGCTATTCGAGGTCGACCGCGACGCCATTCGGATAATTCAATAGCCGAGCTTGCCGTATCGCAGGATGGAGATCAAAATGATAGAGGATTTGTATCGCATAACGCGCTTTTCATTCCGTGCCGCGCGGAGACCCTATCCAGCGATGCGAGGCTCTGGACCTACACGCTGCCCCTGCCCTCGGGATGGCTCGCCCGAAGCTCGTCGCGGCTTTTTCCGCGACAGGCGCCTCCATGTGCGTGGTTCCCTTCTACGGCGAAAGTGCTTTGGTCGAAGGCCCTCTAGGCCCAGGCGAGTCACTGCGGCCGGTTTCGGGAACGCGATCGGACGCCTTAACGATGGCTCCTGCCTCTACCTCGCCGACGGCTCGGCCGAGAGGGTCCGGATTATCACGTGAGGTTCGAGCGCCGCGCGCGGCATGCGCTAGCCTTTGGCCTTCCCTCTATCCTATAATGGCCATAATTCCCTGAGTCGGGCCCGCGTTAGCGGGCCCGACTTATGCGGATACCTTCGGGACGCCGCCTCGCCTCATTGGGCCAGGCAAGACGGCCATGCCCCGCGAGGCGCGCTGCCGTATCCGTCGGCGGGGCGAAATCAGGGCTCGTGAAACGCTTCGCGTTTCACGCGCTGATCGCTTCGCGATCGGCGTACATAGGAGGAATCATGGACAGCAGCATCACGATGGAGAAGATCGTCTCCCTGGCCAAGCGCACGGG
>DBTW01000064.1 GCA_002307245.1 Spirochaetaceae bacterium UBA1306 | reverse complement strand
GGCGTCTCGGGCGTCGAGCTGTATTGGTACGGCGACGAGGGCAAGTCCGAGGCTATCAATCCCATCGTGCGCCGGGAGGCCGAGGCGCTCGGCCTCTTCCTCACCTACGGCTCAGACTGCCACGGCCCCGGATCGGGCAAGCATACCATCGACTGCTTCTCGGGCGACTTCGGGGCTTTCCCGGGCGCGCCTGCCGACCAGCTTCCCACGAGCTCCCAGGAGGTGCCCAATGCCCCATAGCGTCGTCCCCGCGGCGGAAGAGATCCTCGATAAGGAGTTCCCGGTCCTCGACAAGGGCTTCGTGCGCCTGGTCGACTACATGGGGGGCGACGACCGCATCGTCCAGGCGGCGCGCGTCTCCTACGGCGCCGGAACCAAGAGCTACCGCGAGGACGCGGCCCTCATCGACCATCTCCTGCGCAACGAGCACACCTCGCCCTTCGAGCAGGTGATCCTCACCTTCCACGTGAAGCTGCCGATCTTCGTGGCCAGGCAATGGATCAGGCACCGCACGGCGAGGGTCAACGAGATCTCGGGCCGCTACTCGGTGATGAAGGACGACTTCTACGTGCCCGCGCGGGGGTCGATAGCCATGCAGAGCGCCGACAACCGCCAGGGCAGGGCCGCGGAGGGCGTGCCCGAGGAGCTGGCCCTGTCGACCATCGCGCGCATGGAGGCGGGCCAGCGCGCCGCCTACGACGAGTACTCGGACCTGGTGGGAGCGGGCCTCGCCCGCGAGCTCGCGCGGATAGACCTGCCCTTGAGCCTCTATACGGAATGGTACTGGCAGATCGACCTGCACAACCTCTTCCGCTTCGTCAGCCTCCGGATAGATCCCCATGCCCAGATGGAGATCCGCGAGTACGCCCGGGTGCTGCTCGTCATGGCCAAGGCCGTGGCCCCGGCCGCCTGCGGCAGCTTCGAGAACCACATTCTCGGCGCTACGCGCTTCTCGGCCGAGGAGATGGCGGAATTGCGCCGCCGTCTGGGCGGGGCGGAGGCGGCCGGCGCGACGCCCGCCCTCGAAGGCAAGAGTCTGGACCGCTTCGAGGAGAAACTCCGCTCGGGAAGGCAGAAATAGGGACCGGTTCGCCCTTAGGCCCGCAGGAACTCCCTCTCGCCGGCGCCGTAGAGCAGCTCGGCCTGAACCTTCTCGCCCTCGCCGTTTTTTATGAAGCCGCGGAAACTGCCCAGGGGGCCGCTGTAGTCGCTCTCCAGGACGCCGAGGTTGAAGCGGATGTCGTTCGCGAGCTCGGGCGTGAAGACGAGGTCGACCATGCCCTCGGTGTCCTGGATGATCCACTCGCCGGCGATGCCCTTGGGCCGCGTCACCTTGACCGGGGGCAGGGGCCAGACCTTGTTATTGATCCATAGGCAGTTCTCGTTATAGCGGGCCTGGTCGCGGACTTGGTTGTCGGTGAGGTTGAACCCGACCCGCCTGCCCTTGGCGTCCGCGCCGAAGCCCGAGACCCAATCGTAATGGGCCCTATAGGGATAATAGGCCTTGTGGTCGTCGAAGATGCCCATCGACGCGGGGCCCTCGAGGCGATGGCTCTCGCCGCCGACCGAGAACTCTCCCTCCATGGGCATCAGGATCTTGGTCGAGTACATGGCCCGGTTCATGCCGAGCGGCAGGCAGACCACGTTGGGGGCCGCGGCCTTGGGGCCGCAGGAGAAACGGAAGCGCCCGGAGAAGCGGCGCTCCAGCCGGCGCGAGCCGCGGACGACGGTGAGCTGGATGCTGCCCGAATCGAAGTCGCAGGCCGACTCGAGGAGGTTGCGCGCGCCGTGGTAGTAGACGTCGGATCCCGTGATGCTCTCGGAGAAGCGGAACAGGCCTCCGGGGACGAGGCGCCGCAGGATGTACTTCTTCTTGAGCTCCCGGTCGTAGGCGATGAAGAGCACCATGCTGAAGACCTTGGCGTTGTAGAGCGTGGAAAAGAAGCTCCAGCGCGCGTCGCCGAACTGGTAGGCCTGCCATTCCTTGAGCCGCCAGTTCTTGATGAAGCGCGGTATCCGGTAATGGAAGGGCCGGTCGACGTCCAGCATGTTGATGCGCCGGAAGGGCGTCCCGTAGCGGCCGAGGGCGAAGGCGCCCCCGTCGACAGCCGCGTCGGGGGCGGGCTCGAAGCCTTTGCCCTTCAACGCTTCTCCCCCTCGCGGGCGCGGCGCTCGTAGAGCAGGTAGAGCGCCTGGGTGCCCCGATCGCCGTAGCCCTCGTCCTGCATGGCCTCGAAGAGCTTCTCCGCCAGGGCCAGGAGGGGCAGGTCGAGCTTCATGGACTTCGCGGAGTCCAGGGCGATGCGGAGGTCCTTGAGGAAATGCTTCACGTAGAAGCCGGGCTCGAAGTCCCCGCCGAGCATGCGGGGCACCATGCTGTTGAGCTGCCAGCTGCCAGCCGATCCCGAGCCGATGCTCTGCAGGACGGTCCTCGGGTCGAGACCGGCCGCCTTGGCGTAGGTGATCGCCTCCACGGCGCCCATGAGGTTCGAGGCGATGGCGATCTGGTTGGCCATCTTGGTGTACTGGCCGGCGCCGGGGCCGCCCTGGAGGACGACGGTGGCGCCCATGCGCTCGAGAAGGGGCTTGGCGGCCTCGAAGTCGGGGGCCTCGCCGCCGACCATGATCGTGAGCGTGCCGTTCTTGGCGCCGATGTCGCCGCCCGAGACGGGGGCGTCTATTGCCGCGAGGCCCCTGGCCTTGGCCGCAGCCGATATCCGCCGCGCGAGGTCGGGCCTCGAGGTCGTGCAGTCCACGAGGAGGGTCCCGGGCTTCGCGTTCTCGATGAGGCCCTTGGGGCCGAAGTAGAGGTCCTCGACGTCCTTGGGGTATCCGACCATGGTGAAGATGACCGAGCAGGCGGGAGCGAGGGCCGCGGGACCGTCGGACCAGCGGGCTCCGGCGCCGAGGACCGTCGCGGCCTTTTCCTTGCTGCGCGTATGGACGCACAGCTTGCGCCCGGCCTTTATCAGGTGTCCCGCCATGCTTGAGCCCATTACCCCAAGCCCTATGAAGCCGACGGTATCCGCAGCGCCTTCCATTACGTCCTCCAAGAAACGGTTATGCGAAACTCCTTTCATTCTAGCTGCGGGGCGGCAGGAGGGCAACCCGCGGGGGGCTCCGCGAAGCCCGCCGCCGCTTGCGCAGGCCCGAGTCTAGACGATAGGCTGATGGCCATGCGCCGACGAAGCTTGGGCCTGGTTTGCCTCTTGTCGATCTTCCTGGCCTCGGGCCTCGCCGGAACCCCGGCCGCGGGGCCGACGACTACCGGGCTGGCCTATACGAAGGGCTTTTCGATAGAGCGCCTGCCCGGCTACGACCGGATCGAGGTCAAGACGCCCTGGCCCGGGGCCGCGAGGAATTTCGTTTACATCCTATATAAGAGAGGGTCGAAGAAACCCTCGGGCCTCAAGGCCGATGGCTTCTTCGAAGTCCCGCTGCGCAGGGTCGTCAGCTTCTCGACCACCTATCTCCCGCAGATCGCGGCCCTAGGCCGGGCCGACAGCATCGTCGGCGTCGACAACGCGGCCTACGTGAGCTCCCCGGAGATCCGCGCGCGCATAGAGGCCGGCAAGACGGTCGAGACCACGCGCAATTGGGCGCCGAACATCGAGCTCATGATCTCGCTCGCCCCCGACGCGGTCTTCAGCTATGGCATGGGCAACGAATGGGACAAGCATCCCAAGATGGCCGAGGCCGGCCTGCCCGTCGTCATCTCCGGGGAATGGAACGAGACGAATCCCCTGGCCCGGGCCGAGTGGATCAAGTTCATCGCCGCGTTCTACGGAGAGGAAGCGCGGGCCGCGACCTATTTCGACGAGATGGCCGCCTCCTACGAACGGATACGCGCCCTCGCGGCCGCCTCCGTGGAAAGGCCGCGGGTCCTCGTTAACGGGCCATTCCAGGGCTCCTGGCCCGTGTCCGGAGGCAGGAGCTACATGGCCGCCTTCCTCGCCGACGCGGGATCCTCCTACCTCTGGGCGGACGACCCCGGCACGGGCGGCCTGACCCTGTCCGTCGAGGCGGTCTTCTCCCGGGCCCTCAAGGCCGATTATTGGCTCAATCCCGCCCTAGCCGTGAACTCCAAGGCCGATTTGATCGCCATGGACTCCCGCTTCGCCTCCCTGCCTGCCGTATCGGCCGGCCGGGTGTGGAACAACAATCTCCGCCTCGGCCCCGGCGGCGGGAACGACTACTTCGAGTCGGCGGTGCTCCATCCCGACAAGGTCCTCGCCGATCTCGTCAAGATCTTCCATCCCGGCCTCCTCGCGGACGCGCCCTTCACGTACTACAAGAACGTGGGGAACTGATGGCGCGACCTATCCTCTCCCTGCTGGCCCTGGCCGCGGCTCTGCTCTTTGTCGCCGACCTCGCCTTCGGCTCGGTCCGCATCCCCCTGGCCGGCGTCGTCGATGCCCTCCTCGGCCGCTCTACCGACGCCGCCTGGGCGAGCATCGTCCTGGTGTTCAGGCTGCCCAAGGCCCTCACGGCCCTGGCCGCGGGAGCAGCGCTCTCCGTCTCGGGACTCATCCTCCAAACCGTGTTCCGCAATCCCCTCGCCGGCCCCGACTCGCTGGGCATAGGCGCGGGCGCGAGCGTCGGCGTGGCCGTCGTCGTGCTGGCGACCGGCTCGAGCGGCGGCTCGGCCTTCCTCGCTGGGCTCGGCCTGGGCGGTTATGCGCTGCTGTCCCTCGCGGCGAGCGCCGGGGCCTTCCTGGTCCTGCTCGTCATCCTCCTCTTCGCGCGGAGGGTCGAGAACGGGGTGACCCTCCTCATCGTGGGCATCCTCGTAGGCTACCTCGCCGGGAGCCTCGTGTCCTTGCTCGTGTACTTCGGCTCGCCCCAGAAGGTGCAGGTCTACCTCGGCTGGACCTACGGCTCCTTCGCCTCGGTCACCGCCCGCCAATTGCCCGTGCTCTTCGCGGCCTTGGCGATCGGCTTCGGCCTGACCGCGCGGACCGCCAAGCCCCTCAACGCCCTTTTCCTCGGCGAGCGCTTCGCGGAAGGGCTCGGGGTCCGCGTGAAGCCGGCGCGCGCGCGCGCCCTCCTCGCCGCCGCCGTCCTCGCGGGCGCGGCCACCGCCTTCTGCGGCCCCATAGCCTTCCTCGGCATAGCGGCGCCCCAGGCGGCCCGCAGGGCCTTCCGCTCGAGCGATCACGGCGTCCTCATACCGGGTTCCGCCCTCCTCGGCTCCGTCTTCGCCCTCGCGGCCGACCTCGCGTCGCAGGCCCCGGGCGGGGGCGCGGTCCTCCCCATCAATCCCCTGCTCGCCCTGATCGGCGCGCCGATCATCTTGAGCCTTTTCCTGCGCGGCTCGAGCCGAGAGGGAAGGCAGTGATCGGCGCAGCCTCGACCATGGCCCCGGTCCTCTCCGCGCGGTCCCTGGCCATAGGCTGGCGGGGCAAGGGCGCCCTCGCCCAGGGGATAGAGCTCGAGCTCCGATCGGGCGAGCTCGCGGTCCTGGTGGGGCCCAACGGCTCGGGCAAGTCGACCCTGCTGCGGACCCTCGTGGGGACCCAGGCCCCGCTCTCGGGCGACGCGAGCATCCTCGGCCAGGCGGTCGGGCGGCTCTCGGTCGAGGAGAGGGCGAGGCGGGCCGCCACGGTCTTCACCGACCGCTTCGACTCGGGCTATTTCTCGGTCTTCGATATCGTAGCCTTCGGCCGCTATCCCTACACCGACGCGAGGGGCGCCCTCTCCGACCGCGACGTCGCCGCGGTCGAGGCGGCCATAGCCTCCGCGGGCCTCGCCGAGCTGGCCGGCAGGCCCTTCTCCGAGCTCTCCGACGGCGAGAGGCAGAAGGCCCTCGTCGCCCGCGCGGTGGCCCAGGACTGCCCCCTCCTCGTCCTCGACGAGCCAACCGCCTTCCTCGACGCCTCGGCCAGGGTCGAGGTCTTCCACCTTGTCCGCCGCCTCGCGCGCGAGGCGGGGAAGGCGGTCGTCCTCTCCACGCACGACATCGACCACGCCCTGCGCTACGCCGACCGGCTTTGGCTCATGGACGGCGAGCACCGCTTCTCCTCGGGCTCCCCCGAGGACCTCGCGGCCTCGGGAGCGATAGGGCGGGCCTTCGCCTCGGGCGGCCTCGTCTTTGACGCGCTCACCGGGACCTTTCGCCCCGAGCTCGGGGCCGAACCCCGCTCGGTCGAGATCGTCGGGCCCGAGGGCGTGCCCAGGGAATGGGCGCGCCGCCTCCTCGAGCGCCTAGGCTTCGAGGAAGGCCGTGGCGATGGGGCCGTGGCGCGCATCAGGATCGAGGAGGGCGGGTGTGGCCTCGCCTTCGTCCTCGAGACCGAGGGCGGCGCCCCGGAGCGCGCCTCCAGCTACGACGAGCTCGCTTCCATGCTGCGAAGCCTCCGCTAACGGCGGGACTCGATCTCCTCTTCCCGGACGTCCCAGGAGCCGGGATCGCGCCTGGCCTGGCTTAGCAACAGCGAGACGGACTCGATCTTGGCCTTGGGCGCCAGGATGAACACGAGATCGTCGGCGGCCAGGTGGGTGGTGCCCTTGGGCGGGACGATCCGCTCGCCCCGGACGATGGAGCTGATCAGGGCCTCGTTGGGCAGGCCCAGGTCGCGGATGCAGCGCCCGTCCGCCTCGGAGCCCGCCTGGATCCGCAGCTCGAACATGTCCGTGTCGCTCTTGCGCAGCGAGAGGAGCTCGACCGAATGGGGCGAGCTCGGCTTGGGCGGCACGGTCAGCTTGAGCAGCTTGGCGAAGGGCCCCATCGTGGAACCCTGGACCAGGCAGGACAGGAGCACCGCGAAGAAGATGATGTTGAAGATCGAGCCCTCGGGATCAAGGCCGAAGGCGGCCGGGTAGGACGCGAGGACGATCGGCACCGCGCCTTTGATGCCCCCCCACATAACCAGCAGCTGCTCGCGGAGCGGGAACTTGAAGGGAGTGGTGCAGACGAGCACCGCGGCGGGCCGGACGACCAATATCATGAGGACGGCTATGAGCAGGCCCTCGCGCCAAACCCCGGCGAAGTTATGCGGCAAGGCGAGGAGTCCGAGCATGAGGAAGAGCGCCAGGTTCGCGAAGGCCGAGATGCCCTCGAGGAAGTGACTCACCCCCCGCTTGCAGACGAATTCCGAGTTGCCCAGCCAATAGCCCATGAAGAATACGGCGATGATGCCGTTCGCCTTAACCAGGATGGCGAGGCCATAGGTCATGAGGATGACGCCGATGATGAGGACATAGTAGTTCCCTCGGTTCTCCGACTCCAGGCGGTCGAAGAGGAAGCGCGAGGCCTTCGAGCAGGCGTAGGCGACGAGGACTCCGCCGGCCAGCTCCCAGACGAGTTCCAGCGCGAGCTGGCCGAAGCCGCTGGATTGCCCGGCCACGATCTTGACGAAGGCGAGGGTGAGGATGATCGCGATGGGATCGTTGGCCGCGGACTCGATCTCCAAGGTCGCGGCGACGCGCTCGCGGATGGGCCGCTGCCTCGTGACCATCATGACGGCGGCCGCGTCGGTGGACGAGATGATGGCCGCCACCATGAAGGAGTAGCCCAGGGGATACTTCGCGATGAAATGGATGAGGAAGCCGAGGAGGAAGGTCGTGAGGACGACGCCGAGGGTCGACAGGGCCAGGGCCGGGCCGGCCACCGCCTTCAGCGAGGAGCGCTTGGTCTGGAAGCCGCCCACGAAGAGGATGAAGACCAGGAGGATGTCCGAGATGCTCTTCGTGGCCGCGGCGTCCCCGAGCCGAAAAAGGTCGAGGCCGTCCCCGCCGACGAGGAGGCCGATGCCGATGAAGGCCAGGAGCACGGGCACGCCGAAGCGGGAGGTTATTTTCGTGGAGAATATCGCTATCACGATTATTAATGCGAAGAAAAAGATCATGTAGGCCATGATATGCGCTAGGCGGCCGGCCTGGAACCCCTTCAAACGGACCGGAGCCGGATGTATTATGCTTGCGGCAACAACCATGGAACGACAACAACCGCGAATATTCGCCTACAGCCTCCGCTCCGACGAGACCGAGTTCTTCGACGCCTTCCGCGACGCCAAGGACTTCGAGCTCGGCTCCTCCGCCGAGGCGCCGAGCATGGGCAGCATCGAGCTGGCGCGGGGCTATCCCTGCGTCAGCATCATCACCACGATCATCACGCCCGAGATGCTGCGGGAATTCCATCGCGTCGGCGTGCGCTTCATCTCGACTCGCACGATCGGCTACGACCACATCCATCTCGGCGCGGCGCGGGAGATCGGCATGCGCGTCGGCAACGCGCCCTACTCCCCGGACAGCGTCGCCAACTACACCGTCATGCTCATGCTGATGGCCACGCGCCGCATGAAGGCCATCATGCGCAAGAGCGCGGCCCAGGACTTCTCCCTCGCGGGGGCGCGGGGCACGGAGATCGCCGACCTGACCGTCGGCATCGCGGGAACGGGCCGCATCGGCCGGAGGGTCATCGAGAACCTCTCGGGCTTCGGCTGCCGCGTCCTGGCCCACGACCTGCGCGAGAACGAGGCCCTCCGCGGGCTCGCGACCTACGTTTCCTGGGATGAGCTCGCCCGGACCTGCGACCTCATCAGCCTCCACATGCCCGCCACCCCCCAGAACTACCATATGATCAACGCCGCCAGCCTCGCGACGATGAAGGACGGCGTCTTCATCATCAATACCGCCAGGGGAACCCTCATCGACACGGGCGCCTTCCTCGACGCCGTGGAATCGGGCAAGATCGGCGGCGCCGCCCTCGACGTGATCGAGGAAGAGGCCGAGCTCTATTACCACGACCTGCGCGGGAAGCCCATCAAGACGAGGGACCTCGCCCTCCTCGGCTCCTACCCCAATGTCCTCGTCACCCCGCACACGGCCTTCTACACGGACCAGGCGGTCAGGGACATGGCGGAGAACTCGCTCCGCAGCTGCCTCGCCTTCATGAGCGGCGAGGACAATCCCTGGGAAATACCCCTGTAGGTCGTCCCTAGAAGACCATCCCCGCTACGGCCATGCACAGTGGGATCGTAGCGAGGCTCAGGACGGTCGAGAGCGAAGTGCCGAGGCCCGCGTACTCCGAGTCCGCCCCGTAGGCCTCGGCCAGGATGGGGGTCTGGGTCATCGCGGGCATCGATGCCTGCACCAGGAAGACCTGCTTCATGAGCAAGGGCAAATCCGTCCAGCGGGCCGCGAGCACGAGGAGAAGCGGCGAGACGAGGAAACGCCCCGCCAGCACGAGGACCAGGTCGCGCTCGATCCTCATCCCCTTCCACTCGACCCTCGCTATCACGATGCCGATGAAGAGCATGGACAGCGGAGTCGTCATGCCGCCCAGGGTCTTGCAGGTATCTAGGATCGCGCGGGGCAGCTTGACGCCGGCGACGATCATCGCCACGGCCGCCAGGAAGGCAACCAATGGCGGCGAGAGTATGCGTTTTAGCCCCGAGGCCGACAGAAGCTTGGGGGCGGGCCTGCCCGCGAGGATAGCCCCGTCGCGCGCGATCCCATAGACGCCGATCGTCCAAAAGAGAGTCGTGTTGGCGATGTAATACAAAAGGACGTAGGGCAGGCTCGCCTCGCCGAAGAGCACCAGGTTTACAGGCAGGCCGATGAAGATGGTATTCGAAAGCGCGAACATCGACGAAAACGTGCCTCGCCTGCCCCCCGGCAGACGGAGGACAGCGGCGATGCCCGCGCCCAAGCCATAGCAGGCCGCCATGACCGCAAAGGGCACGGGCAGGCCCGGCAGCATCGAGACCAGCCTTTCCCTATCATAGCCGCCCATCAGGTTCGAGATCATGTAGGCCGGCAAGGCGACCGAGACGACGAGCTTGGATATCAGCGCGCTCGCCTTGCCCTCGAACCAGCCCTTCTTGGCGAGGGCGAAGCCCAGGGCGATCATGAGGATGACGGAAAGCACGCTCTCGACCGCGCTCAGCATGGATCAATCCTAGACAAGTGGGAGCGTGTACGTATAGAGGCGGGATCAGTTATACTTGGATTCCGAGGTGATCGTGGCTAAAAAGATATTGCTCGTCGAGGACGATAGGCTAATCGCCCTGACGGAGGCCAAGGCTCTCGAAGACTTCGGGTACGAAGTCCTGTCCGCCTATTCGGGGGAGGAGGCGGTCGCGATGGCCCTCGACGAAGGCAGGCGCGTCGACCTGGTCCTCATGGACATAGACCTCGGGCCCGGGCTCGACGGCCCCGAAGCCGCCCGCCGGATCCTAGCCGGCCGCAACCTGCCGATCGTCTTCCTGAGCGCGCACTCCGAACGCGAGCGCGTCGCGCTGGTGCGGGGCATCACGCGCTACGGATACGTGGTCAAGGACTCGGGCTATTTCGTCCTACAGTCCTCCATAGAGATGGCCTTCGAGCTCTTCGCCGCCCACGAAAGGACGCGCGTCGGCGAGGCGCGCCTCACCACCCTGCTCGATACCCTGGTCCGTCCCGATGGCGCTATCGAGGAGCTCGGGCTCGCCGATATCCTGGACCTGCCGACCCTCCAATCCCTCATGGAGAGCCTTAGCTCGCTTTCGGGCGCGGTAACCGCCATACTCGACTTGGAGGGCAGGGTGCTCGTCGCGACAGGCTGGCAGGACATCTGCGTCAAGTTCCATCGGGCTTGCCCCGAGAGCGCCGCCTCCTGCACCGAGAGCGACCTCTTCCTGTCGGAGCGCGTCGAGCAAGGCAAGTACGTCGAGTACCGCTGCGAGAACGGCATGTGGGACATCGTGACCCCGCTCTTCATCGAGTCCCGCCACGTGGGGAATATCTACTCAGGCCAATTCTTCTACGACGACGACGAAGTCGACGAGGCCTTCTTCGCCGCCCAGGCCGATCGCTACGGCTACGACCGGGAAAGCTATCTCTCGGCCCTCAAGCGGGTGCCGCGCTTCAGCCGCGAGCGGGTGGCCCGTTTTATGGATCATCTCGTCGAGCTCACGCAATTCGTCTCCCGGCTCAGCTTCAGCAATCTCACCCTCCTCCGCGCGATCGCCGAGCGCCGGCGCGCGGAGGAACGCCTCGAGGAATCGCTCGCCGCGAAGGAGACGCTGATGCGGGAGCTGCAGCATCGCGTGAAGAACAGCCTCAACATCGTCTCGAGCTTCCTTGGGCTCAACATGGGCGAGCTCGAGGACGAACGGTACCGCAAGGTCTTCCAAGAGGCCATCGACCGCGTAAGGTGCGTCGCGATGATCTACGAGAAGCTCAGCGAGCCCACGAGCGCCGGACGGATCGATCTCGCAAGGTACCTCGGGGACCTGATCGAGCTCCTCGGGACGACATACGCCGCAAAAGCCGGGAATCTGCGCGTGTCCTCCGAGCTCGCGGCGAAGGAGACGGACCATAAGAAGGCCGTATCGCTGGGCCTGATCCTGAACGAGCTCTTCACCAACGCCATCAAGCACGCCTATCCCGACGGGGCGGAGGGCGAGATCAGGATCTCGCTGAAAGGCGAGCCGGGCGGCTGGGAGCTGCGGGTCTCCGATGACGGGCCCGGGCTCCCGCCCGGCGTGGAACTCGCCTCCGTTAAAAGCCTCGGCCTCCGCGTCTCGAGTCTCCTCGCCGAGGGGATCGACGGGAGTCTGGCCTTCGAAAATGGCGGGGGCGCGAACGCCGTCGTCCGCTTCCAGGATCCTTAGCCTTAATTAGTGTTACGAAGATTAGTGGCAATAATCCGTTAAATTGCTTAACCAAAAGCAAATG
>DBTW01000085.1 GCA_002307245.1 Spirochaetaceae bacterium UBA1306 | reverse complement strand
ATGAAGATCGGCGTGATGTTCGGGAATCCAGAAACTACGACCGGCGGCAATGCCCTGAAATTCTATGCCTCGGTTCGGCTCGAGGTCCGCAAAATCGAGACCATAGAGAAGGGCGAGGAAGAGGCCATAGGCAACAAGGTCCGCGTAAAGGTAGTCAAGAACAAGGTCGCTCCGCCCTTCCGCAAGGTGGAGCTCGAGATAATGTTCGGCAAGGGAATCTCGTGGTCGGGCTCCCTCATCGACGCCGCGGTCAAGTACAATGTGGTCGACAAGAAAGGCGCCTGGTATACCTGGGGCGAGGAAAAGGTGGGGCAGGGCAGGGACAACGCCAAACTCTACATCGAGCAGAACCCCGCTGCCGCTGCCACCATCGAGAAGCTGGTTCGCGAGGCCATCTACTCGAGCCAGCATCCAGAGCCTCAGCCGACGCCGGTCGCGGCCGGCGATATCAGGATGGCCGCCGCCGCCGCCGCGACTGCGGCGGCTTCCTCCAAGGCCGCCGATAAGGCAGGCGAAAAAGTGGCTGAAAAGACGGTCGAGCCGATCGCCGCTCGCGGGCCCGGAAAGCCTCCAAAGGCGGGCGGCGCCAAGGCCCCAGGCCCCGCGGAGGACGAGGGTCTTTTTTAGTTGCCCCTCGTCTACCTCGGGCTCGGCTCTAATGTCGGGGACGGCGCGGCCACCATCCGCGCCGCTTTCGTCGAACTGTCTCGTCTCCTATCCTCAGCGCGGCTATCGCGGCTGTGGCGCACGCAGGCCATGTACGTCAAGGACCAACCCGACTTTACCAACGCCGCCGCTATGGGCTCGACGGAATTGCCTCCCCTAGAGCTTCTGGCGGCGCTCCAGGGCATCGAAGCCGAATTCGGGCGCGATAGAGCGCAGGAGAGGGTCAAGGGCCCGCGGAAGCTCGATATCGATATCCTCCTTTACGGTGAATTTGTTATCGCCGAAGCTTCCCTGACCGTCCCGCACGCAGGATTGCGCGAGCGCCGCTTCGCCCTCGAGCCCCTTCTCGACCTGGATCCGTGCTTGCGCGACCCCAAGGACGGCGCGGCATTTTCGGCGATTCTAGCCGCTCTTCCTCCCCAGGGTATTTACCTTCTAGGATAAGCCGGCTATCATCGTGCATTCGATGGTAAAGACCGATGCATCGCGCGCCGACAGCGCTAATTCCTTGTTGCATGGGGCGGAGGCCGAACGCGAGGGCCAGCGCGGCCCCTATGGCGACGCTTCCGAACCGAGCCAGGGCCGGCTTTATCGCTTGAAGGACTTCGAAGGTCCACTGGATCTCCTGCTCTTCCTCATCCGGAAGAACGAAGTCAGCGTTTACGATATCCCCATCGCCTCCATTACCGAGCAGTACCTTGGATTCCTCGATGGCGAGGAGGATATAGACCTCGACGACCTGACCGAGTTCTACTCGATGGCCGCCACCCTCATCTACATAAAGTCCCGCATGCTCCTTCCCCTCGACCCCGAAGAAGGCGAGGATTACGACGATCCCCGACGCGAGCTCATCGAGAAGCTCATCGAATACCAGAAATTCAAACGCCTCTCCGAGCTCATGGAGCGTAAGGAGATGGAGGTCGAGTGGTCCGTCGAGCGCAAGAAGATGCAGCGGCCCTTGCCCTTCGCCGAAGAGAAGGAGATGTGGGCCCAGGTTGACGTCTGGGACCTGCTCCGGTCCTTTTCCTCCCTTGTCACCAACTTAAGCTCCGAACGCATCATGGACCTCTACGAGGAAGTGTCCATAAACGAGAAGACCGCCCTGATCCACGAATACCTCGAGACTAAAGGCTCCTTCTCCTTCACCGACCTCGTCATTCGGCCTAGGTCCATGATGGATATCGTCTGCTCCTTCCTCGCCATTTTGGAAGCGGTGAAGTACCATATCGTCTCGATCTTCCAGCACCGGCTCTTCGGCGACATTCAGATACGCGCCTACGCGAGCCAAGGGAGCGGACCCGATGATGCGAAAGGGGTGGCCGATGGACGTCAACCTTGAGAAAGAGGCTGCCCTCGTAGAGACTATCCTCTTCCTGGAGTCGGAGCCCCTCGACGAAGCCGCCTTGTGCCGCATCACCGGGCTCGCGCGCGAGGTGGTGGAGGCCGCCCTGGAGCTCCTCGCCGAGGAATGCCGTAGGCCCGACCGGGGTATCGAACCCGTGCTCTCCGGTGGCGGCTGGATCTTCGCGCCCAAGGCCGAGCTCTGGGAAAGTCTCAAGGAGCGATACGGGAAGAAGAACGAGAGCCGTCTCTCTAGGGCGGCCCTCGAGACTCTTTCGATAGTAGCCTATTCTCAGCCGATCACCCGCGGCGAGGTCGAGGCCATACGCGGAGTCTCCGCCGACGGGATGATCCGTTTTCTCCTCGACCGCGAGCTGGTCAAGGAAGTTGGCAAGAAAGAGGCGCCTGGCAGACCCGTCCAATACGGGACCACCAAGGAATTTCTCAAGTACTTTCGGCTGGGTTCCATAGCCGAGCTTCCTCGACTCGACGAGCTCGAACGCGAGCGCTTCGACGACAACATTCCGCGTGCCGACACTCCCGTCGCGGATGGCTCGCTCCCCGATGCGACCCTTGCGGAGTCCGAGTCCGAGTCCGAGAGCGTGCCAGAAGCCGCGCTAGAGACAGCGCCAGAAGCCCTGCCGGAGCATGATATTCGGCCCGAAACCGAAACCGAAAAGCCGCCCGAAATGAGCCAATCATGACCGAGCCCACGGAAGGCATACGCCTACAGGCCTTCCTGGCCCACGCAGGAGTGGCCTCCAGGCGCGCCTGCGAGAGGATAATCCTCGATGGTCGCGTAGCCATAAACGGCTCCGTCGCCTCCGAGCTCGGCGTGCGTGTCGCTCCTGGCGATAAAGTGACCCTGGACGGGTTTTCCGTGGGACCCGAGGGCCGCAAGCGCTATATCCTGCTCAACAAGCCCGCCGGCTATATCTCCGCGATGTCCGATCCCGAGGGCCGCCCTCTCGCGGCAGAGCTACTCTCTGGCGTCGAGGAGCGGGTATACAACGTAGGCCGCCTGGATCAATGGTCCTCTGGCCTACTCCTCTTCACGAACGACGGCGAGCTCGCGTCCATACTCGTCCATCCTTCCGGGGGCGTCGAGAAGGAGTATGAAATCCAGGCCGACGCAACCCTCGGCGAGGATTTCTTCAAGGCTTTTTCCGAGGGCTTGGAGATAGAAGGTGTCGCCTATCGAGCCTCGAGCCTCGAGCGGACGGGACCGGACTCGGCGCGGGTGACTCTCGTCGAGGGCAAGAACCGCGAGATACGCAGGGTTCTGGAGCGTTTTGGGCGTAAAGCTCTAGTGCTCAGGCGCGTACGTATAGGGGCTTTGACGATCGGCAGCCTGGCGGAGGGCGCTTTCCGAGAGCTGTCCGAGGCCGAGATCGAGGCCCTGCGCACATACGGGAGGAAGCGAAGTTGATCATCGCGATAGACGGGCCGGCAGGCTCGGGCAAGAGCACGATTGCACGGATGGTCGCCCAGGGCCTGGGCTTTACCTATGTGAATTCCGGGAACATCTACAGGGCCATGACTCTTCGCGCCATCCAACAAGGGATCGATCCCGGGGATGCCGAAGCCGTCGTCGCCTCGGCCAGCGCGGCTCGTCTGGAATACAGGGGCGGGCGGCTCTTCCTGGACGGCGGCGACGCCGAGGCTGAACTTCATTCAGCGGGCGTCGATTCGCTCGTGGCCCAGCTCTCGGCCATATCGAAGTTGCGCGATATCGTGAACGCCGTGGTGAAGATGATCGCAGGATCGACAGACGCGGTGGTCGAGGGTCGCGATATGACCACGGTCGTGTTTCCAGAGGCCGACGTTAAGTTCTTCCTGGACGCGAGCGCAGAGGCGCGCGCCCGCAGACGATTCGATCAGGGCGTGAGCGGGGCCTCGTTTGAGGAAATCGCGAAGAACATTGCCATGCGGGATGAAATCGACAGGACAAAGTCGGTCGGAGCCCTTAAAATCGCTCCCGACGCCGAATATTTGGACAGCTCTCACTTGACCATACAGCAAGTTTATGACAAAGTATACGGGAAAATTCTTCATCTAAGGGAA
>DBTW01000189.1:52555-63461 GCA_002307245.1 Spirochaetaceae bacterium UBA1306 | reverse complement strand
TTCGCGCCCAAGAGCGGGATGTCAGCCCGCACGGTGCTGAGGGCCGGCCTGACGATGGAGGCGTAGGGCACGTCGTCCGTGCCCATGACTGCCACGTCGCCGGGAACCCGCCGCCCGCTCTCGGCTAGGGCCCGCAGCACCCCGATGGCCGCGACGTCGTTGTAGGCGAGTATCGCATCGAGGCCCGGCTCCCTCGACAAGAGCTCTCTCGTCGCGGCCGCCCCGCCATCCGTCGTAGGAACGCAGCGCTGGACGAGACTGGGCTCGTAGGCCAATCCGACGAGCCCGAGGCCGTCGCGGTAGCCGGCGAGGCGACGCCGCGCGCCGGTCGCGATGCTCGGCCCGGCGACGAGGGCGATCCGGCGCCGGCCCGTCGACGCGAGGTAGGCGATCGCCTCCGCGGCCCCCTTGCGGTCCTGGACGTTCACGCAGCCTCGGCCGGGCCCCTCGCAGTCGCGGTTCACCAGGACAGCCGAGGCGAAGCCGGCCACGGCCTCGAGGAGGCGGCCCTCGGGAAGCCGCGACCCGACGACGATGATTCCGGCGATCTCCTCGTCCCGCAGGGATTCGATGGCGTCAAGTTCGAGGGCGGGCTTCTCGTCGGTATTCATGACGAACGCGCTCTTGCCTTCCGAGCGGGCCACGTCGATCGCGGCCTTCGCGAGGATGGCGAAGAAGGGGTTGGTCATGTCGGGCAGCACGATGCCTAGGGTCGAGGATTTTCGCGAAGCGAGCGTGCGCGCCGCCCGGCTTGGCCTGTAGCCTAGGCGCTCCGCCGCCTCGAGGACGCGTTTTCGCGTCTCCGCGCCGAGGCCCGGCATGCCGTTGACGGCCCGAGAGACCGTCATGCTCGAGACGCGGGCTTCCCTCGCGACATCGTCGACCGTGCACCTTCTACCGCCCATCGCCGTCTCTTTTATCATTGACAAACGGGGAAAGGCAAGTAGAATCGCGTTAGCGCTAACGTAAATTAAGCCTCACCTGGGAAAAGGCGAGACCGGCCGCCTCATGGGACGGCGACGGCTGGCGCGAGTCGAACACAAACGGGGAGGCTAGCATGAGATCGAAAAGCCCTAAAGGGGCGGTAGTCCTATTCCTAGCGGCATCGCTCCTGGCTGGGGCCTCGGCATCGGCCCAGGTCACGGTGAAGAAACCGGTCAAGCTGCAGATCATCGACGTGGCGGGAAACCTCACGCTCTCGAAGGCGCCCATCGAAGCCTTCAAGGCCAAGTACCCCAACCTGGTCGCGGACATCGAATACATCAAGCTCACGGCGCCCGAACTTCCGTCCAAGCTCAAGGCGCAGCAAATGGCCGGCGTCGTGGACACGACCATGGTCCTCACGGGAACCGACGGCATGGCCTCGGGCATCGAACAGGACGTCTACCTCCCAATCACGCCAGCCTACCAAAAGGACTTCCAGAAGTACATCGACAATTACCTGCCGGGCGCCAAGGCCGCCTTCGATCTCTTCAAGGGCGTCGGCCTCGCCTATACCTTCTGTTACGGCGCCCCCATGTTCACCTATAACCCCGACAAGGTACCGACTCCCCCGAAGACGGCCGAGGAACTCCTCGCCTGGGCCAAGGCCAATCCCGGCAAGTTCCTATACGCCCGGCCCGCCAATTCGGGCCCCGGCAAGAGCTTCCTCGTCGGCTTGCCCTATATCCTCGGCGACAAGGACCCCAAGGATCCCAAGACCTGGACCAAGACCTGGGCCTATCTTAAGGAACTCGATCAATACATCGACTACTATCCCTCCGGTACGGGCATCACCTTCAAGGAGCTGGCCGAGGGAACACGCTGGATTCTCGCCAGCCACATCGGATGGGACGTCCAGCAACGCGTCCTCGCCACCATCCCCCCAAATTACCAAGGCTTCGTGCTCAAGGGCACTACCTGGGTCAACGACGCCCATTTCATGGCCATTCCCAAAGGCCTCGAAAAAGATAAAGACAGGATGGCGGTGACCCTCGAGCTGATGAAGTGGCTCATGAATCCCGATATGCAGGCCTATACCTTCGGCAATGGCTACTTCTATCCAGGCCCCTCGCAGAAGGGCGTGAGCATCGAGATGGCGCCGGCCGACATCCAGAAGCTCCTGAAGCCCTTCCTGCGACCCGAGTACGATAAGTGGGTCCAGTCCATGCCGCAGACGCCTCCCCTCGGGCCAGCGCCCACCGTCGAGGCCTTCGATATGTGGGATCAGCTCGTCGGAGCCAAGGTCAAGAAATAGACGATTCATCGCTTCGTCTCGCCACCCGGGTTTAGGGCCCGGGGGGCGGGCGGGGTGGACGTACGACGAGGTTTGACTCCAATGAGAGACTTTAAGCGAATCTCTGTGCGACGGATGACCAAACGCTTCGGGGACAAAACCGCAGTCGACGATTTTTCCATAGAGTTCGGCAAAGAGGAGTTCGTCACTTTCCTCGGCCCTTCGGGCTGCGGCAAGTCGACCGCGCTCAATTGCATTACCGGACTCATCCCCATCACGTCGGGCGAGATCTACATCGACGACGAGTGCATCGACGACGCGAAGACGAGCGTGCCTCCGGAAAAGCGCGAGTTCGGCATGGTCTTCCAGAACTACGCCCTTTTCCCGCACCTCACCGTCAAGGAGAACGTCGCCTTCGGCCTCAAGCTGCGCAAGCTTCCCAAGACCGAGGTCGAGAAGCGAGTCGACGACGCCCTGAGGCTCGTGCATCTCGAGGGCTACGCCACCAAGTTCCCTAGTCAGATGTCGGGGGGCGAGCAACAGCGCGTCGCCATAGCTCGTTGCATCGTCCTCGAGCCGCGCCTCCTGCTCCTCGACGAGCCCTTGTCCAACCTCGACGCCAAGCTGCGCGTCGAGCTTCGCTACGAGCTCAAGGCCCTCCACGAGAGGCTCAAGGTCACGACCATCTACGTCACACACGACCAGGCCGAGGCCCTCGCGCTCTCGGATAGGATCGTCGTGCTCAAGCTCGGGAGGATCCAGCAGGTCGGTTCGCCCCAGACCGTCTTTACCAAGCCGGCCAATCCTTTCGTCGCCGATTTCGTCGGCTACAAGAACGCCTGGAAAGGCAAGATCGAGGTACTCAAGGAGAACGGAGGCACGCTCGGCGCCAGCGTTCGGACCAAGGGCGCCCTCATCGAGACGAAGCTCTCCTATCCCGAGGGAGATCCGCGACGCGACGCCATAATCGCGGCCTATAAGTCCGGCGGCTCAGTCACCACCGCGATCAGGCCCGAGGATATCGCCGTTATAGGCCAAGGCGAGGGCGCCGCCCGGGGCGAGGGCAATGTCATCCGTTGCGTCGCCGACCTCGTCGAGTATCAAGGACACGCGAATTCGATAAGCGCCTGCATAAAGGGATGCGAAGGGGAGCGCGTCGACCTTCACTCGGCCAGCGACATCGCGTTCGGCGAGGCTTTCGAAGCCTGCGTCGACCCCGAGAAGGTCCTCGTCTTCGCCATGCCGGAAGCCTCCCCAGCGCGGAGCGCTCCATGAAAGGCCGTTCCAGGAACGGGGCCCTGCTCCTCCTCATCCCCGCGATCGTCTTCCTCGTCCTACTTTTTATATATCCCTTCGGCTATGGGCTTTACACGAGCCTTACGAAGGCCGACGGCAGCTTCACCTTCGCCAACTACATCCGCTTCTTCACCAACGAGCGCGATCTGCGGACGATCGGCGTGACGCTGGGGATAGCCGTGCCCGTCACCCTCCTCGCGGTGGGGATCGCGGTGCCCCTTTGCTACCATATGCGGCGAGGGGTCCCTGGCGAGAAGATCATAAGCTTCTTCTTCATCGTGCCCGTCACTCTCGGCACGGTCCTCATCTCGGAAGGCATGCTCACCTTCATGGGGCCGAACGGTTGGCTCAATCAGCTCATCATGGCCTTGCACTTGGCCCAGAAACCGGTGCAGTTCACGCATAACTACGCAGGTGTAGCCATCTCGGTTGGGCTCCAAGGCTTCCCATACGCGTTCCTCATGCTCCTGGGCTACATCTCGGGGATCAATCCTGATCTCGAGAAAGCGAGCCAGATGCTCGGCGCGAACAAGTGGCAGACCTTCTGGAAGGTTCTCTTCCCCCTCATGGTTCCGGGCATCGCGATATCCTTCTGCCTCAACTTCGTCATGGCCTTCTCGGTCTACCCCTCGGCCGTCCTGCTAGGCCAGCCTTCGGGACCGCAGAGGGTCATCGCCTTGGCGGCCTACCAATGGGCCTTCGAAAAATTCAACTTCAACGCCGCCTCGGCCATATCGATGATCATGGCGGCCATAGAGCTCCTCGTCATCGCGGTCGTCCTCGCCTGGAGGAGCAAGCTGTACAAGGGCGCCTCGATAGTCGGAAAGGGGTGATTGCCGTGCGCAACAAACTGAAGATCAGCAATGCGCTCTTCATGATAGTCATCGTCCTCTTCGTGTTCATCGTGCTCGGGATACTTTTAACCGTCGTGCTCAATTCTTTTTCCAAGGGCTGGTACTCGGGACTCCTGCCGAAAGTCTTCACGGCGGAGTGGTACAAGTACGCCGGGCAGGAACACAAGATACCGCGGCTCATCGGCGTGACCTTCCTCGTGGCCATCGCCGATGTCCTCATCGGCCTCCTTATCTCCTTCCCCGCGGCCTACGCCCTGGCCCGCGCGGAATTCAAGGGCAAGGCCTTGCTGCTCTCGCTCTTCCTCCTGCCGATGATCGTGCCGCCCATGGCCTATGGCATACCACTGGCGATGCTCTGCTACAAGTTCCACCTGGCGGGTAGGGTGATCGGTACAATCGTGGTCAACTTGGTCCCCATCGTGCCCTTCATGATCCTCGTCCTCATGCCCTTCATCGAACAGGTGGGCACCAACCTCGAGTCGGCGGCCAAGATGCTCGGCGCCAAGCGAGGCACGATCTTCGCCAAGGTCCTCATCCCCCTCACGACCCCCGGCCTCCTTACGGCCGGCATCCTCTCCCTCGTCAAATCGATCTCGCTGTTCGACCTGACCTATCTCATCGCCGGCGAGAATAGTCAGACCATCGTCGTCGCGCTCTTCACCGACGCCTACGCCGCGGGCGCTCGTCCGCCCCAAGCCACCGATGCCCTCGCGGTGATCTACTTCGCCATCGCGATGACCTGCCTCCTCGTCTCGCTCCGCTTCGTGAGCCCGACGCAGATGGTCTTCAAGGTCAAGTGAGGCTTGGTTAGTGTTATGAAGCCTTGAGGTCCGGATGAACCTAATGCCTGGAGCACTATAGAAAAGCGCTTTCGCACACGTATTTTTCGGAATAAATCGAGTAATTGTTTTTCGTAATGTAACTAACAGCATTTTATCTACAAGCTTCATAACACTGAACAAGGATTCCGCGCGAGGGATCGAAGCGAGTAGCCCACAGGCCCGCGGAGCGGGCCGAGGACTACTCGCGGAGAGCCCGGTTCCGGTGGGCCTTGGCTCGCCGGAACGCGCCCAGATTACTTACTGTCTTCCGTAAAGGGGTCCGAGGGCTCGCCCTCGGACCCTGCCACTGCATTAGGCTACTGTCTTCCGTAAAGGGGTCCGAGGGCGGCGCAGGCGCGGTAGTCGGAGCCCTCGCCGTCCATGCCCATCGCGTTCCAGTAGCTCGGCCTGAAGACCAGGCCCGGATCCACGTTGTGCATGCACACGGGGATGCGCAAGATCGAAGCCAGGCTGATAAGGTCGGCGCCGATGTGGCCGTAGCTGATCGCGCCGTGGTTGGCGCCCCAATTGGCCATGACGGAGTACACGTCCTTGAAGGGGCCCTTTCCCGTGAGGCGAGGCACGAACCAGGTGGTGGGCCAGGTGGGGTCGGTGCGCCTGTCGAGCTTCTCGTTCACTTCCTCGGGGAGCGCGGCGGTTAGGCCTTCGGCTATCTGGAGGACAGGGCCGAGGCCCTTGACGAGGTTGATGCGGCTCATCGTGACGGGCATCCCGCCTTCGGTGAGGAAGTCGGAGGAATAGCCGCCGCCGCGGAAGTAACCCAGGGAGGCGTAGCGCCACTCTGTGGCGTCGAGGCAGGCGCCCGCCTCCTGGGGCGTGATCTCCCAGTGGGGCTTCATCGCGCTCTTGCCGTCCTTGCGCTGACGTCCGGTGCCGTCTAACGTGGTCGCCCCGGAGTTGATGAGGTGGATGAAGCCGTTCGCGGCGTCGCCCGAGGGCTGCCAGCCGGTGACGCGCCGCACCGCGTCGGGGCTCCAGTAGGTGCGCACGTCGGAGAAAATCTGCGAGCCGCCGGTGAGGAGGTGGCCGAAGAGCATGGCGACGCCGTTGAGGGCGTCGTTCTCGGTGGCGAGGACGTAGGGCTCTCGGATGCCGTTCCAGTCGAAGCTGGAGTTGAGGATGGTCTCCATGAAGTCGCCGTTGGGGAAGTGGTCGGTCCAGGCCCGCTGCCCCTGGAAGCCGGCGAGGATGGCGTTGTGGCCGAGGGACTCCTCGACGAGGCCCTTGCGCTTCAAGTCGGGGTTGCCGACCATAAGGTCCCGCACGATCATGGCCATCTTCACCGAGGTGGCCCAGGCCTTGTCCTTGCGCTCGCGGGAGTGCTGCGCGTCCGGCGGGTTGTTGTCGCTTCCTTCCTTGCAGTTGGCCTTGACCCAGTCGAGGGCGCGCTTATACTCGGCGTCCGAATAGATCTTCTCGTCGATGCGCCGCGTGAGCTCGCTCATGTCGACGGACTCGTTCCGCATGCCGAGGTAGTCCTGGAAGAAGTCGGGGTCCACGATGGAGCCGGCGATGCCCATCGAAACGGAGCCGACGGAGAGGTAGGACTTGCCGCGCATCCAGGCGGCCGCGAGGCCGGCGCGGGCGAAGCGCAGGATCTTCTCGGCGACGTCGGCGGGGATGCTCTCGGTGTCCTTGAGGTCCTGGACGTCGCGGCCGTAGATGCCGAAGGCGGGCAGGCCCTTCTGGCTATGGGCGGCGAGGACGGCGGCGAGGTAGACCGCGCCGGGGCGGTCGGTGCCGTTGAAGCCCCAGACGGCCTTGACGGTCAGGGGGTCCATGTCCATGGTCTCGGAGCCGTAGCACCAGCAGGGGGTGACGGTAAGGGTGACCGCGACGCCCTCGCGGGCGAATTGGTCGGCGCAGGCCGCCGCCTCGGCGACGCCGCCGATGCAGGAGTCCGCGATCACGCACTCGACCGCGTGGCCGCTCGGGTGGCGCAGGCTGGACGAGATGAGCTTAGCGGCCGCGCGGGCCATGCCCATCGTCGGCTCCTCGAGGGACTCGCGCACGCCGCCGCGGCGCCCGTCAATCGTCGGCCTGATGCCGATCTTGGGCAGGCCGCCCTTGAGCCTCATGGCCGGGGCCAGTACCTTCATGTCCTTGATGTCAGCCATAGATATCCTCCTCGTGAAAATCAGTATCGCACGACGTGCTTGGTCAGGGTCGTAGGGAGCCGCTCGATCGAGGGAGCCGCGGGGGCGGCCCCGGAGATCCGGGCGAGGAGCAGGGCCGCCGCCCGCTCCCCCATAGCGGCGACGGGCTGCGAGACGGAGTAGCGGCAGAAGCGCAGGAGCGGCGCGTAGGGCGTCTCGTCGAAGGCCGCGAAGGCGACGCCGGCCGAGCGCCACGCGGGCTCCTCGGAGACGAGGTAGTTCGTGGCGCCCAGGTGGGTGTAGGCGTTCGCGAGGAAGTAGGCCTCGGGGGCGTCGGGCCGGGAGCGCATGGCCCTCATCGACTCGTAGCCCGACTCGACGCGCAGGCCCCGGAAGCTCGTGAACTCGCGCTCCTCGGCCAGGCCGGAATCGCGCATCGCGCGGCGCCAGCCCTCGTAGCGCTCGCGGGCGATGGAGAGATCGAGGCTCCCGCCGACGAAGCCCATGCGGGGGCGCCCGTCCGCGGCCGCGAGGTCGGCGGCGAGGGCCATCGTCGCGGCGTAGGCGCCGCCCTCGTTGTCCACGAGGACCGCGTCGGCTTCGAGCCCGGCGGCGAGGCGGTCCACGAGGACGAGGGGCGCCCCGTCCCGACGGGCGGCGGCGAGGGCGGCGCCCGAGCCGGTCGAGGGGATGGCGACGACGCCGTCGACGAGGCGCTCGGCCAGGAGGCGCATGCGCTCGCCCTCCAGCTCCTCGCTGTCCCGCGAGGAGCAGACGATGATGCCGTAGCCATGGGGCGACAGGGCCAGGTCCAGGCTCTCCGCGAGGAGCATGAAGAAATCGCTGGCCAGGTCCGGCGCGATCACGCCGACGGTATGAGTGGCGCTGGTCTTCAGGCTGCGGGCCACCCGGTTCATTCGGTAACCGAGGCGCTCGAGCTCGAGCCGGACACGCAGGGCGGTGTCGGGAGACACGGTCCCGTCGTCGTTGAGGACGCGCGACACGGTGGCGGTCGATACGCCGGAGGCCTTGGCCACGTCGCGGATCGTGGCCTCGCCGCGAGAGCTCACGCTATACGCCCCTCTCGGGCATACGGTATACTCGCGCCGAGCGAGGAGGATGCGCCATGGCCGACGAAGCGACCGAGTTCTGGAAAGCCTTCGAGAGCGAGACGGGGGAGAAGGTCGAGGCTCGCGGCATGGGCGAATGGTTCCGGGGCGGCAACGAGGCGCGGGGCCTCTGGGGCCTCCTCATCCTCACCGACAAGACCGTCAGGTTCAAGTACATGCCGAGCAACAATTGGTTCACCTCACTCATCAAGCGCGCCGGAAGCGACGCTTCAGATCGCGAAAGGCCGATCGACATCGCTATAGCCCGGGAAAACGTCACGGAGCTGATCCCGCCCAAGCGCGGCTTCCTCGCGCGGATCCTGGGGCCGGCCTTCCCCCGGTTTTCCCTGGCCGCCCGCGGCGACGGGGGAGAGGAGCGGTACATCTTCTCCATCGACCCGAGCTCCGGCTTCCTGCCCGCCCTCGCGCGGATCCTCGAAAAGGCCGGCGAGGCCGAGCCCCGCGACTAGGACTGGGAGCCGATCCCGCCTTTAGCGGCCGATGGGGATGACGCCCTTCTTCAATATTATGTTGCCGTATTTCACGGTCTCGCCCGTCATCACGACGGCGAAGGATTGCTTGGCCCTTTCATAGAAAGCGAAGCGCTCGATCCGCTCGATGGCAGGGGTTCCCGGCCAGCGCCTGTCAATAGGCAGCCTATATGAGCGCTCGACGTCCAGATCAAGCTCGTCCCCGGGCACGGGCGCCATCATCATCACGGGGGCCACTACATAGGAATCCAGGTTCATAAGGGCGAGGATGCCGTCCAAGAGGGCCGGTATCCGTATCCCGTCAGCCCGTATCACGCGCGCATTGCAGCTATCTCCTGGGAAAAAGGCGTCTGCAAGCACGATTTCATCTCCATGGCCCATCCGGAAAAGCACAGAAAGAAGCTCTGGGGAAATACAGGGAGCTACGCCAATAAGCATGATCGAGCACCTCCATTCACTGAATGTAATCGTTTACATCGTTCTCCGGAGCTGTCAAGAATAAATGTAATCGATTACAGGCGTAAGTGCCGAAAAACAAACCTATAGTGCCATTTTCTCGATTGGCGTTTCTTAAAAACCGGGATTAGGCTCATTTTGTCGGGACATCTCGTCCGACAAATCGTATTTCCGAAAGAGGAGAGCGTTTATGAAGAGGTTTTCCCTAATCGCCCTGGCCCTCGTTGTCTTGGCGGCTGGCTTTACGGCCACCGGTTGCAATGCGAAACCCAAGAAGGTAGTCATCGGCGCCCTCATCCGCAACCTGGATGAGCAGTTCGTCGCCGATTACGCCGCCAATCTCAAGGTCCTCGCGGAGAAGGCCGGCGTGGAGCTCAAGCTCCTCGACGCCCGCTCCGACCAGGCCGCACAGCTCGACCAGCTCAACACCCTCATCACCCAGGGCGTGAAGTACTTCGTCATCGTCCCGAACCAGACCGAAGCCACCGAGCAGATGGCCAAGCTGATCGCCGCCAAGAAGGGCGGCGCCGCCTTCTCCAACATCCAGCCCTCGGTCGCGGCCCTCAAGGTGAGCAAGAACTTCTTCCTCGCCTCCTCGCCTGAGTCCGTCGCCGGCTCGATCCAGGCCGACATAATCGACCAGTACTTCCAGAAAAACCCGAAGAAGCTCGGCCCGGATAAGTCGATCAACGCCCTCTTCCTCCTCGGCCAGCTCGGCCACCCCGCCCAGAAGTTCCGCACCGAGGCCGTCAAGAACGGGCTCATCGCCAAGGGCTATAAGCTCAACGTGATCGCCGAGGACACCGCCAACTGGAAGCCGGATGAGGCCCAGCAGAAGATGGACGCGTGGGTATCGGCCTTCAAGGGCAAGTTCAACATCGTCATCACGAACAACGACGGCATGGCCCTCGGCGCCGTAGAGTCCCTCCTCACCGCCAAGTACGTGGACGATCCCAAGGATCCGACCAAGGATACCGACGGCGACGGCACCGTGCTCAAGGTTCCCGTCCTCGGCGTCGACGCCACCCAGGTCGCCCTCAAGTCCATGTCCGAGCACAAGCTCTACGCGACCGTCCTCCAGGACTCGGTCGGCCAGTCTTCCACCGCCTTCGAGCTCGCCCTCGCCATGGCCCAGGGCAAGTACAAGCCCGGCTTCGTGGCTTGGGGCCTGAACCCCGAGACCAAGGCCGGCCAGGAAGCCCCCGCCAACGACCAGGCGGTCATCGGCCAGTGCTACCTCGTCCCCTTCAAGGCCGTTACGCTGGATAATTACAAGGACTTCGTGAAGTAATCATTCCCAGCACAAAGCTCATTTCACGCCGCAGGGGCCGCGCATGGCGCGGCCCCTGCGGCAAGCTGGGCCAATGGCCCATGCCGCTGGTCCATTCTCCGGAGGAAAGCAATGGCTAATGACGAGGGCTCGGGATTCATCCTCGAGATGATCGGCATCTCAAAGAGCTTCCCGGGCGTACGCGCCCTCGACGACGTGACCCTGCGCGTGAGACCGGGCAAGGTTCACGCCCTCATGGGCGAGAACGGCGCCGGCA
>DBTW01000189.1:34367-52305 GCA_002307245.1 Spirochaetaceae bacterium UBA1306 | reverse complement strand
CGAGAACGGCGCCGGCAAGTCGACTCTCATGAAGTGCCTCTTCGGCATCTATCGGGAGGACTCCGGAGACGTGATCCTGCGGGGCTCCAAGGTCAGGTTCCACAGCGCGAAAGACGCCCTCGAGTCAGGCGTCTCCATGATCCACCAGGAATTGCTCAACGTTCCCAATCGCTCCGTCCGCGAGAACATCTGGCTCGGCCGCGAGCCCCTCAAGAATACAGGCCCCCTGCACCTCCTGAACCATAAGAAGATGCATTCGGATACCGCGGCCCTCCTGAAGAGCCTCGACATGGAGATCGACCCTGCCCAGCGCATTGGCGGGCTTTCCATATCGAAACAGCAGTCCTGCGAGATCGCCAAGGCGGTCTCCTACGACGCCTCGGTGGTCGTGATGGACGAGCCGACCTCGTCGCTCACCGAGACCGAGACCGAGCACCTATTCAAGATCATCAGGACCCTCGCGGCCAAGGGCGTCGCGGTCATATACATCTCGCACCGGATGAGCGAGATATTCGAGATAGCCGACGAGGTCTCGATCATGCGCGACGGTAAGATGATAGGCACCTATCCCGTCGGCGAGATCGACGAGGACAAGCTCATCAAGCTGATGGTGGGCCGCGACAACACGAACCGCTTCCCGCCCGTGGAATCGCAGATCGGCGAGGTCAGGCTGGAAGTGCGGGGCCTGAGTTCGGCCAACCCCCGCTCCTTCAAGGACGTGAGCTTCGAGCTCCGCCGCGGCGAGATACTGGGCATAGGCGGCCTCGTCGGCGCCCAGCGCACCGAGCTCGTGGAGTCGATCTTCGGCCTGCGCAAGACTAGCGCCGGAAAAATCTACATAGACGGCCAGGAAGCTCCGATCAAGTCGCCCCGCGACGCGATCAACAAGGGCATGGCCATGATCACGGAGGATCGCCGTGGCTCGGGGATATTCCCCCTGATGTCGGTCACAGCCAATACCGCGATCGCCTCGCTCGGCTCCTACCTCACTCCCTTAAGGCTCCTCCGGCACCGCAAGATCGCGGACGAGGCGCGCAAGTACAACGAGTCGCTCCGGACCAAGACACCCTCGATGTCCACGCTGATCCAGAACCTGTCGGGCGGCAATCAGCAGAAAGTCCTCGTTAGCCGCTGGCTCATGACCATTCCCGAAATACTCATCATGGACGAGCCCACCAGGGGCATCGACGTGGGGGCGAAGTTCGAGATCTACTCGATCATGGCCGAGCTCGTGAAGAACGGGAAATCGATCATCATGGTCTCCTCCGAGATGCCGGAGCTCATCGGCATGTCCCACAGGGTCATGGTGCTATGCGCCGGCCGCCACACGGGGACCCTGGATAAGTCGGAAGCTAGCCAGGAAAGCATCATGCGCCTCGCGGCGCAGTTCGAATGAAGCGATAGGAGATCCAAAGATGGCCGAAAGCAGCGCTGCGTCCTCCCTCGGGGCCAAGAAAGGCCTGGGCGCCTTCGTCAGCAGAAACACGACACTCGTCACCTTCGTCACCCTCGCGGTCTTCCTCGGGCTCATGACGGGAGGCAGATCCTTCGAGTGGGACTCGATCCGCAACCTCATGATCGCGGAATCCGTGCGGGCCTTCGCCGCTCTCGGCGTAGGCATGATCATCATCACCTGGGGCATCGATCTGTCGATCGGCTATGTGGTCTGCCTCGTTGCCAGCGTCGCAGCGAGCTTCGCCCAAACGCCCGACTACATAGCCGCTCTCTATCCGGGCAAGGATTTCCCCCTTTGGCTGCCATTCCTGGCCGGCATCCTCACGGGCGGGATCTTCGGCCTGGCCAATGGCTGCCTCGTCGCCTTCGGCAAGATGCACCCCTTCATCGCCACCCTCGGCACCATGTCCATCGCGCGCGGATGCCAGCTCATCTACACAAAGGCCGCCGTCGTCGGCAGCCTCAAGGACTCCTACAAGGTGATCGCCCAGGGCTCATTCGGGCCCATACCGAATCTCGCGATTTACGTGGCCATAATCGCCTTTATCATCTGGGTGCTGATGAGGCATACGAGGCTCGGATCCAATTTCTACGCGATAGGCGGGAACGCCATGGCCGCCCGGGTCTCGGGCATCAATGTGCAGAGGACCCTGGTCGCGGTCTACACGATCGCGGGCCTCCTATACGGCATCGCGGGATGCCTCCTCTCCGGCCGCCTCGGCCTCGCCAATGCCCTCACGGCCAACGACATGGCGCTCGACGCGATCGCGGCGGTCACGGTCGGCGGCGTCTCGCAGACCGGTGGCGTCGGCACCATGAGCGGCATGATAATCGGCGTCCTGACCCTCGGGATCATCAACTACGGCATGACCTACCTCGGCGTCGACTCCTACTTCCAGCTCCTCGTGAAGGGCTTCATCATCATCGTCGCCGTCTACTTCGACATGAAAAAGTACGCCAAACGCGCATAATTTCTTCCATGTTGCCGGCTCCCGATCCTCGGGAGCCGGCGAAAGGGATAGTCGATGAAGCTTAGGACGAAGCTCGTCGCGCTGACATTGACTCCCCTCTGCCTCGCCCTGGGCCTCGGCGTCCTTAATATCCTGAGCCAGTACAGGAGCTATGCCGAGTCCCGCGTCGCCGCGCTCAACCTCGACTACATGCGCAGTTCCAGCGCGTACATGAGGGCCCTGCAGGGCGAGCGGGAGGCCATGGGGATCGCCGTGGCGGGCGGGGCCGCGGGCTCCACGCTCGACGAAGCGGCGAAGGCGACCGACCAGGAACGCAGGCTCTGGGCGGGCGCCTTCGGGGCGGTCAAGCTGCCATCGAGGATCGAGCGGGACGAGGGAAAGGCCTTCGTCACGGTAGCCGCGATCCGCGACGACGCCCGGAAGGGCTCGGCCGACCTGAACGCGGCATCAGCGGCCTATTCCGCGGCGGTCGACGCCCTCCTCGACGGCTCGCGCCTGGCCGCCGGCCGGGCCTCCCCCGAGACGGCCTCGCGATTCCTCGGCCTGACCATGCTCGAGGAGTCCAAGGAGTGGGCCGGCCGCGCGAAGGTCGCGGCCTCGGCCGCCGTCGCCCGGGGCAAGCCGATCGGCGACTCCAGGGCCCTGGAGCTCGTGCTCGGCTTCGCCTCGATGCGCTCACTCATGGATTCCCGCGCCCTCGAGCTTTCGGAAGAGAGCCAAGCCGACCGCAATATCGCGCTCAAGGGATCGGAGTACCGGGAGGCCTCGGCGGCGATTCTCGACATTGCGAGGGAATCCGACTCGGGGAATTACGCCCGCGGCGACGCCGCCTTCTCGGACGACATGGGCGCCGTCATCGGGAAGATCGCCTCGATTATCGAGCGCGAGGAAGGCGACCTACGCGCCGCCGTGCTCGCCAAGCTGGCGGCGCTGAAGAAGTCGCTGGCGGCAACGCTCGCCGCGGTGGCCCTCGCCTTCATCGCGCTGGCCGCGGCCGACCTGATGGTCTTGAGCTCCGTCACGAGGCGCCTCGCCGCGATCGCCGAGGCATTCCACGAGGTGGCCGCCGGCGAGGGCGATCTCACGAAGGAGATCGCCGCCTCCGGGGGAGACGAGTTGGGCGAGCTCGCCGAGGATTTCAACGATTTTTCGAGCGTGATACGCGGCCTGGTCGTGCGGGTCAAGGAGGAAGCCTCCAGCCTCACCGGGAACATGGACGAGCTGGCCTCGAACATGGCTGAGACAGCCGGCGCCGTGCAGGAAATCGCCGCCACCATCGACTCGATCAAGCAGCAGGGGTCCAACCAGGCCGCCTCCGTCGCGGGATCGGCCGCGACGGTCGAGGAGATCGCGAGGCGCCTCGGGGTCCTATCGGCGGCGATCGACCGCCAGGCGGAGAACATCTCCCTCTCGAGCTCCTCCATCGAGCAGATGGTCGCCACCATCCAGTCGGTTACGGCGAACGTCGAGAGCATGGGGGCCTATTACCAGAGGCTCCAGTCGCATTCCGACGAGGGCCTGGAGAAGATCCAGCTCCTGGCCTCGCAGGCCAGGGACATCGTCCAGAAGTCCGAGATACTCCAAGAGGCGAATGAGATCATCAACGGCATAGCCTCGCAGACCAACCTCCTCGCGATGAACGCGGAGATCGAGGCGGCCCACGCCGGCGACGCGGGCAAGGGCTTCGCGGTGGTCGCGGACGAGATCCGCAAACTGGCCGAGAGCGCCGCCGGGCAGTCCAAGGCGGTGGCCGACAGCCTGGGCTCGATACGGTCGGCCATATCCGAGGTGGTCGCATCATCGACCGGGGCGGAAATGTCCTTCGAGGGCATCGTGAAGCAGATAACGGTCCTCTCCGGCCTGGAGGGCGAGGTGAAGGAGGCCATGCGCGAGCAGAGCTCGGGCTCGTCGAGCATCCTCGAGGCGCTATCGGAGATGAGGTCCGCCACCGCCGAGGTCCGGGACGAGGCGAAGGCCATGAGCGAGGGCGGGAGCTCGGTGCTCGAGGAGATGCGCCGCCTGAAACGGCTGACCGCGGAGCTGGACAGCGGAATGGTCGAGATGGCGGCGGGGGCGGCGCAAATCCGGGCCTCGGCTTCCGCGACGAGCGAGCTCTCCTCCCGGGCCGTGGAGTCCGTCCGTGCCCTCGCCGAGGGGACCGCTCAGTTCAAGACCTGAAGGTTAGGCGGCCCGGGACGCCCCGGTCGCGGCCTACCCCTCAATCGGAATTCCGTCTTATAATGAGGGGCTATGTATAAGTTCTTGATGGTGGACGACGAAGAGATAGTCCGCCGCGGATTCGAGTCCAAGATCGACTGGGCCGGCGCGGGCTTCGAGTTCCTGCCTCCCTGCGAGAACGGCCGTGACGCCATCGCCGCGATAGACGAACTCCTGCCCGACGTCGTGATGACGGACATCCACATGCCCCACGCGGACGGCCTAACCGTGGCGGCCCACGTCATGGAGCGCCACCCGGGGATCCTCGTCGTGGTGCTATCCGGCTACGACGAGTTCGGCTACGCGCAGGCCGCCATCCGCAACAACGTGTTCGACTACGTGCTGAAGCCCGTCTCCTCCCGGGACCTCACCGCCCTCCTCGCCAAGATCAAGGGCAAGCTCGACGCCGACCGCCGCAGCCGCGCCGACGAGAGCGCCCGGAGGGCGAGGGCCGACCTCTCGGGCGACGCGCTGCGCGAGCGGCGCCTCGCCGACTTCGTAAGCGGCTCGGCGACAAACCCCTCGGCCGAGCTTACGGAGGAGCTCCTGGGCTTCGACCCGGGCAGCCTGGCCTGCGCGGCGATCGTGGCGGAGCCCGACGGAAACGCCGTCCCCGCCGACGCGCGGCCACGACTTGAGCTCGCCCTCAAGCAAGCCCGCCGCTCCGTCTCCTTCGTCGCGCCGGACGGCCGCATAGGAGCCCTCGTCCTCGAGCCCGGGCCGGAGCGCTGCGCCCAATCCGCCCTGGCCATAGCCGAGACCGTCCTCGAGGGCCTCGCGCCCGCCCTGCGCGTCGGGATCGGGCGGGCCTACGGCCATTGGATAGACGCTCCCCGGACCTATTCCGAGGCCGTAGCCGCCCTCTCCTACCGCCTCGCGCGAGGCAACTCGCGGCCCTTCGCCTACGAGCAGGCGGGCGAGGGCCGGGAGGGCATCGCGGAGCTCAAGGAAAGGGAGGAGCGCCTCTGCCTCGCCCTCCGCACCGGCGCCTCATCCCGCGTGGCCCCGCTGGCCTCCGCCTTCCTCGACGCCCTCGGCGCGGCCGACCTCTCGCCGCAGCGCATGCGCCACGAGGCCCTCGCCCTCTTCTCCCGCGCCCACGACGAGCTCGCCGGCATCGGCGTGTCCTCAGCCGCCCTTTCGGCGAAGCTCGCCTGCGACTACTACAAGTACGCCGAGGGCCTCGGCACGCGCGAGGAGATCGCGGCCGCCCTCGCCCGCCTCGCCGAGCTGGCCGCCGCGACCCTCGAGGAGAGCAGCCTCCACGAGCCCGAGTGGAAGGTCCTTGACTTCAAGGAATTCATCGCTCGGCACTACGCCGACAAGGGACTGTCGCTGGGCAAGGCGGCGGACAAGCTCTCCATCAGCGAGAGCTACCTCTCGAAGCTCCTCAGGCGGAGGCTGGGCGCGTCCTTCGTCGAGTACCTGTCCGACTACCGGATCGGCCGGGCGAAGGAGCTCCTCGCCACGAGCGACATGCTCGCGTACGAGATCGCGGAGGCCGTGGGTTACCCGGACGCCCGCTATTTCGCCTCGCTTTTCAAGAAACGGACGGGCTCGACCCCCTCCGAGTACCGCAAGGCCCTCGGGCAGGACCCGGGTCGAAGCGGCCCTAGATGAAGATCCGGCGGATCCAGTCCACCCTAATACGCGCCTTTGCCCTTATCGTCGTGCTGACCATCGCCATCCTGGGCAGCGTGTCCTTGAGCTTCTTCAAGCGCACCCTGGTCGACGCCGCCGAGCAGAGCACGAGGCAGTTCGCCTCGCAGCTCTCGCGGATCGTCGACAATTACATCACCTACATGGACGACCTAGCCCTCGTCGTGGCGGGCGACGCCGACGTGCGCTCCTACATGGAGGCGCCCGAGAGGGCCAGGACCGGGGACCGCGCCCGCGTCGAGCGCTTCCTCGGGTCGATCCGCAACGTCCGCAAGGATATAGACGGAGTGTTCCTGCTGCCCGCGCGCGGCCGCCAGGGGCCGATCGACGCGGCCTCGGTGATCGCCTCGGCCCCGGGCTCGAGGGTGAACCCCGACTTCGACTTCGCCGGCATGGCGCGGCCGCAGGGCCCGCTCGCCCTGTCCTCGGCCCACGTGGAGAACATGATCGACGGCCGCTATCCCTGGGTCATCTCCCTCGTCCGGGAGGCGAGCGGGAAGGACGGCTCCATCATCGGGTACATCCAGGTGGATCTCAACTACGCCATCATCGACGACCTCTGCCGCAACGCGAGGCCGGGCGCCTCCGGCTACGTCTTCATCCTCGGCCCCTCCGGCGACATCGTCTACCACCCGCGGCAGCAGCTGGTCTACGGCGGCCTCAAGACGGAGCGGATACCGGAACTCCTCGCCCTGCGCTCGGGATTCCTCACCTCCTCGGTCGACGGGCGCGACGTCCTCTATACCGCCACCACCTCGGCCCGGACCGGCTGGATCGTCGTCGCGGTCTCCTACATCTCGGAGCTCCTCGCGGGCTCCAGGCGCGCGTTCTACACCTTCAGCCTCCTCGCCGTCCTCTGCTTCGCCATCGCGGCCATAGTCTCCTCCATCGTCTCGGCGCGCATCTCGCGCCCGATCGAGGCCCTGCGCCGCTCGATGCAGGAGGTGGAAAAGGGCAAATTCGACATGGACATCACCGTCGAGTGCTCCAACGAGGTCTACCAGCTCGCGGTCGACTGCGACATCGCGGTCAAGAAGGTGCGCGACCTGATCGAGCAGAACCGCAAGGACTCGGAGCAGCGGCGCCTGCTGGAGCTGCGCGCCCTGCAGGCCCAGATCAACCCGCACTTCCTCTACAACACCCTCGATTCCATCATCTGGATGATCGAACTCGGCGAGAACGAGCAGGCGATCGACGTGACCTCGAGCCTAGCGCGCTTTTTCCGCCTCGGCATCAACCGGGGATCGGAGGTCATCACCATCCGCACCGAGATCGAGTACATCGAGACCTACCTCACGATCCAGAAGACGCGGTACAAGGACAAACTCGACTACGAGATATCCTTCCAGCCCGAGCTCTACGGTTACCGCATCCTCAAGCTGCTCGTGCAGCCCATCGTCGAGAACGCGATCTACCACGGCATCAAGAACAAGGAGAGCCCGGGCGTGCTCAGGGTCTCGGGCGCCCTCGAGGGAGGCCTCATCGTCATCCGCGTGGCCGACGACGGCGTGGGCATGCCCCCCGGCAAGCTCGCCGCCCTTCGCGACGCCCTGGCCGACCCGGGCGCCCTCGACGGGGCCGGCCTTAGCCCGGCGGACGGAGGCGGCGCGGGGCCCTCCTCGGGCGGGGTCGGCGTCAGGAACGTGCAAGAGCGCATAACGCTGTTCTTCGGCCCGCAGTACGGCCTTTCCTTCGAGTCGGCTCCCGGCATGGGGACGGTCGCCACCATCCGAATTCCCTGCGTCTCGGAGGCCGAGCCGTGAGGAACCGCAGCATCCTCGCCATGATCGCCCTAGCCCTGGCGATGGCCATAGCCGTCAGCCTGGCCTTCCGCGAGGAAGGCTCGCCCAAGACCGGCAAGGAGCGGGTCGTGGCTATCTTCAAGACTTCCGGCACCGCCAACGCCTTCTGGGCCTCGATCCGGGACGGAGTGGCCTCGGGCGCCGAGGACTTCGGCTTCGATGTCTCCATACGCGCGCCCCGAGACGAGATCTACGTCGACGAGCAGATCGAGATCATGCGCGGCGCCATCGCCGAGGCCCCCGCCGCCATAGTGCTCGCGGCCAGCGACTACCACCGTCTCGTCGCCGCGGTGCGCGAGGCCAAGGCCCTCGGGATCAAGGTCGTCTGCGTCGATTCCTTCATCGAGACCGATGACGCCGACGCGAAGGTCGGGACCGATAACGCCGAGGCCGGCCAGAAATGCGGCGCGGCCCTCCTACGGCGCCTGTCCCAAGGCTCGAGCGTCGCGATCATGAGTTACGTCCAGGGCAGCTCGACGGCCATCGGCCGCGAGTCCGGCCTGCGCATGACCCTTGGGTCCAAGCTGCCGATCATCGGGACGAGCTACAGCTCCTCGGAGACCGAGCGGGCCTATGGCCAGGCCAAGGAGATACTCGCGAGGACCCCCGGCGTCCGCGGGATCGCGGCGCTCAACCTCCCGACCCTCCTCGGCGCGGCCCAGGCCCTGGCCGAGTCCGGCCGCAAGGACTCGGTCGTGCTCGTCGGGGTCGACGGTTCGGCCGAGGTGATGAAGTACATCGAGCGCGGGGTCATTCGCGACGCCATAGTGCAGAAGCCCTTCAACATGGGCTACCTCGCCATGCAGACCGCCCGAGAGCTCCTCTCCGGCAAGCAGCCGAAGCCCTACCTGAACACGGGCTCGATCGACATCGACCGGGCCAACATGTTCGAGCCCGAGAACCAGAAGCTACTGTTTCCCGTGGACGGGGACTAGAGCGCGAGAGCGTATATCTCCGCGGCTTCGCGCTTGCCTACCTTGATGAAGTTGCCCACCTGCCGCGTGCCATTGGAGCTGCACTTATCGGCCATTTCGGCGATGCGATCGCTCCCGATGCCTAGGCCGGATAGCCTGGTCGCGAGGCCGAGGGACTGCCAGAAAGCCTCGAGGCGCTCGATGCCGGCCAGCGCCGCCCGCTCGAGGTCCATGAAGGCGTCGTCCACGCCCCAGACGCGGTTGGCGACCTGGGCGAAGCGCGCCGGGTCGTGCCTGTAGGCGTACTTCATCCAGGCGGGGAACATGGCGGCGAGGCCCGCGCCATGGGCTATGTCGTAAGCGGCCGAGAGCTCGTGCTCGAGGTCGTGGGTGCCCCAGTCGCCGACGCGCCCGGTATTGAGCAGGTTGTTGTGGGCAACGGTGCCCGACCACATGATCTCGGCCCAGGCGTCGTAGTCGTCGTTCTTTCGCATAACGCGCGGAGCTGCGGAGATCACCGTGCGCAGGACGGCCTCGATGAGCCGGTCGGTGAGCTCGACGGGGCGGGAGTTCGTGAAGTAGCGCTCGAAGAGATGGGACATGATGTCGGCCACGCCGTTCGCGGCCTGGGCCCTGGGCAGGCTGAAGGCGAGTTCGGGGTTGAGGATGGAGAATTTCGGGTAGAGGAGCTCGTGGTTGAAGCCCCGCTTGAGCATCCCGTCCTCGTTGGTGATGACCGAGGCGGTGCTGGCCTCGCTGCCCGCGGCGGGTATGGTGAGGACGGTCCCCACGGGCAAAGCCTCCCGGGGCTCGGCCTTGCCGGCGAAGAAGTCCCAAACGTCGCCGGCATAGGGCGCGCCCATCGCGATGGCCTTGGCCGTGTCGATCGCGCTGCCGCCGCCCAGGGCGAGGACGAGGCCCAGCTTCTCCTTGCGGCAGAGGGCCAGCCCCTCGCGGACCAGGGAGAGCCGCGGGTTGGGGGCGACGCCTCCGAGCTCGACGAAGGATAGGCCGGCGGACTTGAGCGAGGCGGCGACGCGGTCGAAGAGGCCCGTGCGCTTGACGCTGCCGCCCCCGTAGACGACGAGGGCCCTGGACGAATAGGCCTTCGCCTCAAGGCCGACCTTGGACTCGGCCCCGCGGCCGAAGATGATCTTGGTGGTGTTCTGGAAGACGAAATCGTCCATCATGGCTCCTTCGCCCGTCGTCGGGCCTAGCTATAGTATACACAATCTCGCGGCTCCTGTTAAAATCGGCCATGAGCCGCTCGAGATTCCTGGCCGTCTGCCTGAACCCGGTCATCCAGAACACCGTCGCCTACGAGCGCCTCTACAAGGGCGAGGTCAACCGTTCCTCGGAGTACCGACTGGACGCCTCGGGCAAGGGCGCCAATGTCGCCAGGGTGCTCTCCCAACTCGGCCATCCCGCTACCTACCTGTCCCAGCTCGGCGGGCCCACGCGGGGCTGGTTCCTCTCGATGTGCGAGGCCGACGGCCTGCGGGTCCGCTGGGCCGAGTCCGCTTCGCCGATCCGAGTCTGCACGACGGTCATCGACCGCTCCGAGGGGAGCGCCACCGAGCTCGTCGAGGAGGCCAGGCCCGTGGGCCCCGGGACGGCCGATCGGGTGACGGCGGCCTTCGAGAACGCGTTGCGCGAAACCGACGCCGTGGTCTTCTCCGGCACGAAGGCGCCGGGCTTCCCGGAGGGCATGATCCCCTCGATGGCCGCTCGCGCCGCGGCGGCGGGCAAGGCCCTGTTCCTCGACCTCAAGGGCGCGGATCTCCTGGCCTGCCTCCCCTTCCGCCCCCGCGCGGCCAAGCCCAACCTCGAGGAGCTCCTGCAGACCTACGCGCCCGAGAAGGCCGCAGCGGCCAAGGCCGGCGCCGCGCTCCCTGAGGCCGAGATCCGGGACCTGGTCGCCTCGGTCGGGCGGGACTGCGCCGAGCGCTTCGGCGCGGCCCTCATCGTGACGAGGGGCCCGAGGCCGAGCCTGTATTGGGACGGAAGCGCCCTGCGGGAATGCGAGGCGCCGAGCATAGTCCCGGTGAACCCCATCGGCTCGGGCGACTCCTTCGCGGCGGGCCTCGCGGCCGCCCTCATGGGAGGGGCGAGCCTGGCCGAGGCGGTGGCCGAGGGCAGCCGCCTCGGGGCGCTGAACGCGCTGAACCTGAAGCCGGGCTCGATTCTCTAGTTGAACCGCCGCCCGAACGCCGCGCGGGCCGCATCCACCGAGGCCAGGTCCTCTGCGAACCAGTCCGCCCCGGCGGCGCGGAGTTCGGCCTCGGGAAAGCTGCCCGCCAGGGCGAGGCAGGCGCAGCCGGCGGCCTTGGCCGCCTCCACGCCCGAGACCGCGTCCTCCACGACGAGGCATCGCGCGGGGGATATCCCGAGGCGCCGGGCGGCCTCGAGGTAGATGTCTGGATAGGGCTTCTTGCGCTCCACCTGGAGGCCGTCGACGAGGGCGTCGAAGTCGGCCTCGACGAGGCCGATCTCGCGCAGGTTGGCCTCGAGCTTGCGCCGGTCCGCGCTCGTCGCCACCGCGAGCTTGAGACCGCGCGCGCGGCACTCGCGGACGAAGGCCGTCGCGCCGGCCACCTCGCGCAGGCGCCCGCGGATGAGCTCGAAATAGAGCTCGTAGGTGCGCGCCTTGTCGCGCTCGAGGTCCACGGCCACGCCGTGCCTCGCCGCGGCGCCCGAGATGAAGCGGTTCTCCCCCATGCCCACGAAGGGCAGGAAGTCCGCGCGCGAGGCGGCGACGCCGTAGCTCTCGGCCAGCATGGCGATGGCCGCCTCGGCGATGAAGGGCTCGGAGTCCGCGAGGACGCCGTCCATGTCGAAGAGCACCGCCTCGACGCCCATGGGCCCTAGATCCCCGGCGCGTGGGCCAGGAGGTAGTCCTCGGCCGCCTTGCACCAGAGCATGTTGTTCGCCTTCACGATGCGGGAGAGCTCGGCGTAGAGCGGCTCCGACTTGCCCCGCTCCTCGAAGTCGGCGAGGGCGACGAGGGGAAGCCTCTTATGGGTGTAGATGAGCTTCTTGCCGCCGGGGATCTTGTCGAGGCCGATGGTCGTGGCGGGCACCGAGTCGAGGCCGCCGACGTGGGTGATCATCGCCACGGGATTGAGGCGGCCGTCGGCCATCATCGCGAGCGACTCCTTGATGTCGTCGGTATTGCCCCCCGAGGTGCCCACGAGGTGGTGGGACTCGTAATGCACGTCGTAGAAGTTGAGGCTCGCCGAGAAGGAGGTGTCCGTGGGGCCGGCGAAGAAGTTGAGGCAGCCATCGGGGCCCAGGAGCCGGTCGCCCATCTCGACGACGCTCTTCACCGGCGCGAAGACGAACACGTCGTCGAAGAGCTTGCCGCCGTTCAGCTCCTTGAGATGGGCCACGGGGTCGGCGATGTCCTTCGTGTTCACGTAGCGGAGCTCGACGCCGTTCCGCCGGGCCTCCTCCACCGTGAAGATCGACGCCGCCCGCTTGAGCCTCGCGTCGTCGATGTCGGTGACCACCACGCGCGAGGGCCGGCGGGGCGCGTGCATGGCGTAGTCGATGGCGCCTATGCCCATGGGCCCGACGCTCGCGAGGAGGGCCAGGGAGCCGCCTTCCCTGATGCCCATCTCGTGCACGTAGGAGCCGCCCTTGGTGTGATACTGGGCGTGATAGGCGCCCACGATGCACGAGACCGGCTCGGCGAGGCTGCCCATGAAGAAGGCCTCCGCCCTGTACTCGAGGAGGCAGCCGAGCTCCATCACCTCGCGCGGTATGACGATATAGGTCGCGTCGCCGCCGATGTGCGCGTAGGAATAGCCGGGCGCCCAAAGGGTGCCCTGGTAGTTGAGCGCGGGCTGGATCGCGAATCTCTGGCCGGCCTTGAACTGCCGCTGCCACTTGGCGCCGACCTCGACGAGCTCCCCGCAGAACTCGTGGCCGATGATGACGGGGTCGGTCGCGAGGGGGGCGCGCACGCGCTTATGCTTGTCCCCCTGCATGCTGAGCTTATGGCTCGACATGCAGATCGAGTCCGAGACTACCTTGGCCAGGATCTCGTCGTCCTTGATCGCCGGCAGCTCGAATTCCTCGAGCCGGAGATCGTCGACGCCGTATAGCCGCACCGCCTTGGTCTTCATGCCTTATCTCCCTTTTTCGCCGCCCGGGCGAGCCATGCCGCACGGTAGCCCTCGAGATCGCCGAGGCCCCGCATGGGCGACACCGGCTTGTATTCGATATCGAATCTATCGCCTAACGCGTCTGGCTTGAGCCCCTCGAGGGCGGCCACGGCGGTCATGGCCGCGCCGAAGGCGGTCGCCTCGGAGATGTCGGTGACGAAGGCCCTCCCCGAGGAATGGCCCCCGGAGCCGGACAGCGCCGCCGCGAGCGCGGCGTTGTAGCCTTGGTTCCTGCGGAAGCCCCCCTCCGTGTAGACCTCGGTCGCCGGTCCCGCCCCGGCGCGCTCGAGGGCCACGAGGGTCTGCAGGGCCAGCGAGAGGTTGAGGGCCGCGAGGGCCCTGCGCGGGGCCTTGAGGAAGGGCGGCAGGCTCGCGCCGGACTCGATCCCGGCGTAGGGATAATCGGCCCCGCCCTGGACGGCCCGCGGTTCCGAGCCGGGGAACTGGCCCGAGCCGGGCACGAACTCGGGCATGATGAACTCGTCGCGCGCCTCGACTACCGAGCGGTAATCAGCCTCGGCCGGCTCGGGCAGGTCGCCGGGGCCGGACAGGCCGCAGGCGAGGGCGATGGCCTTGGTCCAGGCCTCGTACTCCATCCCGCCGAGGAAGATCGCGGTCTTCACGGGCTCGTTGTAGGCCGAGCGGTTGAAGAAGACGATCTTGCCGAGCTCGTCGCGGGCGAAGCCGTAGAGCGCCTGGGGATGCATGAGGACGCACCAGGTACCGGTCGAGTTGAGAACGAAGTCCTTGCCTCGGCCCTTGGCCAAGTGGGGCAGGAGGGAGGCGTTCGAGTCGTGGATGCCCATGGTCACGACCGCGTCGGCGCCGATGCCCGTGCGCGCGGCGAGCTCGGGCTTGATCCGCCCCAGGACGTCCCAGGAATCGCGCAGGGGAAAGGGCATGAGGTCCGCGATGCCGAGCTTCTCGGCCACGGTCGAGTAGCGGCCGCGCTCCCAGTCCCAGAGGTAGCTGTGGCAACCCGTGTAGGTGCCCTCGGCCCCGGTCTCGCCACTGAGGCGGAAGCCCCAGTATTGGGGATAGTTCAGCACGCGGCGCGTCCGGGCGAAGGCCTCGGGGAAGCGCTCTTGGAGGAAGAAGATGCCCTTGGAGGGATTGATCAGGGCCGAGAGGGGCGGCGTGCCCGTCGAGGCCTGCAGCTCCCGACGGTCGCCGAAGGCGCGGTAGAAGCGCCCCTGGAACTCAAGCCCCGGCTCGTGCGTGTAGTAGACGCTAGGAGCGCAAGGGAGGCCGTCTGCGCCCACGCAGACCATCGTGGCCCCGTGGGTCGTGACTGCAATGGCCCCGATCCGGTGGCTCCTCGCGAAGAAGGCCAGGGTGTCGAGGAACCATTCCTCCATGCCCTCGAGGTCGTGGACCTCGAGGCCCTCGACCATGACGGGGTCGAATTTGCGAGAGGCCGAGTCCAGCATGCGGAGGGAGCCGTCATAGACGGCCACCTTCTTGTTCGTCATGCCTATGTCGATGACCGCTATCGCCTTGTCCATGACGGCCCCTTCTAGCTCAACATAACCTGGCCGCCGGTGACGGGCAATGCCTGGCCGGTTTCGTACTCCTGCTCCACGAGGTAATAGATCGCGCGCATGACGTCCTCGCCCACGCAGCCTCGGCGCATGGGGACCTTGGCCTCGTAGGCCTTGCGCACGTCCTCGACGGTCTTCGCCCCGGGCACCTTGCCCGATTGCAGGTACTGGACGAAGAGACCCTTGACCGGGTCGGACCAGAGCGGCCCGTCCAGGAAGTTGCCCGGGCAGATCGCGTTGACCTTTATCCCCCACTCCACGAGCTCTAGGGCGAAGCTCTGCACGAGGCCGATGCCGCCGAACTTGGAGCCGGCGTAGGAGCCGTTCCTGTTCGAGCCCTCGAGCCCCGACTTCGAGTTGACCTGGACGATGTCGGTCGGCCAGAGCGCCGCGAGGCGGGCCTGCCTGCGGAGCAGGAGCCCGGCGTGCTTGGTGACGAGGAAGAAGCCCACGTAGTTCACGTCGGTCACGAACTTGAAGGCCGCGAGCTCCTGCTCGAGGACGGACGAGGCCTTGAGGACGCCAGCGTTGCTCACCACGAGGTCGAGCCCGCCCGAGCGCTCGGCGACGAGGGCGAACATGGCCTCGACCGAGGCCTCGTCGGACACGTTGACCGAAACAGGTATGGCGGCGGCCCGCCCGGCGGCGGCGTTCAGCTCGGAAGAGAGCCTCTCCGCCCCGGCGAGGTTTAAGTCCGCGACGTAGACGAGGGCCCCCGAGGCCACGAGGCCGCGGACGATCTCCTCGCCGAAGCCCTGGGCGCCGCCGGTCACGAGGGCTATCCTGCCCTCCACCACTCCCGAGCGCCGCCTGGCCGAGCCCGCGATCTCCGCGGTCGGGGGCGGCACGGGCAGGGGCGCGGCGTCGCGCCTCTCCATGCGCCTCCTCGCGTCGTCGAGGCCGAGGCCCGGCCAGTAGGCCCTGCGCTCCGATCCGGAACGCAGGACCACGCAGCCCGGCATGTGCTGGCCCCCATGGGAGCCGCGCCAGGCGGCGAGGGAAGCGGACAGGGCCCCGGCGGCCGGCCCTTCTTCGCGCGGCAGCTCGACCGACAGGGCTTCGGGGGCCTCGCCCTCGGCGGCGCCGAGCGCCGAGCCCGGGACCAGGGCCATGGGCCTGCCAAAGGCCCCGATATAAAGCCCGCGCAGGAGAGGCGCGGCGAAGGTATGGCTAATGTCGCTCATCGAGGAAACCTGCCTTTCAGGAGATCGTTCAGGACCGCGCCGGACTCGCCCGGCCTCGCGGGGTCGAGGGCCCTGCCCGCCTCGGCATACGCGGAGATCCGCTCGCCCAAGGGCAGGGCGGCCAGGGGATTGGCGGCGGAGAAGAGGCCGGCCCGGGGATCGGCCGAGGAGAGGCGCTCGTGCGCCACGAGGGCCCAGGTAGAGTCGCGCAGATTGGCGAATTCGGGACGGCGCAACTCGGGGCAATTGAAGGACTGGCGCGGGCTGTTGATATCCACGCCCGAGATCTGCATCAGGCCGCGCTCGTCGCAGAGTCGCCTAACGCGCTCAAGCTGGGAGGGCGTATTGCGGGGCGGCATGTAGGCTACGCCGAGGAAGCCGGCTTCCTTGACCGCGTCGAAGAGCTCCTCGATGAAGTCGTCCTCGAATTTCTCGGGCCGTTTGTCCCCCGTTGGCGACTCGCCCACGTCGCCTAGGTAGGCGTAGGCCGGGACCGCGCCGATGGCGGCCGCGAAGGCGACGACCCCCGTCGCGTCGGGGCACTCGGCCTCCCCCGGCTGCTCGAAGATCCTCCCGAGGAAGAGCGACTTGAGGACCCCGAGGAGGTCGTACTCGAGCATGGGATTCACGGGGTCGGATAGAAGTGCGGCGAGCCTGGCCTCAGGCCTGATGCCCAGGCCCGAGGCCAGGCCCTCGACGAGGGCCGGGCCACGGCCGTAGCGGGCGATTAGGCGCTCGGCCACGGCGGCGAGTAGGTGGCGCTCGGTGACGCCGCCGCCCTCGGCGGCCTTCGACCGAGCGACGGCGTCGCTGCCCAGGTCGAGGCCCTCGACTCCGGCCTCGCGCAGCAGGGCCGAGGCGGCCTCTGCCATGCGCGCCGTGCGCTCGAGCCGCGCGGCGCGGATGGGCCCCAAGAAGGCCGAGAGCTCGTCGACCCGCCCGGCGGGGACGCCCTGGATGGTCATGTAGACGATGCCCGCGGAGTCGGGATTGTTTATCTTGCGGTCGGCGAAGGCGGGGAAGCCGACGCGGAGCTCGCAGCCGCTCACTCCGCCTATGCCGACCAGGGCGCAGGCCGCCACCATCTCGCGGGAGGCCGAGATCGAGTCGTGGTCGACCGCGCCCGCCACCTCGAGGCCAGCCTCCCTGGCGAGAAGGGCGGCCATCGAGGGCGAGTAGGGGCTGAAGCTATAGATAGTGTGGATGTGGTTGTTGGACTCGCCTGAGGGCGCGCCCCTCTCGGGCAGCTCCCGGGCCAGGCCTGCAAGGGCTGCCAGGCGCTCCTCGCAGGAGGCCGCGGGATCGTTCGCCTTCCCTCGCGCGGCCGATGGGGATCCCGCCATGCGGCTTATACTCCCCTCTTCGAGCGGCGGGCGATGTCGCCCACCGTCTGGACCGTCTTGGGCGCGTAGCCCCGCAGGGGCAGGATGCGCTCGTGGATAGCGTCGATGATCCAGTCCTTCTGCGGGAAGTAGAGCTCCTCCTGCTCGGCGGCCGGGGTGACCCAGTTGCGGCTGCCCACGACGGCCACGGGGGCGTCGAGGTAGTCGAAGGCCAGGGTCGACACGTTGGACGCCACCGTATGGAGGAAGGAGCCGCGCTCGGCCGCGTCGCTCGCGAGGAGGAGCCGGCCGGTCTTCTTCACCGACTCGACCAGGACATCGTAGTTGAGCGGGTTGATGAAGCGGAGGTCGATGACCTCGGCCTCCAGGCCATGCTGCTCGCGGAGGGCCTTGGCGGTGTCCATGGCCTTGTAGAGCGTGGCGCCGAGGGTCGCGATCGTGAGGTCCTTGCCGGCCTTCCGAACGACACTCTCCCCCTCGGCGATCTCGTAATAGCCGGTCGGGACGCCCTCCTTCGCGAACTCCTCGCCCTTGTCGTAGAGGAGCTGACTCTCGAAGAAGATGACCGGGTCGGTGCCGCGCAGGGCCAGGTTGAGCATGCCCTTGGCGTCGTAGGGAGTGGCGGGGAAGTAGGCCTTGAGGCCGGGGATGTGGGCCGCGAAGGCCGACCAGTCCTGGCTGTGCTG